>BNTS01000007.1 GCA_025996775.1 Bacteroidia bacterium | reverse complement strand
GGCATATACGGCATCGACACCCGCGCCCTAACCAAAATACTCCGTGAATGCGGTGTAATGAGGGGAACCATCTTTATTAATGATGAAGCGGAGGTTGAAAAGGAAGACCTGAATTACGAGGATATCAACTACGTAGACCGCGTTTCTACCAAAAAAATCATCACTTATGGGGAAGGTGAAGGAAAGAAACGGGTAGTACTTGTGGATTGCGGCGTGAAGTATAACATCATTCGCTGTCTGCTGAAGCGCAACCTTACGGTGATACGTGTTCCCTGGGACTACGATTTCAACACCTTGGAGTACGACGGCCTTTTTATCAGTAACGGACCAGGTGATCCGGATACTTGCGACGCTGCCGTTCAAAACATACGCAAGGCTCTATCAGGCGATAAGCCTATTTGCGGTATCTGCATGGGTAACCAGTTGCTTGGTAAAGCCGGAGGAGCCTCCATCTATAAACTGAAGTATGGACACCGTAGCCACAACCAACCGGTTCGCTTGGTAGGAACAAACCGCTGTTTCATCACCTCACAAAATCACGGATACGCTGTAGATAATAGTACGCTGGGTGCCGATTGGAAACCTCTCTTCATCAATATGAATGACGGTACCAACGAAGGGATACGCCATAAAACGAAACCCTTCTTCACCTCCCAATTCCACCCTGAAGCCTGCAGCGGCCCCACCGATACAGAATTCATCTTCGATTTGTTTACCGATTCGTTGCAGACAGGAAAATTAACCCTTCCTGCCCAAAACACTGTAGAAACGTGGCGTGCCGGAGAAGAAGTGAAAAAGGTACTTGTTCTTGGTTCCGGCGCCCTTAAGATTGGTGAGGCGGGTGAGTTTGACTACTCAGGCTCGCAGGCTCTAAAGGCAATCAAGGAAGAAGGAATTGAAACGGTATTGATTAATCCCAACATTGCCACGGTGCAAACGTCCGAAGGCGTTGCTGATACGGTTTACTTTCTCCCCGTTACTCCCTTCTTTGTAGAGAAGGTGATTGAGAAGGAACGCCCCGATGGTATCTTGCTTGCCTTTGGTGGACAAACGGCGCTGAACTGCGGCGTAGCATTATATCGCGAAGGTATATTGGAAAAATATAATGTGCGTGTACTGGGTACTCCTGTGCAAGCCATCATGGATACAGAAGACCGCGAACTCTTTGTGCGTAAGCTCGATGAGATAGATATAAAGACCATCAAAAGCGAGGCTGTAGAAAATATAAAGGATGCCCGCCGAGCAGCAGCCGAACTGGGCTACCCTGTTATCCTTCGCGCCGCTTATGCCTTAGGAGGTCTGGGATCAGGCTTCTGCGACAATGAGGAAGAACTGAATGTATTGGCTGAAAAAGCCTTCGCATTCTCGCCTCAGGTATTGGTAGAGAAGAGTCTGAAAGGCTGGAAAGAAGTTGAGTACGAGGTGGTACGCGACCGGTTCGACAACTGCATTACGGTTTGTAACATGGAGAACTTCGACCCGCTGGGTATCCATACAGGCGAGAGCATCGTGATTGCTCCCTCGCAAACGCTTACCAATTCCGAATATCATAAACTGCGCGAATTGGCTATCCGCATCATTCGCCATATCGGAATCGTAGGCGAATGTAACGTACAGTACGCCCTTGACCCGGAGAGTGAAGACTATCGTGTGATTGAAGTAAATGCCCGCCTCAGCCGTTCATCAGCCTTAGCCTCTAAAGCAACCGGCTATCCGCTGGCCTTTGTAGCGGCTAAATTGGGATTGGGATACGGCTTGTTCGATCTGAAGAACTCGGTTACCAAAACAACGAGTGCCTTCTTTGAACCGGCGCTCGACTATGTAGTCTGCAAGATACCACGCTGGGACTTAGGGAAGTTCCACGGCGTAGCCCGCGAACTGGGATCAAGCATGAAGTCTGTAGGCGAGGTAATGGCCATCGGTCGTACCTTTGAAGAGGCCATTCAAAAAGGCCTCCGCATGATTGGACAAGGAATGCACGGCTTTGTGGAGAACAAGGAACTGGTGCTTCAAGATATAGACAAGGCATTGAACGAACCGACCGACCGAAGGATATTCGTTATCAGCAAAGCCTTCCGCTCAGGGTACTCAATAGACCATATCCATCATCAAACTAAGATTGACAAATGGTTCTTGCAGAAGCTCCGTAATATTATCCTTACATCAAAGGAATTAGAATCTATCAATGTCGTAGCTGATATACCTGTAGACCTGTTCCGCCTCGCCAAGGTGCAAGGCTTCTCCGACTTCCAGATAGCACGCGCTATCTTCAAGGAAGGAATGGATACGGAAAATGCAGGACTTGTAATACGTCAGGAAAGGAAACGGCTGGGTATCATACCTGTAGTGAAACAAATAGATACCCTTGCTGCCGAATATCCGGCGCAGACCAATTACCTCTATCTTACGTATAGCGGCATTGAGAACGATGTACACTATCTGGGCGACAAGCGCTCTATTGTGGTACTCGGTTCGGGAGCATATCGTATCGGTAGCTCGGTTGAGTTCGACTGGTGCGGTGTGCAGGCACTGAATACTATCCGCAAGGAAGGCTGGCGCTCGGTGATGATAAACTACAATCCCGAAACGGTATCGACAGACTACGATATGTGCGACCGCCTCTACTTCGATGAACTAACCTTCGAACGGGTGATGGACATCCTGGAATTGGAAAATCCACACGGTGTGATTGTATCAACAGGTGGACAGATACCTAACAATCTGGCCATGCGTCTGGATGAACAAAACGTTCATATCCTCGGAACCACAGCCAAGAGTATCGATAATGCTGAAGACCGCCATAAGTTCTCCGCCATGCTCGACCGCATCAGTGTAGACCAACCCCGCTGGAAAGAATTGAGTAGTATGACAGACATCAATTCCTTCGTGGATGAAGTAGGCTTCCCTGTACTGGTCCGCCCAAGCTATGTATTAAGTGGCGCTGCCATGAATGTATGCTCTAATCCACAGGAGTTGGAGCGCTTCTTGCAACTGGCCGCCAACGTCAGCAAGCAGCATCCGGTAGTGGTTAGTCAGTTTATCGAGAATGCCAAGGAAGTAGAGATGGATGCCGTAGCCGAGAATGGTGAAATCGTCCTCTACGCCATAAGCGAACATATTGAGTTTGCCGGTGTACATAGTGGAGACGCTACCATTCAGTTCCCTGCCCAGAAGCTCTATGTGGAGACCTTACGCCGTATTAAGCGCGTCAGCCGTCAGATAGCCAAAGAACTGAATATATCCGGCCCCTTCAATATACAATACTTGGCCAAGGCCAATGATATAAAAGTGATTGAGTGTAACCTCCGCGCCTCACGAAGCTTCCCCTTCGTAAGCAAGGTGCTGAAGATAAATTTCATTGACACAGCCACACGGGTTATGCTGGGATTGCCGGTACAGAAAGCAACTAAGAACGAGTTCGATCTGGATTATGTAGGTATCAAAGCCTCCCAGTTCTCCTTCAGCCGACTGCAAAAAGCCGATCCTGTGCTGGGTGTAGATATGGCGTCTACAGGCGAAGTAGGTTGTATAGCCTCCGACACATCTGAAGCCATTCTCAAGAGCATGCTCTCCGTAGGCTACCGCATCCCTCAGAAGAATATCCTGCTCTCTACCGGTACAGCCAAACAAAAGGCGGATATGCTCGATGCTGCCCGTCTGCTGTCTAATAAAGGATACAACCTATATGCTACAGGAGGAACCTACCGCTTCCTGGCCGAGAATGGGATAGAAAGTACCCAGGTATACTGGCCCAGTGAAGAAGGAGAAGAACCTCAGGCACTACGCTTGCTTCACGAGAGGAAGATAGACATGGTGGTAAATATCCCCCGCGACCTTACAGCCGGTGAGTTAGACAATGGCTATAAGATACGCCGCGCCGCTATCGACCTGAATATTCCTCTCATTACGAATGCCCGTCTGGCTGATGCCTTCATTACAGCCTTCTGTACGTTAAGCATCGATGACATTCAAATTAAGAGCTGGAAAGAGTACAAGTAACAAGAACTCCCCGAGAATATCTGTAAAAAGGAGTTTATTTGACATAAATCAAATGATATATGGGAAATTATGCGGATATTTGCATCAGAGTAAAGGTATAAGACTTTTTTTATGATTAGTTAAGCGAAACCAAAGCCTTTGTTAAATACACAGATGGATTAGGTTAGTTTTTGATTCTCAGAGAGAGGGGCAGCTTCCAAGCTGCCCCTTGATTCGTTTATATGCCAATCGTTATTGGTTGTTCTTTGTAGAGACGTCATCGAAGGGCTTCGAGGAGTTGGTCTATGGCTTGGGGGGCGGTGGGTTCGGAGGCAAGCAACTGGATGAACTTGCTGCCGATGATGGCACCGGAGGAATAGGCTGCAGCGGCATCGTAGGTGGCTTTGTTGCTGATACCGAAGCCTATCAAGCGGGGATTGCGAAGATGCATATCGTCGATACGATGAAAATAGGCTTGCTTCTGGTCGTTGAAGCTTTGTTGGGCTCCGGTAATGGCTGCACTTGATACCATATAGATAAAGCCATCGGTGTTTTCGTCTATCAGACGAATGCGCTCGTCGGAGGTTTCAGGGGTGATGAGCATCACTATCTTTACGTCGTATTGATCGGCTATAGGCTTGTAGTCTGCGATGTAATCAGCAAAGGGGAGGTCGGGAATAATCGTTCCATCCACACCTACCTCAGCACACTTCTTGCAGAAGTTCTCAAAGCCAAACTGCATAATAGGATTGAGATATCCCATCAGTAAGATAGGGATATGCATCTCTTTCCTGATATCCTTCAGTTGTTCAAACAGCAGCCGAAGCGTCATCCCATTCCGAAGCGCCTTCGTAGAGGCCTCCTGGATAACCGGCCCGTCAGCCATCGGGTCTGAAAAGGGAATCCCTGCCTCCACCATATCAATCCCTTTAGCCTCTAAAGCCTTCAAAAGCCCGGCCGTATCTCCAAGGTTCGGATACCCGGCTGTAAAATATACAGAAAGAATCCCCTTCTGCTTTCTCTGAAATAATTCTTTTATTCTATTCATATATTCCTGATTTCACTAATAAATTCTTTTAATTTCTCTATGTCTTTCAATCCTGGCTCTATCTCGAAACCGCTGTTCAGATCGATGCCTGCGAGGCGGGGGTGGGAGAAGCTGCGGAGAGCTTCTATGCTTTCGGGGCTGAGACCGCCGCTTAGGAGGAAGGGGGTCTCGCCTTTGTAGGCGCTCAGAACCGACCAGTCGAAGCTTTTGCCGGAGCCACCATAGCCTTCGTACTTGGTGTCGAAGAGGAAGTAGTCTACACGGCCTTCGTATTCGGCAGTCCGTGCTACGTCTTCTTCGGTTGCTATGGAGAAGGCTTTGATGAGGGCTTTGCCTCGTTTTTGGAGGGTGTAGCAGAGGTCGGGCGATTCGTCGCCATGCAGTTGCAGATAATCAAGACTGTATTCCGTTGCTTTCTCCAGCATTTCCTCAGCAGAGGCGTTGACAAAGACGCCGACAAAACGGCTTTGTCGAGGCATCGTTGTATCATCCGTTCCCGATTGTTCGACATATCGTTTGGAGGAAGGCCAGAAGATGAAACCTATCCAGTCTACGCCTAAGGCTGCAACTTGGCGGATGTTTTCGGGGTGTTTCATGCCACATACTTTGATTATCATACCCATCCTCCTATGAAGTTTGAGAGCGTTTTTCCAGGTTGGGTGGTATTCATGAAGGTCTCGCCTATCAGGAAGCCACGGAAACCTGCCATACGGAGACGAACTACTACCTCTGTATCAGAGATTCCGCTTTCGGAAACCATGAGTGGGGAGATACCGCTTTGCTTAATAGCCTTCTTCATCTGCTCTACCAAGCGGAAGGAGTTCTCTACGTCGGTATAGAAGCTGCCCAGATTGCGATTGTTTACGCCCAGCATATCTATTTGTGGACTTAGGTAAGCAAGCTCTGCATCGCTATGGATTTCGAGCAATACTTCCAGTTGGAGGTTGTGGGCTGTTGTAGCCAAGGATACACATTCTTCCTCCGTAAGACAGGCAGCTATCAGCAAGACAGCATCAGCGCCCAATACGCGAGCCTGAAAGAGTTGGTACTCATCGATGATGAAGTCCTTTCTAAGCAGGGGAAGGTTTACTAAGCGACGAGCCGTCTGCAAGTCGTTAAGCGAACCGCCGAAGAAGTGGCTATCCGTCAGTATAGAGCAGGCCGAAGCTCCGGCTTGCTCGTAAGCAGGAAGCACATCCTTCACATGGGCATCGGGAAACAGCCAGCCCTTGGAGGGCGATTTGCGCTTGAACTCGGCAATGATGCCACTCGGTGATTCGGCTAAAGCCTTTCGCATGGAGCGGGTCGGGCGTTCCATCCGTTCTTTACCCATCGAAAGAAGGGTAGAGAGAGGGACAGCTTTCTTTTGCTGCTCTACTTCTATGCGCTTATTGGCTACGATCTGCTGAAGAATATCGGTCTGTTCCATATCAGCCTCAACTATTTAGCTCTATAAACTTCTTGAACGTTGCTAAAGCTTTACCGCTTTCCAAGGATTCGCGTGCTTCAGCAATACAGGCTTCTATCTTCTTTTCGGGACAAATTACCTGAATGGCAAAGGCTGCATTTGCTACTACACAGTTGATTTGTCCCGGGGTGGCGGTATTATTCAGTACCGAATCGAATATCTTAGCGGCTGCTTCCGGTGTATCGCCTCCTTCCAGCTCTGCTTCTGTGCAGCGGGGGAAACCCAGCATCTCCGGCGTATAGAGCTTCTCCATCTCCGGCATGGATACTTTAAAATCGGCTGTCAGGGATATTTCGTCGTATCCGTCTAAGCTATGGACTACGCCAAAGCGGGTAGCACTTTCCTGATAGGTATAGCTATAAAGACGAAGCAGGGGAAGGCTGTATACACCCAATAGCTGATAGGCCGGTATAACGGGATTCACCAACGGACCTAATACATTGAAGAAGCTGCGTACGGCCAGGCTCTTACGTATCGGAGCTACTGCCTTCAAAGCCGGATTAAACAAAGGGGCATGAAGGTAGGCGATGCGACAGGCATCTATTGAATGGTAAAGTTTGTTTACATCGCTGGTGAACTTCACCCCGTGCTGCTCCATTACATTGCTGGCGCCGCTTACCGAGGTAGCTCCATAATTACCGTGCTTCACTACATAATAACCGGCACCGGCTACTGTAAAGCAAGCAGCAGTACTGATGTTGAAGGTATTCTTTCCATCGCCTCCCGTACCTACGATATCTATCACTTTATAGCCTGACAAGTCCACCGGGACACGCATATCAAGTAGCGCCTCGCGGAAACCTGTAAGTTCTTCTACGGAAATACTGCGCATCAGGAATACGGTGATTAGACTTGCTACCTGCGAGTCGTTGTATCGCCCTTCGGCGATGTTCTGTAATATCTGACGGGCTTCTTCGCGTCCCAGATATTGATGTTCGAATAATCTGCAAAGTATCTGTTTCATAATTTAAATGCGTAACCAGTTTTCAATAATCATTTTTCCTTTTGGAGTGAGGATGGATTCGGGGTGGAATTGGATGCCCCGCACGTTGTATTCCTTATGCCTCAGCGCCATGATTTGATTTTCCATCAAGTCTTCGGCAATAATATCAAGGCTGTCGGGAAAGTTCTCCTTTGATACGATCCAGGAGTGGTAACGACCTGCGCCGAAGCAGGTGCCCAGTCCGGCAAACAAAGGGTCATTCTTTGTGACCTTGATATCCGAACATACACCATGATGCACATCCGTCAGATTTACCAATGTTGCTCCAAAGGCTTCTCCTATAGCTTGTTCGCCCAAGCATACGCCCAGGATACTTTTGGTCGGTGCATACCGTTTGATAAGGGGGAGCAGGATGCCTGCTTCTTCGGGGATACCGGGGCCGGGAGAGAGGACGATCTTATCGAAACGATCCACATCGTCCAATGATATCTTATCGTTGCGATGCACTTCCACCTCTACCTTTAGCTCCTTCAATATGTGCAGGAGGTTGTAGGTGAAGGAATCGTAATTGTCTAATAATAGTGTTGCCATGATATGTTAATTTATTAGTTTCCCAGCCATTTCAATGGCTTTCTTGAGGGCTGCCAATTTACTGTTTACTTCCTGAAGCTCGCGTTCATCGCTGCTTTTAGCCACTATACCGGCTCCTGCCTGATAATAGAGCACATTGCCACGGCTCACAAAGGTACGGATGGTGATAGCCTGGTTCAGGTTGCCGTCGAAGCCGATGAAGCCGATGCAACCGCCGTAAGCTCCCCTGTTATGCTTCTCTATCTCGGTGATAAGTTCCATGGCGCGAACCTTGGGTGCTCCGCTCAATGTACCGGCGGGGAAGGTATCCAGATACGTTTTGATGGGGTCGCTTTCGGGATTAATATCGCCACTGACACGGGAGGTCAAGTGGATCACATGGCTGTAGTGCTGCACTTCCTTATAGAAATCCAGCTTCACATCGTGTGCATTCCGGCTAAGGTCGTTACGAGCCAAGTCTACCAGCATCACATGTTCGGCATTCTCTTTCGGGTCTTCCAGCAGGGCTTCGGTGCGTTGCTTGTCTAAAGCTACGTTGCCGGTGCGGAAAGCAGTTCCGGCTATCGGGTCGATGGTAGCATGACCGTCTACTATCTTGCAATGCGTTTCCGGCGAGGATCCAAAGATACGGAAGCCTCCAAAGTCGAAGTAGAACAGATAAGGCGAAGGGTTGATGCTTCGTAGCGCCCTGTAGACTTTAAAGTCATCACCTTTGAAAGCCTGTTCAAAGCGTCGGCTCAGCACGATCTGGAAGACATCTCCCCTCAGGCAGTGCTTGATTCCCTTGCGCACAGCCTCCTTGTATTCCTCGTCTGTAATGGGAGAAGTTTCCTTTCCAACCGGTTGGAAGTTATAGGAGGCATAGTTGCGGTTCTCTATCAGTGTCTCAATCTCCTGCAAATGGCTAGTTTCTCCCTCGGCAAGCAGTTCAATCAAGGTTAGTTCATTCTTGAAATGGTCGAACACCAATACATACCGGTATAAGATATACAGCATGTCAGGGGCATCGTTCTCTTCGTGGTGGGCTTCCATCACAGGGATGTTCTCAAGGTAGCGCACGGAGTCGAAGGCAGTGTAACCAAACAACCCGCAAATGCCTTTGTCTGCACCTTCTATTCTGAAGCGGGAGAGGAAGGTGTCGAAAGCAGTCGGAAGGTCTACGGTTGACAAAGATGTAACCTCTATTGTCCCATCGGGAAAGGTTGCTGTGGTCTCTCCCTTATTAATGCCGATACTGGCCAGCGGACAAAGGGCAATGAATGACTGACTATTCTCGTTCGCATTGAAGTCCGAGCTTTCAAGCAAGGCCGATTCGGGATAGATGTCCCGAACCTTCAGATAGATACTAACCGGCGTATGTAAATCGCCCAGTACCTTCTTACTTACTGTTTTAAATGTGTAGTTCATATTTTTAAAAATATTATTGTTTGTATTTGAGAAGTTGGTCAATGTCTTTATCTCCACGTCCCGAGAGAGTCAGTACCACGATATCTTCGGGGCGGAAGTTTAGTTTGTTAAGCGCTCCCAAAGCATGGGCGCTTTCCAAGGCAGGGATGATACCTTCCAATCGGGTAAGTTCGTAAGCGGCAGCTAAAGCTTCATCATCATTCACAGGAAGAACCGTTGCCCGCCGTGTAGCCGATAGATTGGCATGCATAGGGCCGATGCCGGGATAGTCTAATCCGGCGGAGATGGAATATGGCTCCTCTATCTGGCCATCCTCGCTTTGCATCACGAGGGTACGGGCTCCGTGGATAATTCCCTTCTTGCCCAATTGGATGGTGGCGGCGCTTTTGCCTGTGGTGATACCTTCCCCTCCTGCTTCGGCTAATACTATCTTCACCCGTTCATCGTCAAGGTAATGATAGATCGTTCCGGCTGCGTTACTTCCTCCTCCCACACAGGCAATGAGATAATCGGGATAATCGTGTCCTTCATGTTCCAACAGTTGCTTTTTTATCTCTTCGCTGATGACAGATTGCAGGCGAGCCACCATATCGGGATACGGATGGGGACCTACCGTGGAGCCTATGATATAATAGGTATCGGCAGGATGACAGCACCAATCGCGAATGGCTTCGTTGGTGGCATCCTTCAGGGTCATATTGCCGGAGGTGACAGGCTCTACCCTGGCTCCCAGCATCTCCATCTTCTGCACATTGATATGCTGACGTTCTACATCCGTCTTCCCCATATACACCACGCATTTCATATTCATCAGGGCGCAGACCGTAGCTGTAGCTACACCATGCTGACCGGCTCCCGTCTCGGCAATAATCCTTGTTTTGCCCATCCGGCGGGCCAGCAAAATCTGTCCGATGGTGTTATTAATCTTATGTGCCCCGGTATGATTCAAGTCCTCCCGTTTCAAATAGAGGCGGCAACCATACTTTTGGCTCAGTCTTCGGGTAAGGTAGAGCGGAGAAGGACGGCCTACATAGTCGCGCAGCAACTGGTCGTACTCACGGCGAAAAGCCTCACTCTCCAGTACTTTGAGGTAAGTATCTTGCAGCTCCGTCACACACTTGTGAAGAATCTCCGGGATATATGCACCGCCAAACTCACCATAATACCCATTTTCATTAACCTGATACGTCTTCATATAATCTTAAATTGTTTAGTTACCACATAAAAAAGAAGAGAGGCCTGTCGCAAGTGCAACAGGCCTCTCTTTGTTATTTTATCTATTTAGTAAACATACGAGTCTGCATTCCTTACGACTGAAGTAGTAAGAAGCGCCACCAATATGTATTTACTAAATTTATATTCATTACGTATTTCTATGATTTCGGCAGCAAATATATAGATAGTCTACCAATCTCCAAACATTTTTCCCACTTTTTTTGCGATAAAATTTGTTAGCTGCAATATTAACCTCTTCCCGGCCGATTTCAGTTGGCGCAACCGTTCAGCCTGTCCCTCGCCATAATCTGAACCGGAGAGCTGTATATAACCTATGTGTGTTCGTCAGTATTTTTTTAAGACTCTTTTATAGAAACTTTTTGGAGATATCGGCTCTTTTTTAGTGTTCGACAAGTGTCAAACAGTTGTTTGATAGCAGTCGAACAGTTGTCCGACTCTTGTCAAACAGCCGTTCGACAGCTGTCAAACACTAAAAAGATAATGGCTTCTTATAAAGCTTATCAAGGTATTTGCCAAAAAAAAAGCCATGTATCTGAGATGGAGAATAGTTTACACCCTGAATTGCTGATATTTTTCAACTATTTTAAAGAATTACTTCATTTCAAGATTCTGAATTGCCACAAAAATCGTAATTTTGTGACTATGCTTGGCCCCTCTTTTGTTGATAAAAATCTGTTTCCAAATAATATTCCTTTTGTACCGGTTCACAAAAAAAAGCGTGTAAACCTTTGATTGATTGGTTTACACGCTTTTAATGTTTTTCAACCGGATTATTTCAATACAGAAATCCGGACGAATATATCTATCGGATAATTACATTTTCAGTTCCTTTTTCAGCATTTCATAAATTTCAGCCCATGATTTTTCAAACAAACCTGTTTCCTTGTCTGTAAGGGATATAAACAATTCGGAATTGTAGATTATTTTCATGGCCTCAATTATATCAGTTTCAAAATCTTTTACCAGAGCTACGCCCATATTTGTGATAATATCTTCTATTTTGGAAATGAAAGTGCTGTCGGGCTGAATGAGCGCTACTGCCGTCGGTGTTCCGAGCATTATCTGGTGTGTCGGCTCGCGGTAAGTGATTTTTTCGAGCAACTGTTCCATCGTGATTTCCTTCATTTCATAACGGTCGAACTGCCTCCGCATCCTGTCGTCGGCAATCGGTCCTGCCACAACGAACATTCGTGCCGTGATATACTTTCATTACAGCGTCCCTCCGTTTTTACGGCAAATTTCAATCATTGCCTCTATGGTGCGGTAAGCGGGTTGCGTATGCTCGTAGCCGTAATGCTTTTGTAAAAAGACAAGTCCCTGAAATCTGTACAGGTAATTGAACGCATCGCGCAGGCTCAAACTGAACTGCTGCGCAAATTTGCGGACAATGAAAACAGTATCTTCCATTATATCCTCAATCGGATATTCTATTGTTTTGTCCATAATCTGTATAATTAAAATTACGGCACAAAAATACGAACTTTCAATTAAAATCGTGTAAACCAAAGGGTCAAAGAACGCTTATTTTTAGGGATAAATTGAGAGTTAATTTTCAACGCTCTTAGTAATGCTTGGCAATGAAGCTAACAAAAACATGTAGTTTACGAATATTATCTATGGAAAAATATGAAATATTTTGATTTTTCCATAGATAAATGTATTTTTGCAGGAAATATAGAGAGTGATGAAAAGAAAAATTTATGACGAATTAGTCAAATGGAAAAATAAACCCGGTAGAATGCCCCTGATTGTCAATGGAGCGCGTCAGGTCGGCAAAAGCTATATCCTACAAGAGTTTGGCAGGCAGGAATTCGGCAACTTTATTATTGTCAACCTTGAAACAGACAAAGCTTTAGTGGAGAAATTCGAGGAGAGTATCACTCCTATCCCGATTATTCAATACTTAGAATCTGCACACTCGCAGCGAATTATTCCGGGCAAAACGTTGATTATATTAGATGAAATTCAAGCATGCGAGAGGGCTTTGACTTCGTTAAAATATTTTTGCGAACAAGTCCCCGAATATCATATTGTGGCGGCAGGCTCTTTGTTGGGAGTAGCTATCAATCACAAAAAATATTCATTCCCTGTCGGGAAAGTGGATGAGGTAACGTTGTTCCCAATGGATTTTGAAGAATTCTTATGGGCATTAGACAGGAAAAACTTTGCCGATTCAATTCGCGAACACTATGAGTCGAATGAACCCTTGGATGTACATTCTATGGCAATAGATTTCTATAATAAGTATTTGATTGTAGGTGGAATGCCCGCTGCTGTCAAGGAGTTTATCGGTACCAATAGTTTTGTGGCAGTTGCAGATATTCAAAACAGGATTCTAAATGAATACATTGCTGATATGGCAAAGTATGCCGAACCTGCCACAAGCATAAAGATACGTGCATGTTATGAGTCAATCCCCGCTCAGTTGGCAAAAGAGAATCACAAGTTTCAATATAATATTGTTCAGAGAGGCGGGAGTGCTACTATTTTTGGAGAGTCGATTGAGTGGCTCAAATATGCGGGAGTTATTCTTAAATGTCAAAAAACAACTCAGGGCACCATGCCTATTAAGGTTCATGTCGATTTAAGCGATTTCAAACTGTATATGTCGGATGTAGGTATGCTTACCATGCAGTCGGGAGTAGTGGCGCAAGCGATACTCTCTCCTCTTGAAACGGACAACACATTTATCGGTGCGATTGCAGAGAATTATGTAGCGCAGGCTTTTGCTGCCAATTTAATACCCCTGTTTTATTGGAAGAATGATAACACCGCCGAAGTGGATTTTGTGATTCAGAAAGGCATTGATGTTATTCCGATTGAGGTAAAGGCAGGTGTCCGGGTTCGTTCCAAAAGCATGGGTATTTTTATGGAGAAGTATAAATGTCCTTATGGCATTCGCATATCAAAAAAGAATTTTGGCTTTGAGAATGGAATAAAATCGGTACCGCTTTACGCTGTATTTTGCATTTGAATAATTTGAAATAAAAAAGAAACATAATAAAAAACGACGAAGATTATTTGATGTTATTGAAACTGAATTAAAGCAAAGCCAAGGAAATCAATAAAATAAATGGATACTCACGATATAAATACCGCCATCACAGAATTCATGAGTTTGTATGACAATCTGAACAAGCGTTGGGAGAATGACACTTGCGCAACGGATTTATATCAGGTTTACCGACAAACGGAATACCGGGACGTGTTTGAAAAACTGAAAGATTTTAATATCGAAACCGTAGTTCTGGGAATAATCGCAAATTCTCTGAATGAAAGGATATTGACCCGCCCACACTCTCTCCTGAATGATAATATCCAAATCTATGAAGCTCACAAGAATAATTTTACGAATATAGATTTTCACAAGGTTTATTCTTTACACGAGAAACATCTGTCCAGAGATAAAATAGAGCTTCTTCTCAAGGATAAGGAAGATATTCAGAACTTTCACAGAATAGGAACGGGAAATGCTCCTGAAAGAGAACCAAAGGGAAAGAAACCTACTTGAAAATGAAAGGTCAGACTATTTTCGTGCAAATACATGGATTCTAAAAGATTACTATTCTGAGATATTGGCAACGATTTGTAAATTTTCAAATTGAAATTTTACAAAAATAATTAAGTAGCAATGCGTCAACAAGAAAAATATTGTATATTAGCACCCTAAATTATTAACAAAAATATTCTTCGCCTATGAAGTAAAAACAAATGTGTTAATACGCACATTTTAAGACATATTGGAAAAAGCGTTTAGCTTTAATTCTGGCTTTTCGAAATCTCGACAATTTCAAAAATCAACCAAGAGTAAAGTGATGACGCTCACGTTTTGGCGTGGGCTTACTCATTTATTTGGTTGATTAGGTAGTCGAGAACCTCGAAAAGCAGATAACTTGGAGTTTTGTCCACGCTTTTTTTATGTGTGTATGTTGGCAAAATTTGGACAAAACAATCGTATTCAAGTCTTTCCATAGGAAATAAGGGCTTGTAAAAACTAATTTATAAATCTAATGTCTGGTAAAGGCCGGACGTGAAATAAAAAAGAAAAAATGAAAAAATATTTAATGATTTTAGTTGCAATAATTTGCTTTGGTATTTGTGCAAATGCTCAAACACGAACAAAAATAGCAGATGGATTGACTCTTGTTCGCTATGGTAATACATCAGTTATCGAAGATAGCAAAAACCAACAAACATGGAATTTATCTGTTACAAGAGAGAGAAAATCAACAGGAGAATGGGTATATTATGTAGCTTGCGGAAACAATTATTCAAAGAATACTTTAAAATATGGTTTGTCAACCGCAATTGCAGGAGCAGTAGCTTACACAGGTATAGCAGCTGTATATGCTGGCGCGGCTGGTACTCTTGCGGCAACTTTTTATGATGATGTTTGTAAGTACTTTGGAGAAAGTAAGTAAAATAAGAAAAAAATGAAAACTAAAAAATTATTTGTGTTTAGTCTTGCTTGTGTATTACTGAGTAGTTGCGCAAGCTACAAATTGGACAAGACTATTTGGTACAATCTTTCTCCCGCAGAAAAGGATGGAGAAAAAGGAATAGTAGTAACAAGTTTGTATTTCTTATCAGCAGATGCAGTTGATATTTATAACTCTGTTTTAGTAGATACAGTTCTTGTTGTTCAGCCGTATAAGTATGCAACAGGCACATATTCTACTACAGGAAACCCTAAAAAAGAAGTCAAAATATCAGTAAGTGCTGCAACTTTACAAAAAGAAAACGTAAATTTAAAGGGCATATTTTATAAAAAAGATGATGCAATGTTTCTTGTTTCACAAGATTCAATCAGTAAAACCTATGTCAAATTACCGAACACTAAACTTCCTTAATATTTAATTTTAACTATATACGAAAATGAAATACAAAATAATAACAGTACTTACTACGATATTTTTGTTAGGAAGTACACAAGTTGAAGCTCAAATTGGACGTACTATATTAGGTTTATTTGGTGTAAAAGACGAAGCAGTATTGTCGAGTGTTGATAAACTTGAAAAAACAGTTGTACATTCTGCAGTCTCTGCTAAATCAAGTCCTATAATAGACCAATATGGTGACACACAAGCCATTTCAAAGTATGAGTCAGTTGCTATAAACCATAATAAGGCACAAGATGCAGAACTATCACGGTATCGCAGCGAGAAAGATAACTGGATTGCTGAATATTGTAAGAAAAATGGTTTTTACGACTCATGGGTTGAAAAATATGGTAATGGATGGTACGAAAGTGGAGCTAAACCTTGGTTTGAATCACGAAATGCAACTTTGATGGCACAAGGTAACGAAGATTTATTACCCTGGCATTTACGAGAAGAACCAGTTGTCAATAAGATGGAAGAATCTTTCAATACGGCTCTTCTCAATGAAATTGGTATTTCCAGCGACAATCAAAGACGTGGCAATGATTGGGTAAATGCAAGGAATAAATACGACAAACAGCAAATTGTTGCTGATATTGCTTTTGATGCAGTAGGTGAAATAACAGGACAGCAGGAATTTATCAATAAATTCAGACAACAAGCTAAAATTCTTAATACTTACAACAGCGATAAGAAAGAAGCTAAAACACACGAAGAAAAACAGGCTGCAATAAGCAAACGCAATATTGCTTTTAAAGATTTGATGTTAAAGACTTACACAGAAGCAGAGACCAGACAAACAGAATCTTTATCAGAGAGAATGCAAATTCGCAATAAGTTATTGCAACAAGGTTATAGTGACCCTGAATTCACTTTGGAAGTAGCAGGAAGCATTATTGCAGTTCAAAAGTCAAAAAATCTGACAGAAGAAGAAAAACAGGAATGGCTACGTGGCTATGGATTTTCTGAAAGTCCCCAACAAATTCAGCAATATGTAAATGAAGTTTTGAGTGATAATTATGTTTCATCAACAAACAATTTGGAAGCAGAACGAATTAAAGCAGAAGAAGCAAAGCGTCAAGCAGAAATTCAAAAGCAACTGGCTGAACAAAAAGCAACCGAAGAACGGAAAAATGCGATTCAACAAATTGAAACTGCAAAAATTGAAGGCTATCATTTTGATGAAACTACATTATCTCAAAATCAAAAATCTAAGCTTGATGAGATTGTTGGCATTCTCAACAAATATACCGATATAAAAGTGCTTATTGTAGGTAATACTTGTAATATCGGTTATAAGAATATTAATCTGAGAAAAGGATTAAAGCGAGCAGAGACTGGAAAGGAATACTTAATTGAGAAAGGAATATCCCAAGATCGTATTTCTGTTGATAGCAAAGGCGAAACTCAACCGTTAGTTCAAAACAGTTCGGAAGAAAATCGTAAACAAAATCGTAGAATTGAATTTATTATTGAGTAATTTACAAAAAACGAGTAGAATGAACAATAATTTTGCGTACCAGATGCACAAAAAAAATCCCAAGGGTATGGGTGAATTTTAATGAAAATATATATATTGATACTAGTAGCCTTGATTGGCTTTGGAATTAGTGCAAATGCACAAACATACATAGAAGAAACACCAACTGTCCTGAAAAGTAAAGAAATTGTAAAAAATGACCCACGAGGGTATCTATGTGATGGAGGAGGTTGGAGTAGAATTTATGTTATTAAAGTAGAATTAGTAAAAAAATCAAACGGGGAAAAATGGACACAAAAAAGGTTAAAAGGATATCTTTCTTGTGAATCGGGTTCTCGAATTAATGAATTTAATGAGAACGAATATCAATATTATTCCAGAGAACTTAATTTAGTTGGAAAATTTTCGGAGTACGAATTTGATAATTTAAGATAAGACAAGAAGAAGAATTTGCAGCAACTAAGCATTTGTCTGAATTTCAGAGTAGTGCGCGTAGGACAAAACGCAAAAAAACCATCGTTCACCAACTCAATGCGTTCTGCTTGGTAGGTGTGTTGTTATGTAATTTTGCAGATTTGTCACCTTCATGGACGGTCGTCTCGTGGGACACATTTGTATCCGCAAACAAACGTCCGAACATTAGTGTACAGCTTACTGAATTGTGTTGTTCAAATCTTGGGTATCAGGAAACAGCGACTGCGGTTTCCTAACTTTAGCAATTGCTTATAAAGCTTCAAGTTTTATGGGTTTACCTAGAAAAGTTGAGGGTATAAAGCAAAACACCCAATTTTACCTTTGTGGGTGTAAAATCGGGTGTTGATTTGATTTTACAATTTACTGATAATAAGTCTTATTTGTGGTATGGACGGCTCTAATCCGAGGGACTCTGCTGCGAGGAGGATATTCTGGGTTACGACGGAGCAATCTAAGAACCAGCAGTTGTCGGAGATAAGGGTGTCGCCACATACTACTATGGCTTTGTCGGCTTTGTTGGCTTTGTTGAAGCTGCCGGCTGTTCTCAATGCACTCTCCCAGATATTATTGGAGGGCTTCTTATCACTACAATTACCAAGGGCGCCTATCTCTTGAGAGGATGTTGCGGCCAGTCCTGACCGCAACAAATCCTGAATGTTTAGCTTATACTAACAATTACTTCGGTGAAGGAACTGCCGACACGGATGTAGATGCTATAATCTCCAACATTATTCCAAGGCTCTGGTGTTGTAAGACGCACTTTCAACTTACCTCCATCCATCTCTATATGGAACAATACAAATGTACCTTCTTCCCAAAACAATTCAGCATCTTCAGGCAAATCAATGGATACTTCATCACCGTATTGATTGAAATCAGCAATCTTGGTTCCATACTCAAGCAAGCCGTAGGTCTCTGGTAAGACAGAAATATATTTCACGTTAGCTCCTGTTGATATTGAATCCTTCATGATGAGAGATACAACGAATAGGCGATAATAAGACGCTCCTACCATAATAGATCGCACTCCCGAAGGGAACTTGCGAATCGTTTCTTGGTCGAACACTTGATAAGCATGTCCGGGCGTCACGGCTGCTTCGCGAACAAGGTTATCCAATTTGGGCGGCATATTCTTTCCCAATCCCCCCGTGGCGCCCACTTCGGCTATATAGCATGATCTGCTGCTGAAGTTATTAGCCTTATTAATGTAGACATCAGATTCACCCAGCCACGTCTTGTTGTTGTTTTCGTCGAGCATATTGAGCGTAACCGCACCACTCGGATCCTTTGGTATTTCATCCTTACATGCCGTTCCAACAAACATAAATCCGGCAAGCATACTAATCAATAATCCTTTTTTCATCATCATCACAATTCATTTTAATTAATAATCAACGAAAGTAGTAAAAAGCCTACTAATAACTACCAACAACTTGCCTCTTTTATTTAATAGCCTAATTCAAAGTCGCGTTCTGTTGCGGGGACGCCTTCGCTCATCCATTTGGGCATGGGAGCGCCTTTGAGGTAGTGCTCAAAAAACTGGAACATGCGGGTTTGGAAGTCTATTTTATTGGCCATGCGCAGGGGCCAGTGAGGTTCGCCCATGTAGTTGAGCAGCCAAGCTGGTTTCTGGAGGCGCTTGAGGGCTACGAAGAACTCGATTCCCTGATACCAGGGCACATGTCCGTCGTTATCGTTGGCCATAATCAGGATGGGGGTTTGTACCTTGTCCATATCAAATAAAGGGGAATTTTCTATATAACGCAGAGGCGTCTCCCAGATTGATCCACCGATACGGCTTTGCGTGTGTTCGTACTGGAAAGAGCGGTTTAGACCCGATCCCCAGCGAATACCGCCATACGCACTGAACATATTCACTACCGGAGCACCTGATTCGATAGCGGCAAAGAGGTTGGTACGCGTAGCCAAATAAGCATCCTGGTAGCCTCCCCAACTATGGCCTTGGGCGGCAATAGCCTTTTCGTCTACATATCCTTTGGCTATGAGGGAAGCTATGCCGGGCATTACGCTTTTGAAGCAACTTTCACCGGGATAGCCATCTTCGTACACGATATCGGGATTGAAGATGATGTAGCCGTTGCTGTTATAGAAATGGTAATCTATGGTTGAGCGGCCTACTTCAGGCATGTGGTAGGAATAGAGTGTCTCCGAGTTGCGCTCGTAGAAGTTTACCACAACGGGGTATTTTTTTGAGGGGTCGAAATTGGCAGGTTTATAGATAACGCCTTCCAGAGGCTTTCCGTCAAGCGACGTCCAAGTAGTCAACTCGGCTGTTCCCCAGAGGAAGGGGGCTTGTTGGCTGCCTCCCTTTGTAAGTTGAACAGAGCGTTTGAAGCTGAGGTCGGATAGCTGTACTTCAGGATACCGGGAATAGGTTTCCGAGGTATAGATAACGGCATCTGCTTTTTTAGCCTTTAAAGGAGTAGTCAGCATATAATCTCCGGCCAGCAGTGTCTTGGGGGCAGCAGGAGAAGAGAGGGCGGCACTGTAGTATCCGCTTCCTTTCGTTTTCTCGTTGAAGCCTTTTAGCAACTGAGGTTCCTTCAGATTGATAAAAGTTTCATCCTTATCCAACTGAATTCGGCGATAGGATATGCGTTCCTTGCGTCCGTTGACAGTGAGGTTAACGGGTGCAGAAGTTGCCGTGGGAGAAAACTGCCAGATGTCGTAGCGGTCGTTTATCAGCAAATAGGCATCGTCTGCCGTCCATCCTGCAGCTCCGTGTGCATTGGGATAGTCGGGCACGTCGTTCTCCTCATTCCAGGCTGTGAAGGTGGAAGGAGTTGTGAGACGGTACGTTTTTGCATCGGCTATCGAGTAGGTATACCAAGAACTATCCGTCGGGCTATACCAATAAGCATACTTGCCTTGGGGGGAGAGCCTCAGACGTGCGATTGTACCTGTTATCAAAGGCTTCGTCTCTCCCGTTTCCAGATTGATAGTGTACACATTTGCGCGGTTATGGCCTGTCCACATGGATTCAGTGCCATACTGTTTCGAAGCACTAACAAGGGCTATCGATACATTGTCGTTCTCTATGGTTTGAAGGGTAGGCTTTTCAGGCGTAGTCAGAGGGACAAAACGTTTCGAGCCTATGTTATAAGCCACAGTATAAGTTTTCTTCAAATCATCGGCACGGTTATAGTTTTGCACTGTGTATTGAGTATCCTCATTCCAATTCCAGACCTGCACATCGGGACGGTTTGAAGCCAGGATGGTAGTATCTTTCTGCTTGGGTTCGGGAGCAATACCAAAGAAAAGGCGGCGTGAATGCTTCGTGAAGCTCAGTTTGCCATTTTCACTAATCACCCACTGAGACGGGAGGAAGTCATTTGTGCGCTCGGCTATCTTGCGAGCCGCATTATTTCCTTCCGACAGATAGAGTGCAAACTGTGTACGGGTGGAGTCTTTATCAGGACAATAGAGGAAAGCCAGCTTCTCTCCTTTTTCATCGGCCACCGTTTGTTTGAAAACGCCTTTGCCCTCCAGTATCAGGCTGTTTGCTTCCTTTTCAGGTTGGTAAGCATATAATCCGGGCTTTGCCTGTGTTGTATCATTAGATATATAGTACAATACCTGATTTTCTTTGGAGAAGAAGAAAGTTGATACAGCAGGGAAGGTAGCCGTCTTGGAGCCATCTAAAGAACGGACGTACAGCGTGGAGTCTTTGCGTCCGTTTTGATAGGCCAGCCAGGGGGCGCCTTCGGAAAGCTTGTAGGAGCGAATGGAATCAATCATGTCCTCTTGTTTACCTTGAAGGTTGTAGATCACCAACTGATCCATTGGCATCTTATCATCCTTTGTCTTTTTGATCTTCAGGGCTTCCGTTTCCTCCAAGGGGGTTGTTTTGGTTATCAAGAGATGGGATGAAAGGGCAAATTCACCACTTTTGACGGTTGCAAAAGAAGCCACTTCTTCCCCCTTCTGATTGTAGACATAGAGGGTAGCATCTCCGCGCCAGGGTTCCATCGTTGCGATAATCCATTTACCATCGTCGGAAACAGCCTTTTCCGTCACCCGCTTCCAAGCGGCCAGGTCGTCTACAGTCAGGGGTTTTTGTGCAGCCAGAGGCCACACGATACAGGCTGTCAGCAAAAAAAGTATCTTCTTCATTTTATTTTTTATTCTTTACGTAAGTATTAAGCCAGGTATCTGTCTCATAGAGCAGATGTAAAATGCTCTCTTTAGCCGAATAGCTGTGGCTTTCGTAGGGGAGCAACACAAAGCGGGTTGTAGCACCGTGTCCTTTGAGGGCAGCGTAAAAGCGCTCGCTTTGGATGGGGAATGTACCGGTATTATTATCCGCATCTCCATGTACCAGAAGCAGGGCGCCACTCAAATTATTGGCATAATCAAAGGGCGACATGGTATGATACACTTCGGGGGCTTCCCAGTAGGTACGTGTTTCGGCCTGAAAGCCGAAGGGGGTCAGTGAGCGGTTATACGCTCCACTACGGGCTATTCCGGCCTTGAAGATGTTGGTATGTGTCATCAGATTGGATGTCATGAATGCCCCGTACGAATGTCCTCCAACGGCTAAGCGTGAGGTGTCGCCAACCCCTGATTCATAAATAGCCTTTACTGCAGCTTCAGCATTCATGGTGAGTTGGGATATAAAGTTATCATTTGGCTCTACCCCATCAGCACCCACGATGGGCATTTCTACATCACCCATCACAGCAAAACCGCGTGTCACCCAAAAGACAGGTGAGCGATAGTCGATTATCGGGAATATGTATTTAGACCCGCGTACCTGAGCCGCGTCATTGGCCGAACGGTATTCACGCGGGTATGCCCACATAAGGACAGGCAGACGTCCGTTTTTGTCCTTGTCATAACCTACGGGTGTATAGAGCGAAGCTGTAAGGTCGAGACCATCCGCACGTTTGTATTTCATTTTTTCCACCTTCATGCCGGCAAGTTGCGGATAAGGTGTCAGGAAAGCGGTCAGGGCATCAGACTTTTTGGCCTTGGTATCCCTGAGGTAATAGTTTATGGGTTCCGTAAGTGACTGACGGGCGGTTATGAATTGCAGCTTAGCGGGGTCTACTATATCGACAATGGTTTCATAATAGGGAGCTGTGCAACGCCAAAGAATCGTATTCTTCTTTGTCTTCAGGTTGTAGCGACTCAGGTAGGGCATATCGCCTTCCGGGGAAGCGCCATCAGAGATGAGAAGCAGCTCGCTATGAGTCTTGTCGGTATATAAAATCCTTTTATCGTAGGCATTGGATATGGAGACAGGTGTTCCCGGATCTGCATAATTGTCGTCTGTCGAGACATCGAACAGCAAGACAGGCTTCTGTTCCGGCTGAGCCGGGGCAAAGGTATAGGTTTTCACCCGCCTTGTCTGGCGCGAACCTTCGCTCAAGAGGGCAAATGTATCATCGCCCCATTGGATACCCTGATAGCGCAGTTCTGTTTTGGCCACCAATTGCTTGGCTCCACTGAAAGGCGCTTGTAGTTGATAAACGGCATCCATAAAGGGTACTTTATTCTTACGGGGATTCCCTTCGTCTTGCGCCTCTACCCAAAAGAGTGCGGAGGGTTTGTCAGGTCGCCAACTATAATACCGGGGGAAGGGAGATGCCATATCATAACCCAATCCATTTGCCGTCAAGGGATTTTTAGCTATTTCCTTCACAAGCTTACCCTCTGCCGAAAGAATCGAATAAGTTTGGGGGAAGCTTTGCATAGGCACTATGTAGGAATAAGGCTTGTTAATCGTACTCGTCAACAAGTACTGCTTGTCGGGCGAAAGGCTTACTTGCAGATATATACCGGGATTCCCTATCTCTTTTTCCCCTTCGGGAGATATACGAACTAATTGAACGGTAAACAAATAATCAAACAAAAGTTCATCATAGGGATTTTTGAGCAAATCCTGATACGTAGGAACCGGAGCGGCTTTGCCATCGCTCTCCTGAATAACCGGGCCTGTTGGAACGGGTGAAGGCAAGGGGAGCGTTTTTGTAGATGATGGCACGGTAGACACAATGAGTGATTCCTCACTCAGCCAGTTGGAACGCGTACGGCCTCCTCCTCGTCCGGCAGTTGTGGCAACTGTCTTGTTCAAACGCCGATTGCTGACCTGCCTGGCCTGCTTGTCGGCAAGGGATACCAGCCACAGATAATAGCCATCCCTTCCTTTAACGGTCAGCGCTATTTGAGAAGAGCCGGGCGACCATTCGGCATCAAAAATATGCACATCTTCAGGTAATCCTCCAATGGCATATTCCTTTTTAGTCTTTATATCTATCAGGCGAGCCCCTGAATAACCTACAACCCTACTGGGAACAAAGGAACCGCTTACGCGTGTGCCGCCCAATTTATATTCCGGCTCGGACAGTTCTGCTATAGACAAAAAAGGAGCTCTGTCCAAGAGTAACAACCATTGGCTGTTATTACTGATTATAACACTCGGCGACGAAGGAGCCAGTACGATATCACTAATCTCTTTAGGTGGCACTTTGTACACCATTTCCTGAGCCGATGATGTTTGCCAGCTCATTATACCGGACAGGATAATTCCTGCTAAAGAAGACTTTTTCATTTGTTAACCTATTTAATAATGTAACAATATGGATTATTTCCAGCCATTTTACCTGTTAGAGCATTCATATCCCCCTACCCTTTGATATTTTTATTAATGAGGTAAATTGAGAGCAGGAAGTTGAGGTCGAGTATGACGCCACAGCAAGCGAAGTAAAAAGCCAGCCAGGGACGGCTGCCGTTTGCCAACACAAAATAGGCGATAATCGCGGCCACTGTGACCACGATTATCAATCCTATTAAGATTCGTATGATTAATTTCTTACGGACTCTCATAGTATTTCCTTCAGTTTAGCATCCAATGCTTCGCCGTGGAGGTTCTTGGCTATGATGGTTCCGTCTTTATCTACTAATACAGTATGAGGAATGCTGTTTACGCCATACAAGGCAGCTCCGGCATTCTTCCAATATTGTACATCCGAGAGTTGAGGCCAGGTGATTTGGAGGTCTGCAATTCCTTTCTCCCAAGCTTCTTTGGTACGATCCAATGAAACTCCAACAATCTCGAAACCCTTATCCTTGTTCGCAGCATATACCTCTCTGAGGTGAGGGATAGAACGGCGGCAGGGAGGACACCACGATGCCCAGAAGTCTATCAAGGTCACCTTACCGTTGCCTACGTATTCCGACAACAGATGGTTTTTCCCTTTTGTATCAGGCATTTCAAAATCAGTAAATATCTTGCCAATGGCAACCTTGTCCAAGATGGCCAAGTGCTCTATTCGCTTGTCTATACCGGGATACGCTTTGAATACATCGCCTGCCCCGGAGACAATCTCCTGCTGAAGATCTACCGGCAATACATAGCGGAAGTTAAAGAAGGCATTTGCAGCCAACGGACTGTTGCTGTGGCTCTTCAAATACAGTTTATGAACACTTGCAGCCTTAGCGTCAAGAGCTTCAATAGCATCTTCGGCAGCACTTATCCCGGCATCATCACCGCTATTCAACTGCTCTAACAGTTCTGGATGATCTTCATAGATATCATCCAACAGTTGCATATAGGTGGTGAGGTCGTTGTTTTCCGACGTACCGGTCACAACAGAATTATCATCGAGATACACAGTCAGTTTTGAGGAGTTATCGAGCAGAAACCAAGGTTCAAACGGATCAAATCCTCCCCCCAGCTCTTTTTCCTCCAAAATGACCCCGTCGGCAAAAGTCAGGGAAGCTACAATAGGCTTCTCCTGCAATCCTTCAAAGTAAAAAGCATCATTCTCCACCAATGCGCTGTCAATAGGCATATCCTCCTCGCCCAACATAGACAGGTAAATGTACTCACCATTCAAATCAGCATCACTAACCGTACCGGTAATGGTATAACCCGGTTTTTCACTACAAGCCGTTAGCGCCAATGCACCCAATACCATAACAAAACCTTTCTTCATATTGTAAATTTTTTATTCAGTAATAAGAGATAAGAACTGCGAAATTAGAAATATTTTCGGAAATTCTTATTCTATATTCGGTTTTTTAATGGATAATACATTTTTGTACCGAGCAATAACAATTTAAAAACTGAAAGATTTGGAAAACCAGCATGATGTATTCACTGAAAAAAAATCTAAAATAAAAAACGCTTGTTGTTGGCTTATTCAGAAAAAAATAAGCATTTTTGCAGTATGATAAAGATTAGCTTATGAATAGAACTACCGGCGAGCACACGAATGCGGGTTTTGGAACGGCTCCTGTTTTCTTTACAGCCATTTCCACTATCCTGGGGGCTGTGCTCTTTTTGCGTTTTGGCTTTGCTACCGGCGCATTGGGCTTTTGGGGAACCATTATAATCATTCTTTTGGGACACATGGTTACGATTCCTACAGCGCTGGCCATTTCCGAGATTGCCACCAATACACGTGTGGAAGGCGGAGGCGAGTACTTTATTATCTCTCGTTCATTCGGGCTGAAGATTGGCTCTACCATCGGCATAACGCTTTTCTTTTCGCAAGCCATCAGCGTGGCTTTCTATATCATTGCTTTTACAGAAGCCTTCGGGCCACTGTTCGACTGGTGGTCCGCTCATCTGGGCTTTTCACTTCCCAAACAGGTAGTGGCCATACCTACCCTTGTGTTTCTGGCTTTGCTCATCATGCGTAAAGGAGCGGGATTGGGGATGAAGATGCTTTACATAGTTAATACCATCCTCTTTCTGGCACTTTTTTGCTTCTTTATAGGACCTGCTATCGACCCTGATACCAACCTTTCGAGGACGCCGGGCAACAACTTCGGCTTTTTCCATAAGGATCAGTTGTTTCTATGGTTTGCGATATGCTTTCCCGCCTTTACGGGGATGACTGCCGGGGTAGGTCTTAGCGGAGATCTGAAGAATCCCGGTAAATCTATCCCACTGGGAACGATGGGGGGTACTATCACGGGCTTGATTGTCTATATCTTCGTGGTATGGAAGCTGTCTATATCCGCCTCGCAGGCCGACTTGAGCGAAGATCAGCTTATCATGACACGTATTGCCATCTTTGGTTCCATTGTAATTCCCATCGGATTGGCAGCTTGCACATTTTCCTCGGCCTTAGGCTCCATACTTGTTGCTCCCCGAACCATTCAAGCGCTGGCTTCTGATAATAGTTTCCCCTCCCACCGCCTCAATCAATTCCTTGCCAAAGGAAGGGGTACAGCCAATGAGCCGTTTAATGGTACACTTGTTACCTTCCTGATAGCCCTGGTTTTTGTATCGCTGGGCAGCATTGATGTAGTGGCGCAGATTATCTCCATGTTCTTCCTTATTACGTATGGCACGCTGTGCCTCATATCCTTTCTCAATCATTTTGGTTCGCCTCCCTCCTACCGTCCCCGCTTTAAGTCGAAGTGGTACTTTTCGCTGGGCGGCTTCGTGATGTCTGTCTGGATCATGTTTATGATCAACTCGTTTTATACCATTCTGTCGTATATCGTTCTGGCAGCCATTTACCTGTTCGTAGAGCATTATAACAAGGACGAAAAAGGGTTGGTTGATATCTTCCAGGGAGCGCTTTTCCAACTGAACCGTCGCCTGAGGGTGTTTATGCAGAAGCATAAATCGTCAGTGGGCAACGAAGAATGGCGCCCTTCGGCCATCTGTATCTCCCCCCACTCTTTTGAGCGTGACAAGGTATTGGAACTGATGAAATGGATTAGCCACCTGCATGGCTTCGGAACCTACTTCCATTATATTGAAGGCTATTACAGCAAGCAAACTTTCACCGAATCACAAGCTATACTGAGCAAACTGATAGCGACTCAAAAGGAACAGGGAGGGGCTTTGTACATCGATACCATGATTTCGCCCTCCTACACCTCAGCCATTGCCCAGGTAATACAAACACCCTCTATATCGGGGATGGAGAACAATATGGTAGTCTTTGAATATGAGAAGAGCCAGCCTGAAGAGCTAGCCCGCATTCTCGACAACGTAAACTTAGCCAAGGCAGGGAACTTCGACGTATGCATCTTTGCCGGTTCGATGTACCCTATCCGCAATCGTTTCGGCATCCATGTATGGATACGGGATACCGATGAGAACAACACCAACCTGATGATTCTGCTGGGCTTCATCATCATGGCTCATCCCGACTGGAGCAAGAGCCAGATAAAGAT
Source organism: Bacteroidia bacterium (assembly GCA_025996775.1). Taxonomy (GTDB): domain Bacteria; phylum Bacteroidota; class Bacteroidia; order Bacteroidales; family Tannerellaceae; genus DFXE01. Next base: position 47,783 of record BNTS01000007.1, on the reverse strand, counting down.
ATTCATAACCAGTTCCAAAGAAAGTTCAGTTGTAAAAGAGAATATCCAGAAGCGCATCGAAGCCGGTCGCCTCCCCATTACCCTGACCAATATCGAATTCATTACACTCGCCGAAGGGCAAACCACCAGTGAAGCCGTATGCATCCATTCCAAACAAGCCGGCCTGACCATCATCGGCTTCCGCGAAGAAATCATCAAACACGCCCCCCTAAAGTTCTTCACCGAATTCCATAACATCGGCGACATCCTGTTCGTAAACGCCTCCAAGTACGTTGAAATATAAAAAGTAAACGCCCTACATTGCTGTGGGGCGCTTTTTGAAGAACTATGTAGTTTTCTATAGTAAGATGGTTTCTACTTTGTAGCGTCGCGAACGGGTTTGAATTCGGCTCCCTCGGCCCATTGGGGGAAGTAGCCGTCGTTTGCCAGGCGTAAACCGATACCGTAGAAGAGGTAGATATCCTGTAACGAACCTGAGAAGTCCCACCAATCATGGTATTCATCGCTCGGTTGATGATAGGTATTCTTACCGCCATACAACTCCTGATGCTTCTTGGCTGCTACGGAGTCGACCGGCGTGCGCCCACTTGCCAGAATTACGGGGATGCCCACTTTGGCAAAGTTGAAATGGTCTGAACGGTAGAAACCGCCGCCTCGATTGTCGTTTGATGTAGTCACTGTTCGCCCTTGCGTAGCTGCAGCATCTTTTATGTATTGGTCTGTATCAGCCATACCGGCGTGGCTGATAACCACACCCTTTGTTGCTACTTTATCGCCGGCGCCGTCCACATTAAGGTTCACAACCGTCTTTTTAAGCGGATAAATCGGGTGCTTGGAATAATACTCTGAGCCAAGTAAACCTGATTCTTCAGCCGTTACGGCAAGGAATAAGATGGAACGTTTGGGACGTTCAGGCAAGTCATGGAAACGTTTGGCAAGAAGATTAAGGGCTGCTACCCCGGAGGCATTATCGCCTGCTCCGTTGTAGATGCTGTCTCCATCAACCGCCTGGCCGATGCCGAGATGATCCCAGTGAGCCGAGTAGATGATATATTCGTCCTTCAACGTTGTTCCGGGCAATACGCCTGCTACGTTGGCCGATTCGGCCAAAACCACATCATTCGTTATCTCAATGGTACTCTTCAAGCCAAGGGGGAAACTCTTGAAACCTTTCTTCTTGGCTGCGGCCAATGATTCGTCGAGCGAAACACCTGCAGCCGTGAAAATCTTCTTTGCGGCGTCACCCGTCACCCAGCCCTGGAAAGCGACCAATTCTTTGTTGCCTTGGTCAGACACAACACTGATGCTTGCACCTGCACGTGAATTTTGCACAACGCTCCAGTCATAGGATGCAGGAGCTGTATCGTGGATAATCAAGGCGCCTGCCGCACCCTGGCGGCTGGCTTCTTCGTATTTGTACGTCCATCGCCCGTAATAGGTCATGTTCTTGCCTTTGAAGAGGTTGTCGTCATAGAAACCGGGGTCGTTCACCAGAATCACTACTATTTTACCTTTCACATCCAAGCCTGCGTAATCGTTCCACCCAAATTCGGGCGCATTGATTCCGAAGCCTGCAAAGACGTAATCGGCATTCGTAACCTTGACGTTCTTTTCCGTACGCAGTGACCAAACCACTGTTTCGTCCCAATACTTCAGGGTAGCTTTGCCTTTCTTGCCGTTTACTACAATCTGATTATTCCTGAGGTGGGGCGTAACGCTCAGCAGAGGTACTTTCTGCAGATAACTTCCCCCTGCTGCCGGTTCAAGCCCGGCTTCTTTAAACTTAGCCGTAATGTATTCCAGAACGGGGCCTTCATGTACGCTCAAAGGCTTCCTTCCGCCGTATTGATCGGCGGAAAGTTCCTTGATATACGTACGTAAATACTTTTCATCCTCACTTTGCACTTGCGCTTGCATAGTAGTGCTTGCGGCTGCCAGGAGCAAAGCTCCTAAAATTACTTTTTTCATTTGATATTTAATTAGTCAACAATAAGCTTGTTCTGTGCACGCTCGAATTGTGGGATAGGATATATATATCCATTGATACCTAACTGAGGAGAAGCCACCAGTTCGTGGTCGGTACCCGGCTGTTTTCTGATTGTTTCCCCTCTGCGGAAGATGTCGAGTGCGCGAATACCTTCGCCCATAAATTCAAGGCGACGTTCGTTGTAGATAGCAGTCTTAAGTGCATCCCCCGTCAGTCCGTCTAATTTGAATGTATCATTAGCAGGATCCAGTGAACGAGCACGTACTTGTTTCAACAGCGCTAATGCTTCGGCAGATTTTCCTTGGTTAGCATAGGCTTCTGCGCTATTAAGCAGTACTTCTGCATAGCGGAGGATAGGCAGCCAATCTATATAGGTAGCATTGGTATACTTGGTGAACAATTTGCCCTTGGTTAATTTATCAATACGTGCATCCTTTGGATTGTTATAGCCCGGTATGCTTACAATACCTGTAGCAACATCCACATCCATTGAACGTCCGTTGATATAGAAATAACCGGTGGCGTATTGCTGTCCGGGACGGTTGGTTGCGTCGAACGGAAAAGAGAAAATGTTCTCGGATGTAATATAAGGTGGGCGGAAAACCGTTTCGATGTCGCTTGCCAGCTCATATCCGGTGATTTTATTACCGGAAGCAATTACATTATCCCATTCCCCTTTAACAAGGTAGACACGTTGCTTCAAAGCTTCGGCAGCTCCTTGGGTAGCGTGCGTAACAAAAGCTGCAGTACCACTACCGGCCGGCAAAGCTGAAGATCCTTCGAGATCAAGCAGAATCTGAGCAAGTACTTCCGTTGAGGAAGAGCGTGCCATATCATTATTGGTAAGGTCGCCTTCAGCCTCTAAACGAAGCAGAACCGACTTGGCATTCGGATCAAGCACATAAGGCATCGTGTAGAGCTGATGGAGATAGAAGTAGCTAAGTGCGCGAACGAATTTAGCTTCTGCCACATACTGATCGTACTTTGCTCCTATAACATCTTTGTTGAGCTCAGCGTTTTTCAGGAATGTATTCACTCTGTTAATTGCTAAATAGGTATAGCGCCAGAACTCGTAGACTTCCTGCCTGTCCAATGTTGCCTTCAAATTATACGTAAAATCCAATTCATATCCGTTACCGGAAATATTGATAAAGTCGTCACCGATATTGTCGATGATAACAAAGCCTTTTCCACCCATCGCATATTGACTTTTCAGTCCTTGGTACAGGCTGTTTACATTCGCTTCCAAACGGTCTGCGTCTCCAAATACATCAGCTTCGGTTACGTATAAGGGCGGTTCCTTTTCCAGAAAATCGGTACATCCCGGAAATAAGCTCAGACTACTTAACAATAGTCCATATAGAAATATCTTTTTCATATTCTTGTTTTTAATTTTAATACAACATTTAGAAAGTTACATTCACGCCGAAAGTATATACTCTGGACTGCGGGAGCGCATTCTTGTCAACACCGCCCTGCAGACCAGCTTGTGCGTTCTCCGAAATAAGCGATTCGGGGTCTAAACCGGAATAGCTTGTCAAGATGAAGAGGTTCTGAGCCGAAGCATACAAGCGTAGCGAGTTGATGCCAGCTTTACCCCAATTCTTGGTATTGAATGTGTAACCCAACGTAAGGTTCTTGAAACGCAGGTAGTCGCCATTTTCAATCCAGTCGGAGATAGGCATAGACGAACCATTGGATACATTATCGCCATAAATTGGTTTGGCATACTTTGCATTATCGCCCGGTTGTTTCCAGTAATTATTATATACATCCAAAGAGTTGTTCCAGTAACGCATATCACTCAGGGTTGCTGTAGATCCGTTGAATATCTTATTACCGCCTGAGAATTGCAGAAGGAGAGAAAGATCGAAGTTTTTATACTTGAAGTCGTTCGCCCAACCACCATAGTAGGTAGGTAAGGTTCCGCCACTGATTTTTTGCAGCAAGTCACTTTGAGCATAGCCTTCGCCATTGTCTTTACGGAAGAAGGTTCCCGATTTGTCAAACATAGCAAGTACTTGTTCGCCGTTTTTACCAATAAAGATACGACGACCTGTTTCCGGGTCAATGCCGGCAGTCTCGCGAATGAATAATTGCCCGATGGATTTACCCACAACCGTTGTGTTGTAATCGTTGCCTCCCCTGATTTCATCTACCCCTTCAGCCAGCTTCGTTATCTTGTTGGCTTGGGTAGTGATGTTGAAAGAAGTGTACCAATTGAAACTCTTTGTGTTTACAGGCGAAAGAGAAACAGTAAGCTCAATACCCTTATTGGTTAAGGCGCCTGCATTGGTGGTAATTTTATTTCCCGGAATACCTTTGGACCAGGATACGGGTACATCGAGTATCAAGTCTGAAGCATCGTTCTTGTAGAAGTCAAATTCCACGGATACTTTGTTGAAGAGTGAAGCCGTAAAGCCAATATCTAATTTGGTACTTGATTCCCATTTCAGGTTTTCACTATCAGCAATGCTCGAAAGGTAATAGACAGGCTCCGTTCCGTAGAATGTACTCTGATAATATGATTTGGCAGCGTAAGGCAAAACATTTGTATTTCCCACGATACCCCAGCTTCCTTTTATCTTCAAGTCGGTGAAGATGTGGCTCAGTGGTTTAAAGAACTCTTCCTGCGAGATACGCCATGCAGCGGATGCCCCGTAGAAGTTACCCCAACGGTGGTTTTTACTCAAAGCCGAGTAACCATCACGTCGGAAGTTAAGCGAAATCAAGTATTTTGAATCGAAGTCGTAATTGATACGTCCCAGATAGGAAAACAGGCTGCTTTCTTCGATAGAATTTGCAGCGGATGGATAAATATTGCTCCAGCTTGCCTGATATTCTTTAAATTTCGTATCCAGAATGTCTGTGCGGTATGCACCCCACCGATCCATCTTCTTTTCATACGTCTCAAAACCTGCAAGCAAATCGAAATGGTTTTTATCAATATTGAAGGTGTATGTAGCCGTATTGCTCCAAGTCGTTGCAGTAAGCTTTGTACTGGTTCTGCCTGCAGCTCCATTGTCTCCAAAACCATCACCGGTGAATGGATTTTCGTAGTATTTTTCGCTGATATTTGTATAGTCAATACCTAACTGAGTCTTTAGGATCAGGCCGGAAATGGGGGTTATCTCAGCAAAATAGCTGGATATTACGCGTGCAATATCTGATCCGCGTCCTTCGCCAAAGTCTATCAAAGCAGCGGGGTTCATGTAACCGTTGTCTACCGTATTCGGACCATAACCGATTCCTCCTCTTTCTTCGTAGTAAGGAGCGCCTGTTTCAGGATCGTAAGCCGGCACGTTGGGAGGCAGAATCATGGCCAAACGTGAGAAGTTACCTGTGGCATATTGACTACCCTTTCTACCCTGGTCGGTGTACGAGGTATTAGATGTGGTAGCATTGAGGTTGATTCCCAATTTAAGCCAGTTAGTAGCCTTTGCCGATACATTGGCAGCGCCTCCCAGACGATCGTAGTGGTCGTTGATAATCATACCTTTCTGATTGGTATAGTTTGCTGATATGTAGTATTGAATCCTGTCAGATCCACCACTCACGGCTACGGACTGGTTTTGCTGCAAACCGGTCTGGTAGATATAATCTTGCCAATCGGTATCTACATAACTTCCATTGCCAAGTTGCCATAAATTGTAAGCTTTGTTGCCATGGGAATTAGGATTGCCGGAAATCGAGCGTTCGTCTGTACCGTAACGGTTGGCTACACCCAGGTTCTTGAACTCTACATATTGTGCAGCATTCATAACAGGTATTGTCTTACTGGGGGTTGTAACACCTACCCAGCCATTATAAGTTACCTGAGCTTTATCCTGACGGCCTTTGCGTGTGGTAATCAGCACCACGCCGTTGGCAGCACGCGAACCGTACATAGCAGCGGCGGCAGCATCTTTCAATACGTCCATCGACAAGATGTCGGCAGGATTGATGTCGGCCAAGGCATTGACATTACCGGTATAGGCTGTATTTCCTGAAAGGATAGGTACACCATCTACAACGTAGAGAGGTTCCGTACCCGAAGAGATAGACGATACACCACGAACGCGCACAACAGGAGCCTGTCCTACGGCGCCGTTCGGGGTGATAATACTCACACCCGCTGCTCTACCTTGAAGGGCAGATTCAGCATTCGGCTGGGGAATATCTTTAAGAGCATCTCCGTTTAGGGAGGAGATGGAAGCGGTTACAGTCCGTCTCGACTGCGTACCGTAGGCTACTACCACCACTTCATCTACATTAATGGTACTTGATTCCAAAGTAACATTAATAGTATTACGCCCGTTAACAGGGACTAACTTGGTATCAAAGCCCACGTAATGAAATTCTAATACGCCATTACTCGGCGCACTAATCGTGTAAGAACCGTCAATGCCGGTTACTGTCCCTTGAGAAGTACCTTGCAAAACGACTGTACCCCCGATAACAGGCTCTCCTCCTGCCTCAGTTACAACTCCGGTTATGTTGATCGTTTGTGCAAACACCCCCCCCACTGTAAACAGTTGTAACATAACCAAATACATAAGTAAATTTTTCTTTCTCATTTGTCATCAATTAATTGTTAGTCCTATAAAACCACAGATTGTTAGTTATAATAAAATCCCAAATAAATACACCTATTATGATATGTTAGCACAAATAAAAATGAATAGGCCGATAACCTAAAATTGTCACATTGCTAAAATATACGCCAAAATCAACACACCATACCTCCTTTACGGGACAAACATAATCATAAATCTATTAAAATGCAAATATTTATTGACTTTTGTTTATTTAACTAAAGTACCAAAAAACTACATTTCACCTTTCCAACTACCATTTTGACATTATTTCAAGATGTTTCCATAAGGTTCTCCCCATTATTCAATACATAATTTAACCTTTTTACCTTCATAAATTTCTTTATGATACAGAAAAAAAATGTTGTTGAGCAGCATATTTCTGATACCTTACCCTCAAAATTCAGGTTTTATGTAGAAAAGATTAGGTGTTTGACAGATGTACGGATACGCAGATATTAAGCTATCGGCAATTCTACGCATTTGCCGGATGAACTTTTAAATGCGAATTCTATGTTCATATCCAAATATAATTGATAAAAGTCATCCTATCTGTTCTTTGGTGCGTTACTAATTTATTATTTTACATCAGCGCCATTCTTTTAACTAAAAACACGTGCTTTGTTTAAACTTTAATCCGTATGTTTGTTGCACTTAACTTGATATAACGTTTGTGTGTATTAACTCTTACAACAAGAAAGATATGGAAACAAAGCAGAAATTAGTATTGTTTATCCTTCTCGCCTCTCTTATTTGGATAGGAGGATGCATTCCATTCATAATTCCTTCCATAGAAGAACCACCGATAGAAGAACCTACATTGAAAGAGCTTGTTACCGATATACAAGGTACTTTATATTTTGATTTTTTAGGTGTTGAAAGGTGGTATATTTCGTATGGTTATGTTGGTTCTTATGATTCTAAAGATTATTATTTTTTCGCAGAGGATGATTTATTTAAAGATTTATCCAAAGATTTATCTTATAAAGTGATTATTAGCGGAGAAAGGTATCCGGCAGGAATGAATGATTTTTTCACTGCCGGCACTGAGACCTATTTTATTGATATTATTTCATTAAAATTTATAGAAATATGAAAAAGAGTATTTTGTTTATTATTTTCCATGTCATAAAAGACCACGCGCCGCAAGGGTGCAGGATATTGTTTTCTGGTCTTGTTCCAGCTACCACGGAGCGGTTTCACTTTTGAGGAAAAGTCAAAAATAGCAGAATGTCAGAATTGACAGAATGTCAAAAAATGGTCTTTTTATTCTTCGATATTTGAGGCGATTTTGGGCTTTTAACACGAAAAACGCAAGAATTTGCGGGTTTGACAAATACAAAAAGACAGCAATGATGGGTTGAAAATTGAAAATTGAAAGTAGAGAGCGGAAAATAGCGCTCCACTATTTATATTTTCCTTTTAATGGCTGCTATAACGTCATTAAGATACTCAAGAGATTTAAGGGTATTATAAATCTTAATAGACCTTAATATTAACCAAATAATAACTAATATTAAATGCTATTCACAATTCATCCTCATCGCTTTGGGAAATCATTTAGATGATTTTAAAAATGATCTAAATGAAATTTCCAAATTATGCTGATGACGTCCGACAATCATCTAAATGATTTCCCCAAAAGAAGCCGTCTTTTCAAAATAATTTTCTCGAATCGCGATAAAAGCTTTACATATCCGCTAACTTTGGCCGATTTGTTCGAAACTCCGAATTTCTCGTAACACAAAAAAGGCCCTTTTCCTGACAAATAGGGGCTGTTTTAACTTTTTTTAATTGACAAATGAAAAATAGCATTCTCATAAAATCAATCAATTACGAATGACAAATTAGCTCTTTTCACCCCATTCTATGGAGCTTTTAAAAATATCTTTCAAATCTGTATGCCGTCAGGCATAACGCATTTCTATCGATACACTATGGGCGGGATGCGACTTTCTGTTTCGCTGTGGTTCCTGTCCCGAAGGCAAGGCTGAATTTGATGCCGAACGTTAGCGGCGTTATTTTACTTGTGAACGCCTGTGGAACGTCGTTTTGTGGAAAAAGAATTTTGTCGTACCTTTGCAGCCTGTAATCTATTAAGTAAAAGAGAACGATGGCAAAAGAGCTGAAAGAACTGACTTCGAGAGCGGAAAACTATTCACAATGGTATCAAGACCTTGTTATCAAGGCCGATTTGGCGGAGAACTCCGCCGTGCGGGGATGTATGGTTATCAAACCTTACGGATACGCTATTTGGGAGAAAATGCAACGTGCGTTGGACGATATGTTCAAGGAAACAGGACATGTGAACGCTTATTTCCCCCTGTTGATACCCAAATCATTTCTTAGTAAAGAGGCCGACCACGTGGAAGGCTTTGCCAAAGAGTGCGCCGTAGTGACCCACTACCGTCTGAAAAACGCCCCCGACGGCTCGGGCGTTGTTGTAGACCCCGCCGCCAAGCTGGAAGAAGAGCTGATTATCCGCCCCACATCGGAGACTATTATATGGAACACGTACCGTAATTGGATACAGTCGTATCGCGATCTGCCCATCCTGATTAATCAATGGGCCAACGTGATGCGCTGGGAGATGCGTACCCGCTTGTTCCTTCGTACGGCCGAGTTCCTCTGGCAAGAAGGCCATACCGCCCATGCTACCCGTGAAGAGGCTGAGGAAGAGACTAAAAAGATGCAAAGCGTATATGCCCGCTTCGCCGAAGAATGGATGGCTATGCCCGTTATCAAGGGTGTGAAGTCGGAAAGCGAACGCTTTGCCGGCGCCGTAGACACATACACCATCGAGGCCATGATGCAAGACGGTAAAGCCCTGCAATCAGGTACTTCCCATTTTCTCGGACAGAACTTCGGCAAGGCTTTCGACGTTACCTTCGTAGACAAAGAGGGAAAAACAGACTATGCCTGGGCAACTTCCTGGGGAGCCTCTACCCGCCTGATAGGAGCGCTCATCATGACGCACTCCGACGACAACGGCTTGGTATTGCCTCCGAAGCTTGCACCTATACAGGTAGTTATCGTACCCATCTATCGCAGCTTAGAACAATTAGCCGAGATCAGTAAGAAGGTGGATGGCATCGTAACCAAACTGAAGGCGCTGGGTATCTCCGTGAAATACGACGACGCCGACAACAGAAAGCCCGGATGGAAGTTTGCAGAGTATGAGCTGAAAGGTGTACCTGTGCGTCTGGCCATGGGCGGACGCGATCTGGAAAACAACACCGTCGAAGTGATGCGCCGCGATACATTGGTGAAGGAAACCGTCACTGCAGACGGCATAGAAGAATACGTAAAATTCCTCTTGGAAGACATCCAAAAGAACATCTTCCAAAAGGCTTACGACTTCCGCTCCACCCGCATCGTAACCGTAGACACCTACGACGAATTCAAGGAAAAGATAGAAGAAGGCCTCTTCATCCTGGCTCATTGGGACGGAACGGTTGAAACCGAAGAGCGCGTAAAGGAAGAAACCAAAGCAACCATCCGCTGCATCCCCCTGGAAAGCGATAAAACCCCGGGAGTCGATATGGTTACAGGAAAGCCTTCTGCCTGCCGCGTACTATATGCACGAGCCTATTAAGAACCACTAAACAATTTATAATTAACAATATCAGCAAATTGATTTGAGTCAGGGTGTTTATAAACAAAATTATGGTTGGTAGTAATATAAAAGTAAAGACATGAAAAAGTATTTAATTGCAATCGGTTTTTTATTTGCGTATGTAACAGGATTCTGTCAACAATTTCCGAAAATTGACGAGATAGTACGTATCAAGCAATTAACGCCCAAAGAGGGCAAGGTTAGAATGGTCTTGGATACAGACACCTATAATGAAGTGGATGATCAATTTGCTTTATCTTATGCTCTGTTATCTAAAGATAGAGTGACAGTTGAAGCTATTTATGCGGCTCCATTTTATAATTCTCGTTCTGAAAGCCCCGGTGATGGAATGGAGAAGAGTTATGAAGAAATTCAGAGATTGCTGAAATTGTTGAATATTTCCCAGGATGGGCTTGTGTTTCGTGGGTCGACAGACTATTTAAAGAATGTTGCAGAGCCTATCAGGAGTGAAGCCGCACTTGACTTGATACAAAAAGCAAAGAAAAGCAGTCCGGAAGACCCTCTTTATGTTGTTACGATCGGATGTATTACGAACATTGCGTCTGCTATACTAATAGACCCCTCAATTATCAATAACATAGTTGTTGTCTGGCTTGGAGGGCATGGTTTGGATTGGCCTAACCAGAGGGAATTTAATTTAATTCAGGATGTTTTAGCCGGTCAGGTCGTTTTAAACTCAGGAGTGCCATTGGTAATAACCCCTTGCCGGCCGGTTGTATCCCATTTTCACACGACACTTCCGGAACTCCAGCATTATTTAAAGGGCAAAAACAAATTATGTGATTTTTTGTATGACACAGTAGCCGGCTATCATGAAAACACGCATGATGTCTGGTCGAAGGAAATATGGGATGTAGTTGCTGTTGCATGGTTGATTAATCCGGATTGGATTCGTACGAATCTGGTACACAGTCCTGTTTTAACAGATCAGGTAACATATAGCGTTGATAGATCCCGCCATTTTATCAGAATGGCAATATTTATAAATAGAGATGCAATTTTCCGTGATTTATTTACAAAGCTTGCAAAATAATCTCTGTAAATGATTAATTAACGATAACCCTTTGTGTGGGGGGCTTTGTTTCGTCGCGAAGGCGAACTTGTTCTACCACATTTTGGGCTAAGGCTTGGAAGGCGGCGCCGGTAATGGTCTCGGGGTTTAGCGCCACGGGCTTGCCGTTGTCGCCTCCTTCACGAATGCTTTGTACGAGGGGAATTTGCCCCAACAAGGGGACGCCCAGTTCTTCGGCTAATCGCTTGCCGCCCTCTTTGCCAAAGATGTAATACTTATTTTCCGGAAGCTCAGCCGGAGTAAACCAGGCCATATTCTCTATCAAACCCAGTACAGGTACATTAATCTTATCACCGGTAAACATACTGATGCCTTTGCGTGCATCTGCAAGGGCTACATCCTGAGGCGTAGTGACAACGATGGCTCCGGTAATAGCCAGGGTCTGCACCATCGTGAGGTGGATGTCGCTGGTTCCCGGAGGGAGGTCAATCAAGAAATAATCAAGTTCTCCCCAGCGTGCCTCGCCTATGAGTTGCTTCAAGGCATTGCTTGCCATAGCTCCCCGCCAAAGCACCGCGTCGTCTTTATTGACGAAGAAACCAATGGAGAGCAGTTTTACGCCGTAGTTTTCTTCCGGCTCAATCAGGTTGCGACCTTCTACATTAACCATATACGGCTGCTCATTCTCGAGATTGAACATCTTGGGTTGAGAAGGACCGAAGATATCTGCATCGAGCAGTCCTACTTTATATCCCATCCCTGCCAGGGCTACTGCAAGATTTGCGGCTACGGTGCTCTTACCTACTCCCCCCTTCCCGGATGAGATAGCGAGGATATATTTCACCTCGGGCAATAGCTTGTCCGGCTTCGGGTGAGCTGCCTGACGGGAGATAACAGAGATACGTCCTTTGACGTCAACGTCCTTATCTACGTAGGTAAGGATAGCCGCCTCGGCAGCTTTGACTACAGACTTGATGAACGGGTCATTCGGCCTGTCGAACAGGAGTGAGAAACTTACTTGATTGCCGTCGATACGTATATCGTCGTCAACCATTCCGGCAGAAACCAAGTCAGTTCCCGTTCCCGGATAGCGCACCTTAGAAAGCGCGTCTATAATTAATTGCGGATAAATTGTCATGATTCATTAATTATTTAGTGGATGCTAACGCGCTTCGTTTACTGCGGTTGAAGCTGCGGTAGGCGTCTAATTCTATTTCTATGTCCGGCTCTATTAATTCCTCTCGTTCTTCACATACAAAGCGAATGTACTTGATGTTGATTCCCCTTTCGAGCCATTGTTGCTCATAATAGGTTTTGATGGAGAGGATGTCGTCGGCCTCGGGCGAATGGTAGAGGTCGGCGGTATCACAAAGTACGGGGTAGCGATTGGCTTTCACCATCTCCGTTGTATAGGTGTACATAAAGTAACTGTCGGTCTTCAGATGGATGATACCATCCGGTGCAAGGATGCGGCGGTATAGCTTCATAAAGCGGGTGGAAGTAAGTCGCTTGTTCAGCTTCTTCATCTGTGGGTCGGGGAAGGTGAGCCATATCTCAGACACCTCGCCGGGTGCAAAGAAAAACTCAATCAGTTCGATATGCGTTCGGAGGAAGGCCACATTTGTCATCCCAGCCTCAAGCGACTCCTTAGCTCCGCTCCACATACGCGCCCCCTTGACGTCGATACCGATAAAGTTCTTATCCGGGAAAAGGCGACCCAGTCCCACGGTATATTCCCCTTTTCCGCATCCCAACTCAAGCACAATGGGGTTCGTATTCTTAAAGAAATGCTCCCGCCAATGTCCCTTCAACGGAAAGCCTTCCGCCTGGAGTCTCTCAAAAGGATACTGAAACACATGCGGATACTCCGCCATATCATCAAACTTTGATAACTTATTCTTTCCCATGTTCTAACAATCTTTGAGCCTGCAAAGGTACAAATCAATCCGAATGTAACGTCCCATCTCCGAGGGTTTATGAAATATTTGCTTAAGTTTTTTACCATAATCTTTGGCAGATACAATCTTTTTGCGGTACTTTGCGCACAGTTTTAATCAAAGTGTGCAGTAAAATGGCTATTACCGTATCTAAAACGCGAGAAATGTTGGTGGACGTAGCAAGACAGTTATTTGCGCGTATGGGTGTAGACAATACGACCATGAACGACATTGCCCAAGCCTCTATGAAGGGGCGACGCACCCTGTACACCTATTTTAAAAGCAAAAACGATATATATCAGGCGGTGGTGGAAACCGAAATGGATAATCTCTACAAGATGCTACTTGATGTAGCAGCCAAAGACCTCCCCGCCGACGAGAAACTAATGGCATTCATCTACGCAAGGCTTGATGCCGTGAAAGCAATCGTATTTCGCAATGGCACCCTGCGCGCTAATTTCTTCCGCGATATTTGGCGGGTGGAAAAGGTTCGGAAAGGCTTCGACCTTCGGGAAATTGAATTAATAAAAAGAATACTTGACGACGGTGTGAAAGAAGGTATCTTTGCTATGCCCGACGTCGACATTACAGCTCTCGTCTTGCACCATGCCCTCAAAGGGCTGGAAGTTCCTTATATCAGAGGACTCATGGGCGACACTATCAGCCAGCGAATCAGACGCAGAGACAATGTAATGAATTTAGTATTCAACGGTATTAAAATAAAATAAAGGCACAAATGTTTATTAATGCAACAGGATTTTATGTACCTGTCGGACGGGTTCATAATGATTATTTCTTAAAAGTAAACGGGTTGACGAGTGAATGGATCGAACAACGCACTGGTATCATTACCCGCTCAATAGCCGAACCCGACGAAAATATCAGCACAATGGGTTTAAACGCAATTCAAAACGCCCTCCCTAAACTTCCTTATGATATAAAGGAAGTAGACTTGATTATTTCTGCTTCATACTCTCCTTACGACACTGTGGCTACGGCAGCTCATGTAGCCCAGCGCGAGTATAAGATAGATAACGCCAAAGTATTCAGCATTTCATCTGCCTGCTCCTCCTTCGTCAATGCGCTGGAGATTGTGGAAGGCTATTTCGCCATCGGCAAAGCCTCGAAGGCGCTTATCCTCTCGGCAGACAATAATTCTCGCTATCAAAACGAGTCCGACCCGCAAGCCGGCCATCTCTGGGGAGACGCCGCCGCTGCTTTTTTCATCTCGAAGGAAAAGATTAAGGAAACAGACGCTGAGGTGATTGACATCTACACCGAAGGTTTAGGGCATATAGGCAAAAGCACTGATGCTGTGATGCTCCGTCCCCACGATGGCGGCATCATGATGCCCGAAGGACGCGATGTATTTGTACAGGCATGCACCTACATGCCCAAGAATGTTCTTTACCTGTTGGAAAAGAACAGTTATACACTGGATGACCTCTCCTACTTTATCGGCCACCAAGCTAATATGCGCATCTTGGCGAATATAGCCAAGCAATTGGATTTGCCACAAGAGAAGTTCCTCCACAATATTGAGGAGTTGGGCAACACCGGCTCGGTAAGCTCAGCTTTGGTATATGCACAAAATGAACACACATTCAGGAAGGGCGACCTGATTGCCATCACCGTATTCGGTGGCGGCTACTCAGCCGGATCCTGCCTGATTAAAAGCTAAACATTATATTATATGAAACTATTGGAAGGAAAAGTAGCCCTCATTACAGGCGCTGCACGTGGAATAGGAAAGGCAATAGCCCTGAAGTTCGCCTCAGAAGGCGCAAACGTAGCATTCACCGACTTGGTGATTGACGAAAATGGCTTGGCCACACAAGCTGAGGTTGAAGCTTTCGGCGTGAAAGGTAAAGGATATGCTTCCAATGCCGCCAACTTTGACGAAGCCCACCAGGTAGTTGCAGATGTCGTAAAAGACTTCGGCCGCATCGACATCTTGGTAAACAACGCCGGTATCACCCGCGACGGACTGATGATGCGCATGACGGAGCAACAATGGGACGTGGTAATTAACGTAAACCTGAAGTCTGCTTTCAACTTCATCCATGCCATTACCCCGATTATGATGAAGCAAAAGAGCGGAAGCATCATTAATATGGCCTCCGTAGTAGGCGTATCGGGCAATGCCGGACAGGCCAACTACTCTGCCTCCAAGGCCGGTATGATTGGCTTGGCAAAGAGCATCTCCAAGGAATTAGGATCACGTGGTATCCGCGCCAATGCCATCGCCCCCGGCTTTATCATTACTGATATGACAGCCGCCCTCTCGGAAGAAGTACGTGCCGAATGGGCTAAACAAATTCCTCTGCGCCGTGGCGGTACACCGGAAGATGTAGCCAATGTAGCAACCTTCCTTGCCTCCGACCTCTCGTCTTACGTAAGCGGACAAGTTATCCATTGCGACGGCGGCATGAACACCTGATTAAGTGCATGGAAGTAATATACGAAGATAATCATCTCCTGGCGGTAAACAAAACATGCCACGAAATTGTTCAAGGAGATAAAACCGGCGATACTCCTCTTTCGGAACTGCTTAAGGCATGGCTGAAAGAGAAGTATCAGAAGCCCGGCAATGTATTCGTCGGTGTTGCCCACCGGCTTGACCGCCCCGTGAGCGGCGTCGTCTTATTTGCCAAAACCAGCAAAGCCCTCTCCAGACTAAATGATATGTTTCGCCTCGGCGAAGTAAAGAAAACCTATTGGGCCATTGTAAAGAATGCCCCACCTAAAGAAGAAGATGAACTAATCCACTGGCTTAGCCGCAACGAACAACAAAACAAAAGCTACGCTTACACGGAGGAGCGTCCCCACACCCAAAAAGCCATCCTCCTCTACAAGTTAATAGCCAAATCAGACAATTACTATTTGTTGGAGATAGACCTGAAGACCGGCCGTCACCACCAAATCCGCTGTCAATTAGCAAAGACAGGCTGCCCCATCAAAGGCGATCTGAAATACGGCTTCGACCGCTCCAACCCCGACGCCGGTATCAGCCTCCACGCCCACAGCGCCTCCTTCATCCACCCCGTCTCCAAGCAGCCCCTCACCATCACCGCCCCTCCCCCCAATGACAACCTCTGGAAGTCATTAACGGCAGGAATAAGTTTCGTTTAAGCTGATAGTGTGTCAATATGTGCAACGTTAATAGTTAATATCCTATTTAGTTTAGTCAAAGCTTTTTCGCAATAAAAAAATAGGCCTCCCTCGAAAGGAAAGCCTATTTTTTTATTGCGAGACGAGATTATCCGTTTACTTTCTTCAGGTAAGCGACAAGATCGAGCACCTTGCTTGAATAACCCCATTCGTTGTCATACCAAGATACAACTTTTACGAATGTGTCGGTCAAAGCGATACCAGCCTTTGCATCAAAGATAGAAGTACGAGGATCGCCGATGAAGTCGGTAGAAACTACGTCGTCTTCGGTGTAACCAAGAATACCTTTCAATTCGCCTTCAGAAGCCTCTTTCATGGCAGCTTTGATTTCTTCGTATTTTGCAGGCTTAGCCAAGTTAACTGTCAAGTCTACAACTGAAACGTCCAGGGTAGGAACGCGAAGAGACATACCTGTCAGTTTGCCATTCAATTGAGGAATTACTTTACCTACAGCCTTAGCAGCACCGGTAGAAGAAGGGATAATGTTGTTTGAAGCAGCACGACCACCTCTCCAATCCTTAGCAGAAGGACCGTCAACAGTCTTTTGGGTAGCTGTTGTTGAGTGAACAGTTGTCATCAAACCATCGGTAACGCCCCATTTGTCGTTCAATACTTTGGCGATAGGAGCCAAGCAGTTGGTTGTACAAGAAGCGTTTGATACGATTTGTGTACCTTTTACATAAGCGTCGAGGTTAACACCGCATACGAACATAGGGGTGTCGTCTTTAGAAGGAGCCGACAATACTACGTATTTAGCGCCTGCATCAAGGTGAGCCTGAGCTTTGTCTTTTGAAAGGAACAGACCGGTAGATTCTACTACATATTCAGCAGCTACTTCATTCCATTTCAAATCGGCAGGATTCTTTTCTGCGGTTACGCGGATAGAATTGCCATTTACTACCAGGTTACCATCTTTTACTTCAACCGTACCGTCGAACTGACCGTGGATTGAGTCATACTTTAACATGTAAGCCATGTAATCAACACTAATCAAGTCGTTGATACCAACTACTTGAATGTCATTTCTCTTTTGAGCAGCGCGGAACACTAAACGTCCGATACGGCCGAAACCGTTAATACCTACTTTAATCATTTTTTATAATACTTTTAGTGGATCTATAAATAACGTTTTTCTTACTATTTTCTTAACGAGCACAAAGGTAGTCATGTTTTTCCGAACGACCTTATAATATCAACAGAAAAAACTGTCCGATAACATAAATTAATTGTTGGATTTATCTCTTTTTTTTCTTGCCGAATAGCCAACTCACAAGGCTCTTCCTTGCTCTCTCTATGCCCCAGGATATCAGGAGGGGTTTGGCAATATCCCATACTATCGGCACGAAGGCAGAGAAGGCACTGGGCGTCAATACAGTTTGAGTGATAATAGATTCATTATCAGCTTCCTTTTTTGTTGATTTTGTGTTGGGGAAAAGCAGCGTTGAGACTCCCGACAATAGCAAACGGCCTGAATGATCCTGTATGTAGCGGAAGTTTTCATTCAGTTTCTGCTCTTGCTCCAAGCGTTGTTCCTCGAGAAGTTGCTTGTCAGCTATCAGTTTGTCTAATGGAGTCTGTGTTTTCATCTTTTTTGCTGTTTTTATCTTCGCCGGCCGTAAGAGTAGCCAGTACTTCGTTCATCACTTTGTTGATGATTTTCTTTTTGTTGGCATATACAATTCCTATCATAATCAGGTATATGAGGCTGATACATCCAAACCCCAATCCTTGCGAATGAAACAAATCACTCAAAAAGAACGCTGCCGACAAGAACAGAAATAATAATACAAAGAATGCCAGTAACACCAAAACCAAGACATACGAGAGTACACCGATTACTTTTCCTGTACCCTCGTATGTGCTTAATTTAAGAAGTTCAAAACGTATTTCTGCATACGTCAGTACATTCTCCTTTAATTCGCTGAAAACTTGTTTCGAATCTTTTTCCATCGAATTCTATTCCGCCGGTGCTACTTCGGGTAGTTCTTCCGTACCGCCTTTAGCTTCCTTAATCTTAGTAATGGCTGTACCAACATTGTCCTTCACTTTGCCAACCAAGGTGTTTATTTGGTCAAGCAACTCTTCCTTTTTATCCGTAGTAGCCAAATAACCTATAGCAACTCCTACTGCTGCACCAACGATTAATCCCAATAATAATTTTGAATCTCCACTTTTCATCTTTTTTTAGTTTTAAATAATTCATAAAAGTACTCAAATTTATTGGATACATATACATATTTCACATTTTTTCATTAGGTTAAAGAATGTTATCCTGCTTCATTATTAGGGCTGCCCACTTGTTTTCAGAGTTGGCAGAGAGCAGGGCTATTCCGTTTTTAATGCATTCTCCTGTGATGGCTGGGAGGTCTTCTATGTAAAAGCCACTCATGATGAGTAAGGCTTCGTGTTTCATGCATTGGGCGTAGTGTTTGATGTCGCGTAGTAAGATATTTCGGTTGATATTGGCCAGTACGATATCGAACTGACCGAGCGCGGGGATTTGCTCTGCTCCGCCCAATACTACATTTATATCTTCCGTATGATTCAGACGGATGTTTTCGAGCGCATTGCGGTAGGCCCATTCGTCTATATCTACGGCTACTACGCGAGCAGCGCCTTTCATGGCGGACAGAATAGATAGTACAGCCGTGCCGCTACCCATATCCAGCACCTCCTTACCCTCCAAATCCAAGCAGAGTATCTCGCCGAGCATTAGCCGGGTCGTTTCATGATTACCCGTTCCAAAGGCCATCTTAGGGTCAATCACAATATCGTATGTATAGCCAGGTTCTACGGTGTGGAAGGAGGCATGGATAATGCAGTCGTTGCCCAGAGTGGTCGGCTTGAAGTAATTCTTCTCCCATTCCTCATTCCAGTCCTTGTCTTTTATAAAGGATGCCGTGAAGCAGATACTTACACCTTCCAGGGGGAAGTTCTCAAGTTTCTCCTTCAAGGCTTCAGCATCGTATAGTTTTTCAGGGATATAGCCTTGCAAACCTTCGGCTGATTCACCGAAACTTTCAAAACCGATCTCGCCCAACTCGGCAGCCAGGACGTCGTTTATAATCTCTGCTTCGAGAGGAGACGTATAGTTATAGTTAAAGATACATTCGTAATAATTCATATTAATTCGTTTTCGATTTTATGTTCAGAAATGGAAGTACAAAGAAGATGGGCAGTCCGCTTATCAACACCCAAATAAAGAATGATTGATAACCTATCAACTCTTGAATATAACCCGAAACCATGCCGGGAAGCATCATGCCCAAAGCCATGAAGCCGGTACAGATGGCATAGTGAGAGGTTTTATATTCTCCGTCGGAGAAGAGCATCAGAAACATGGTATAAGCGGTGAAGCCAAAACCGTATCCAAACTGCTCAAAGCCCACGCACGTATTGATTATCCAAAGATTATCCGGCATGGCAAATGACAGGTACAGATAGACAAGATGGGGAATAAACAAACAAAGCGCCATTGGCCATATCCATTTCTTCAGTCCTCCCTTAGCAATGGCAAAACCGCCCAATATACCGCCAATCATTAGCGAAACAACGCCCACCGTTCCATAAGTAAAGCCCACCCGGGCAGTAGAAAGTCCCAATCCGCCTACTTCTTTCCCGTCTAAAAGGAAGGGAGAGGCCATCTTTACCAACTGAGATTCACCCAGTCGGTAGGTAAGCATAAACAGCAAAGCAGGCACAATGCCCGGTTTGCGGAAGAAATCCACAAACGTACGTCCAAATTCCATCAATATAGAGTTAGCAGTCACTCCGCTACGCTGTTTATCCTCTGCAGGATAAGGTAGAATAAATCTGTGCCATGCGGAGGCGGCAATAAATATGCCGGCAAGTACAAAGAATGTAATACTCCAGGCATAAGGAATCCTTCCAGTAGAAGTTTCCAGAAAACCGGCAAACATGACCAATAAGCCTTGCCCGGTAAGCATGGCTATACGGTAAAACGTATTTCGTATGCCGATAAAAAAAGCTTGTTCATCAGTTGACAACCCCAGCATATAGAAGCCGTCGGCTGCAATGTCGTGAGTCGCCGAGCTAAAGGCCATCAGCCAGAAGAAGGCCAGCGAAGCTTGAAAAAAGAAAGTGGTTGGTATCGTGAAAGCAATCCCTGCCATTCCAGCTCCGATAAGCAACTGCATGGAGTAAACCCACCAGCGCTTGGTCTTTATCAAATCTACAAACGGACTCCAAAGGGGCTTGATTACCCAGGGAAGGTAGAGCCAACTGGTATATAAGGCGATATCAGTATTCGAAACGCCCAGCCGTTTGTACATGATAACGGAAATCGTCATAACCGCAACGTATGGAAGCCCTTCTGCAAAGTAGAGGGTGGGTATCCATGCCCAGGGATTACGCTTTTCTTTCATGGCCTAAGGATGAAGCTGTCTGCATCTTTCCATGCAGGAAATTTGCTGCGAAGCCTTTCCAAAGGCTCTATCTCTATGGCGAAGGTGCGGATAAACTCTTTCCGCGTGCCTGTATCGGTAAGTTTTTCTCCTTTGGGTGAGTAGATGGCCGAACCGCCCTTGTATTCAAATCCCAAGCCATCTATACCGATGCAATTCACACCGCATACGTAGGCCAAGTTCTCTATGGCGCGTGCCGGCAGGAGGGAAGTCCATGCTAAATGACGGGCTGCAGGCCAGTTGGCCACGTATATCAGCAGGTCGAATTTATTGTCCACATTGCGGCTCCACACAGGGAAGCGCAGGTCGTAGCATATTTGCAAGCAGATATTCCAACCTTTGTAGGACGTAATTACCAATTTTTTGCCGGGTGTATAATGGTCGGCCTCGCCCGACATGCGAAAGAGATGCCTTTTGTCGTAGAAGTTCGTTTCACCATTCGGTGTTACAAGGAATCCCCGGTTAAAATATGCCTTCCCCACCTTGGCGATGAAACTGCCGGCAATAGCTATTTGATACTTTTCCGCCCAAGCTTTCAAAGTAGAAACAGTTACCCCGTCAACTTTGTCGCCCAGCGCTTCAACGTTCATGGAGAAGCCGGTCGTAAAGGTTTCGGGTAGCACGGCCAAGTCGGTCTTCCCTTCTATCCGTTGAAGCATCCTGCCGAAATAGGCCAGGTTACCGTCTCTGTTTTCCCATAATATGGGCGTTTGAATCATACTGATACGCAAGTTTTCGGCCATAAGAACTATGTTATTAATTTGCAAAATTACGAGGATGCTTCGGCATCACATCCTGGTAGTATGCTTTAATGGCGCTAATATCTGCATCGGCATTACCGGTCGGATAGAAAAGCCCTTTAAAGCCAATCTCCTTTTTCAGGTAGTCTATATAAGCCAAGAGGATAGGAACATTGGATTTAAGGGCGATATAATAAAAACCCCGTTTCCAATCTTCCGCCATCTTTCGTGTACCTTCCGGCGTAATTACCAGTTGGAATCTTGTGCGTTTGGTCATTTCTTCCACCATCAGGTAAGTGACGGAGGTGTTTTTACTGCGATCCACCGGTATTCCTCCCATCCAGCGAAATATAAAATTAAAAGGGAAGACGAACCATTCTTTCTTCATCAGGAAGTACGCCTTGCGACCGATGGCGCCATAGAATAATTGTCCAAAAACAAAATCCCAGTTACTGGTATGCGGGGCAACACAAATCACACATTTCGGCACAACTTCACCAATCGGCCCCTTTCTCCACCCGGCGATGCGGAATATCCAATTACTTAAGACTTTCATCATCTCACTTATTATTATTACATTATTACTCCTTTTACAATCTCTAAGCCTTTTAATATCAACGCCTGTTTGATATTCAACCGCAAAGGTACGAATAATCTGCTGCACAACAACCCTACCTACCTACATATTCAGGAAAAACCTAAAATTTACTCAGATGTTATTAAATACCGCAAATTTTTAAGAATCTCTTATATAAACTTTTTGCAGATATTGGGTCTTTTTCATCGTTTGACAAGTGTCGGACAACTGTTTGACTGCTGTCAAACGATGAAAAGATAACGGCATCTTATAAAACTTATCAAAGTATCTGCCCAAAAAAATGCATATATCTGCGATGGAGAATAGTTATTTCCGCTTCATCCGTTTTTCCCTTTTGACTCTTTAGGAGATGTTCCAAATTGCTTTTTGTAACTTTTTGAAAAATAAGAAGACGAAGCGAATCCGACCAAAAAGCATACTTCATTGATGCGATAGGAACCCTCCTTTAATAGTTCATCTGCTTTTTTCAGACGGACGAGACGGATAAAATCATTCGGAGTAAGTTCGGATATGCCCTTGATTTTCCGATGCAAACTGGATCGGCTCATGTTTAGTTCATCTGCCAACATATCGACATTAAAAGATACGTCCGACAGATTCTTATTGATGGCCTTGGTTACTTTCTCCAGAAAAATTTCATCAGCTTTCGTTAAGGCGATGCTGCCGACATTCTCAACCGGAGAATTGATAAATGCCTGTTTTACTTTTGTCCTGTTGGAAATAAGATTTGATATTTGAGCTAATAAATGATCCATAGAAAAAGGTTTTTCTACATAAGCATCTGCTCCTGCCTCCAAACCTTCTATACGGGATTGAATATCCACCTTAGCCGTAAGCATAATAACCGGAATGTGACTGTAATCCACATTTGATTTTATCTCTAAACAAAGCTGTCTACCATCCATTACAGGCATCATAACATCGGTAATTACAATGTCGACAATTTCTTTTTGGAGACATTCCAATGCGATTTTCCCGTTCGATGCTTTCACAACATTATAGGTAGCTTTTAATTTATTGTACAAAAAATGTCTCATTTCCCTGTCGTCTTCAACAACCAATAAAGTTGCTTTGGTTTTGAATCCCGGTTCAGCTTCCGGCATGTCTACTACTTCCGTCTCTTTATTCTCAGTTTGTATACTAATAGCCGTTGATTGTGCTATGGGGAGTAGCAGAACAAACGTATTAAACTGACCGGAAGAAGATTCGAGATACAACTTCCCGTTATGCAATTCGGCTAACGAACGGGCTAAAGGCAATCCCAAGCCGGTGCCCGCTTTTATACTGTTTCCCTTTACATCACCAATTTGAAAGAAGGGTTCAAAAATCTTTTCATTCATTTCGTTCGGAATCACATAGCCGTCGTTGCTTACTTTGATTCGAATTTGCTGTTCACCCACACTTTCCAGAATTAAGACGATTTTAGTATCGGCAAATTTGATAGCATTGGTAAACAGATTGCTTATTATTTTAGTAAAGGCTTCTCTGTCAATATCAGCAAACAGGTTGCTCTCGGGAAGTTGAAGTTCAAATGCTAAGCTATTCAGTCGCGCTGTCAATTCGAAGCGAATATAGATATCATTGATTAGCTGTTTAATATCAGAGTGCATATAATTCAACAGAAATCCTTTCGCTTCCACTTTGCGAAAGTCGAGTAATTGATTAGACAAATCCAGCAGGCGATTGCTGTTCTTCTCGATAACTTTCAGGTTCTCCGTCATTTCTTCAGCTTCAATTTCATGTGAAAGAATATACTCAACGGGGCCTTTTATCAAACTGAGTGGAGTCCGTATCTCGTGAGCTATATTGGTGAAGAATGTAATTTTGGCATTGTAAAGCTCTTTATCTTTCGCATTTTCAAACGCTTCTAATTTTCGTTTGTCTCGTTTTTTCAATCTCTTATTGTATGATATTATAAACCTGATAATCAAAAACAGCAAGAGAAGAAGATAAAGAGCATAAGCGAAATATGTTTTGTAAAATGGAGGATGAATTGTAATGGCCAGATTGGTAGGTACTTCATTCCATTTCCCATCGTTGTTTGCCCCTTTCAAACGGAATATATAATTCCCCGGAGGAATATTTGAATAGGTAATACGGTTTGTTCCTTCAACAACTCTCCATTCCCTTTCATAACCATCCAGCATATAGGCATACTTATTTTTCTTAGGCGCCGAATAACTCAAAGCGGCAAAGTCAATCGTAAAAGATGATTGACTATAAGGTACTCCATTATTAAATAAATGGGCATTGGTAATGACAACAGGTGGAATATACTCATTTTCTGTAAATGCAAGCGGGTTAAAAGCAATGAAACCATTCAGGCAGCCAAAATAGAACTTTCCATCGGATGCTTTAATTCCGGATTTATAATTAAACTGGTTTCCCAACAAACCATTGTCAAGCGTGTATGTTTTTATATCATTGTGAGTTATATCAAAACGGGAAAGCCCGCTATTCGTTGTGAACCATAACCGGCCTTTATTATCTTCCAGGATTTTATATACCACATCATTCGGCAATCCCTCTTTAGTGGAATAAGATGTAAAGCTTTCATCTTTTTCATTATATTTACAAAGCCCTCCCCCTTCGGTTGTGAACCACAATGCTTTCTTGCTGTCTTCGAAAATGGAAATCACCTTGTCGTGCGGCAAGCTATTCTTGTTTCCCGGCTCATGCGAGAAGACAGACCACTTGTCGGTACGCGGATTGTAGCGAAAAATCCCCTTGTTGAAAGTAGCAAACCATAATATCCCATCATAGGACTGAAAAATATCATATATAAATGTATCACCTGTATAATCTATTTTGGTGAAGTTATCTTCCTTCGGATTGTAAACAGCCAGCCCATAAATCGTGCCGAACCATAAAGTTCCTGAATCGTCCTTGTATATTGAAAAGACGCTGTTATCACATAAAGAATGAGGGTCTTCCGATTTTATATACTTTCGGATTACCTTTTGCGTTTTCATATCAATAACATTTACACCATGCATAAATGTCCCTACCCAGAGTTTATCTCCATCGGCTAATAATCCATGAATGTTATGATAACTGAGACTTTGAGAAGTGCCATCGGGTATAAAGTTTTTGAATGTCTTGGTATAGGGATTATAAAAATTAAGGCCTCCATCTTCTGTTCCTATCCAAAAATTTCCCTGTTGGTCTTGTTGAAATTCTCTGATTCGTTTACCATGCACCACATTTTCTTTGATCTGGGGGTAATATCGTTCAAAAGGAGTATGCTGAGGCGGATAATAATTGACGCCGCCAAAGTAAGTGCCAATCCAAAGTCCTCCTTCCCGATCTTTATACAAACTATAGACAGCATTGTCCGACAAGGAATAGGAATCATACGGGTCATGGAGAATATTCTGTATGGTACGGCTTTGTGTGTTGTAATAAAACACACCCGATTCAGAACCTATGCAGAGTTCCGTATCAGACAAACGAATGATATCTCTCACAAATAACTGATTGCCATCCCCGGATGTAAATAAGGGGTCAATCTGCTTGGTTATCAAACTCAATCTTTTCACCCCTCCATTTGCTGTTCCTATCAACAAGTCGTTATAATTATCTTGGAAGAGCCGATAGATGTCATCTCTTATTTCTTCCTTTCCGGATATGGGTAATGCTTCAAACATGTCCTTCTCCCGATTATAGCAATTAAGACCTCCGCCGTGCGTGCCGATCCACACATTGTCTTCCCTGTCTACACAAATGCACCAGGCATTCACAATTGTATTAACCTTGTAAAATACCAACTCTTTGCTTTGGGTCTTATAAGAAAAAACACCTTGCCAGTCTACAGCAAACCAGATATTACCGTCTTTGTCAGACTTCATGTCATTGACTTCCTTCTCTATGGAGATTCCGTCAGCGGTCTGAAGTTTGAACGCAGAAAAGCTTTCCGAAGCGGGATTGTAAATATAAACACCTAAATCCGTTCCTACCCATATCTCATCGTTTTCTCCCTGGAAAATACTGCGAACAAAATTGTTTCCGATGCTGCCTGCATCATCTTTGTCGTGCCTGAAATTAAGAAAGGAAGCGCCGTCATAGCGGCTTAATCCGTCTTTAGTGCCAAACCATATAAATCCTTGCTTGTCCTGAAAGATACAGTTAACAGTATTTTGAGGCAAACCGTCTTCAACGCCGAAATGCCTGAAATAGTAACTCTCCTCCCCGTGCACGACAATCGGAATGAATAAAGCATACAATAATATATGTATCAAGAAAATTTTCATAGAGCAAAGATATTGGTAATCGTGGAAAGATATTACATGCGGATTTGAAATATCCTGTCAAAAACATGTAATCCTTTGTTCATGTGTTTCTAATGGGGATGAAATTCCCGAAAAATACACTTTTTTGGTAGAATCGGGTTAATATAATTGCAACCAACTGCCTACCTTCGTAAGGTCAATTGCAACGAATGCAATTCCATAAAACTAATGTTATAATAAATTTAAATCTTTATGAAGAGACAAGTAAGTGAATTTACATCAGCTATGTTTCTGAGTGTTCTTCTCCTTTTAGTGGGAGGATGGGCGCTACCTCTTAGGGCGGCAACTCCCCAAGATGCAAAAATGGCCATTACCGGCATTGTTCGTGACACCGATGGACCTATCATTGGTGCAAGTGTTGTGGAAAAAGGCACGCCATCTAATGGTACTGCCACCGATATGAACGGCAAATACTCCCTCAGGGTATCAGCCAATGCTACCTTAATAATATCATACCTTGGTTATGCCACACAGGAAGTTGCAGTGAATGGCCGAACTGCTGTTGATATAACCTTAATCGAATCTAACGAGCGTTTGGATGAAGTAGTGGTAATCGGTTATGGTTCAGTAAAGAAAAAAGATCTTACCGGAGCTGTTTCGGTCGTTAGTACGGACAACTTGGCTAAAACCGGTGGCAGCACGATAGCTTCTTCTTTACAGGGATTAGCTACCGGCGTTAATGTACGAAATACAGGTGTTGCCGGAGGAGATGGTAAAATTGAAATTCGTGGCCTGGGTAATTTAAGCAACAACGACCCACTTTGGGTGGTTGATGGTATGATTACATCTGCCGGGAGCGATTTCAACCCCAATGACATTGAATCCATTCAAGTGCTTAAAGATGCTTCCGCCGCAGCTATTTATGGATCACGTGCTGCCAATGGAGTCATTATTGTTACTACCAAGAAAGGTAAAAAAGGACCTTTGGCAGTAGATGTTTCCGTAAGAGAATCGTGGGAATGGTCACCGAGATACAACTTGATGAATGCTTCGGAATATAAGAAATACAATGATATGGCTTATGACGAAGGCATTAAAGACGGCGTTTGGGGAGGTTCCAAACAAGACCATTGGAACAACGATACCGATTGGCAGGATGTGGTGATGAAAACGGCTTTAGTGCAAGACTATAACGTAACACTGTCCGGGGGTAGTGAGTTTGGTAATTATTTAGTTTCCGGAGGATACTATAAAAACGAAGGTATCATTTATGGAAACTCGTTTGACCGTTATAGCTTCCGTGTGAATACAGAGGGCAAAAAAGGACGTTTTTCTTTCGGAGAAACATTCAATTTCAATCAAACAAGTCAAGACCGCACTCAAACAAGTTCATATATTGATATGGTACGTATGTTGCCGACTATTCCGGTATACGATGATCGGAACTTGGGAGGTTATGGTTACGGTTCGAAACAAAACGCTCGTACGTTTGCTACCAATCCGATTGCACGTGAGGATATTGAACAATCCAACACAACCGTTTACAGACTTAGAGGTTCCGTATGGGGCGAACTTCAGCTCTTTGATTTCTTAAAGTATAAAATAAACGGAGGCGTTGATTATATTTTTGACGATTATCGTTATTTCCGCAAAGAGGGAAACTGGACGCTGAATCAAGAATACAGGGATCCGACAGGCCAGAAGCAACACATCAAAACAACAAATGAATTGATGGAAAACACGCTCGACTTCAACAAGGATTTTGGAAAACATCACGTGGATGCCGTTGTCGGCTTGACCTACCAGCATTATTTCAGGGAAACAGTAGGTGGTCAACGCTTAAAATTTCCTTTCCTTGGCGGAAATTACTTTACAGTATTGGATGCCGGTCAAGAATCTCAAACGAACTACAACACAATCAGGGAATCTGCATTGATTTCTTATTTGGGACGTGCTAATTACACTTATGACAATAAATACTATCTGACACTTACCTTCAGACGAGATGGAACATCCAAATTAAGCTTAGAAAATCGTTGGGAAAATTATCCTTCTATTTCCGCTGCATGGAGAATCAGTCAGGAAAGCTTCTTCAACGTAAGCTGGATTGATGATTTGAAAATTCGCGCCAATTATGGTGTCTTGGGAAATGCCGCTATAGATGAGTGGGATTATATCGGAACCGTTAATCCAAGTATTGTTACCGTTTTTGGCAGTAGTCAAAACATAGTTAATGGGGCGACTCAGGTTAAACTGAACAACAACAATCTTCGTTGGGAAAAAACAAAGCAAACCAATATTGGTTTTGACGCCTCATTCCTATCCCAGAGGTTAGCCGTAACGGCAGAATATTACAGGTCTCAAACGGAAGACGTTTTAACCCCCATGCAAATTTCCATGACAACGGGAAATCAGGGAGGTGCTCCAAGAGTCAATGCTGCCAATATCGAAAACAGCGGGTTTGAATTATCAGCCAATTGGAACGATAAAATAGAGAAGGTAACGTATTCCGTAGGAGCCGGTTTAACAACGGTATCGAATAAAATTAAAGATTTGGGATACGGTAAAACTGAATATTATACAGGTCAAACCGTTAGCCGCATAGGCTATGCTTTAGGAGAATACTACTTATTGAAAACAGACGGATTATTCCGTAGTCAAGCAGATATAGATAACTACAAAACCTCTGCAGGTGTACCCATCTTAATTGATGGAAAACGCCCCCAATTAGGTGATGTACGTTATGTAGATACAGATGACAATGGAATCATCAATCCGAATGACCGTCAAATAGTAGGAAGTCCCTG
The DNA here is from genome assembly GCA_025996775.1 of Bacteroidia bacterium. Taxonomy (GTDB): domain Bacteria; phylum Bacteroidota; class Bacteroidia; order Bacteroidales; family Tannerellaceae; genus DFXE01. Next base: position 18,667 of record BNTS01000007.1, on the reverse strand, counting down.
GGCTGATTTCACGCTGTCCTTGAATGTGAATGCTGCTTGGAATAACTTTGACTTTTATATGATGTGGTATGGTCAATTTGGAAATGATGTATTGAATAGTGGCATGAGACAAGGTCGCCTGTTTGCAGACAACTCCAACTATATCCGTTTTGAAAAAGGTCATGAACCCTATCAGGAAAACCCCAATAGCGATTTTCCGAGAATCATCTACAATGATACGCGCAATACAAGGGGAGATATGGATATGTGGTTGGAAAAAGGTTCTTACTTCAAGATGAAAACCATTCAAGTTGGATATACATTCCATAAGAACCTGCTGTCTCGCTTTGGCGTGAATTCGTTAAGGGCTTATGTAAGTGGAAACAATTTGATAACCCTTACCAAATACAAAGGTTTGGATCCGGATTTCCAAAATACGGATATTTGGGATAGAGGCACGGACAACATGGCATTTCCTAATCCGTATTCTGTCATGTTTGGATTGCAGGTGAACTTTTGATACTAACTGTAAAAATTAAAAACGATGAAAAGAATTAATTATATTTTCGTAGTATTAGCTTTATTTCTGATGTCGGCTTGTAGTGGGAGCCTATTGGAAATTGAGAATCCCAATGAGCCTACGGTTTCCACTTTCTGGAAATCGGAAGATGATGCACAAAAAGGAATCAATGCAGCGTATAGTATGCTGTATAAAGAAGGAACCTGGATGCGTTGGCTGTCTTTCAGATACGACCTTGGTGGAGATGAAGGCTGGAGTAACAGCCCTTGGAATGAATTAGCGGAATGGACTCATTTCAATTACGTCAATTACAATTTTTGGGAAGGTAATAATTTGCATTGGGAAACATTTTATGTGGGAATATTCCGTGCCAATCAAGTCCTGAAATACGCTCCTGAGATAACTTCTTTCTCAAGCCCTGAACGTCAGAAACAGGTCATCGGGCAAGCTGAGTTCTTACGGGCGCTTTGGTATTTCCAGATTGTTACACTTTGGGAGAAAGGCACCTTGAACCTTGAACCTCAGGATGGTAATTATATCCCTTCCGATGCTTCAGAAACCCAGTTGTGGAACCAAATAGAAACAGATTTGAAGGATGCTATCGCAAACCTTCCTGAAACCTGGGATGCTGCCAATACCGGACGTGCTACCGTTGGCGCTGCCAAAGCCCTTTTGGCAAAAGCATACATGCAGCAGCATAAATATGCGGAAGCCAAAACAGAATTGCAATGGTTTATTGATGGCAAAGGCAGTAGCTTGTACGGTCTGGTGGATGAATACGTGGATAATTTCACCCATTACAACGAGAACAATAAAGAAGGTATCTTTGAAATCCAGTTCGATGACAAAAATAAAGGCAATACGGACAACAATGCCTCTATGGCAACCGGATTTCAACGGACACAATTCTATGCTCCCGGTGGTATAGGATGGGCGGATGGAAAAGCCCGTGCATGGCTCATTGATGAATACAAGAAAGAAAAACGCGTGGATGGTAAAATTGACACCCGTCTTTTAAACAATGTAACATATAAAGACTTTCCCGCTGATTTCCCGGACAGTGACCCCAAGGTTTATGGACGTGACTGGAACTGGGGAGATGACTGCTTTATTCGCAAGTATTCTACGAACTACTTCCGTAATTTCGAAGATTATTTTGCCCCGAACAATTTCCGCATCATCCGCTATGCCGACATCTTATTGCTGTATGCCGAATGTATTGCTGAAACAGGCGGATCGATTACTGATGCTGCTGTGTATGTGGACAAAGTTCGCCAACGTCCTTCCACCAATCTGGCTAAATTGGCAGATAGTCCTTTCAAAGACTGCCTTACCTCTAAAGACAAATTCTTGAAACGCTTACAGATGGAGCGTTCCCTGGAACTTTGTTTTGAAGGCGTTCGTTGGATGGATCTCAAACGTTGGGGATTATTAGATAATGCTGAAGGCATCAACGAATTGAAAGCAAGGGATGCAGACTTTAACAACTTCGTTATCGGCAAACATAAACGCTTGCCTATTCCGCAAATCGAAGTGGACAATAGCGCCGGTGCATTAACACAAAATCCAAATTATTAATCATGTAAAAAAAGACTGTTCAAAAAAAAGATTTTGAACAGTCTCTTTTTCTATCAATCAATTATCATGAAACACATCATTCTTTCAGCATTTATCGGAATACTGGTCTTTGCATCCTGCTCACAAAAGCCAAATTCCAATACAAATTCCGAGGAACAAGCGTCAACACAGGGAAATGTTTCCTTTGGTGACCCTTTTATCCTATTGCATGAGGGCACTTATTATGCGTATGGCACATCTGCCCCCAACGGTATCCTGGTTTATACCTCCAATGATTTGCTTACCTGGAATATTCCCGAACATAATTTGGCTCTGAATAAAGACGACAGTTATGCAGACCGGTGGTTTTGGGCGCCTGAAGTGTACTATGTAAACGGACAGTTTTACATGTATTACTCGGCTGACGAACATGTTTGCGTGGCTACAAGCAAATCTCCATCAGGTCCCTTTACCCAGGAAATTCAACAGCCAATGATGGAAGAGAAAGGCATTGACAATTCCTTGTTTATTGATGATGACGGCAAGCCATATATGTATTTCTGCCGCTTCAATGACGGGAATAACGTGTGGGTGGTAGAACTCGAAGATAACCTGACGGAAATGAAACCCGAAACAATGACACATTGCATACACGTTTCCCAGGCATGGGAAGAAGTATGGCCCCGGGTGAATGAAGGCGCATTTGTTGTCAAACACAACGGTATGTATTATATGACTTATTCGGCAAATAGCTACGAAAGCCCTTATTATGGCATTGGATTCGCTACGGCGGATAATCCGATGGGTCCCTGGACTAAATACGAAAACAACCCGATTTACCAAAATGTCGGTGAATTGACAGGTATAGGTCATAGCGCCATGTTTACCGATAAAGACGGAAATCTCAGGAAAGTTTTTCATGCGCATAACTCTAAAACGGAAATTCATCCAAGATTGATGTATATTTGCAACGTGAATTTCGATGAGAAGGATGGAAAAGAAATCATGACCATTGATCCGAATTACATCACCCCTCTTTTGAGCATTAAGTAAAACAAACAACTACATCTATATACCATGAATCTGAAAACACATTTTATACTTGGTCTGCTTTTGTTGTCACTCACGGCATGGAGCCAGCAAAAGATAGATAACCCCGTTTTGCCTAGTGTGGCTGATGCCGGTGTGATGAAGTATAACGGACGCTATTACATTGGCGGGGTTCATACCTTGGGTGACTTTTATGTCTCCACCGATTTGGTTGATTGGGGGAAGCCGGTGCACGTAGTTACGATGAATAACGACTGGGCTACACCCTTCGGTGTTGGGAATGAACAGATTCATGCCAATGACATGCACTATATCAACGGCATTTTTCATCTCTATTGGTCGGTCAACCATTGGGGAAGAGAAAGGAATATTGTCCACATCGTTCATGCGGAAGCTACGAATCCCTTAGGCCCTTATACCGAACCGGTGAAAGAACGGTGGTTGGATAACAGAATCGATCCGCATTTGTTTATTGACGATGATGGCAAGATGTACCTGTACATGGTTAAGTTTACGGATGGCAATACCATCTGGGCGCGCCCGATGCATGACCCGCGTACCTTTGAAGGAAACGCTAAATATATGTTTGCTTCTCAGGGCGGAAGTTGGGAAACATTGGATAACCGTGTGGAAGAAGGCCCCTGGGTGATTAAGTATCGCGACCGCTATTATCTAATGTATAACACCAATCATACTGCTACTGAATGGGGTAATTATATGTTGGGCGTGGCGGAAGCTTCAGACCCGCTTGCCTTTAATCATGGGAACAAGTATGCACATCCGGTTGTTAAATCAAACCAGCTTGAACTGGAGGAAACGTATGTGGACTTATTAAAATATCAGGATAAAGGGATGTTTTATTATTCGTTTGAACCAACCTCAAACGAATGGTATAAGCCCGGTCAAGATCTTTCACGATGGAAAAAGGGAAAAACCGGCTTTGGATTCCCCATTACAGAAAATTCTACTACGCAGAAAGTGAAGACCATTTGGAATACTGAAACCTGCCGCTTACTCAAGCCCTTCACTTACGATAAAGCCAAGAACGGCAACCTCTCGATGCGCTTACATCACACTGGTGCTGCTAAAGTATATCTGAACGGGAATCTTATTTACACTAAAGAGAATGGAGACTACCTGCATATTGATTTAAGCAAACAAAAGAACCTGCTTGTTAGCGGCGATAACCTCCTTGCCATAGAAGGTCATCCGGGCAGGCGTAATCGCTTCTTGGACGTTGCGTTGTTTGATATGAAGGACCAGATTGCCGATGACATCCTCTATACCCCCGGTCAGCCCAATATCCTTCGCGGACCCAACGGATTTGAATGGTGGCTGATTTATATGGCTAATAAAAATGCTGAACAACGCAGCCAATACATCAACCGAGTCCACTTTTTTGATAAAAAACTGGTTGTAGATGGCATTACCGGTATAAATACTCCCGGCTATCATCCTGTGCCAAACAAACCTACCTATCAATACCTGTCAAACAATAACCAGGCATTACCGATAATCAATCAAACCCTTCCAAGTACGCCTGCCACAAACTACTTTTTTGAAGCGGGAATCAAATCATCCGCTTCTAATGCATCAGAGGATGGAATTATCGCATGGATGAGTGATGATAATAATTGGTTGAAAATAGTTTTAGATGATACAAACAAAAAGTGGAAGTATATCATTAACCAAAATGGAAAGCAAGAAATGGCTTCGTTTCCTCTACCTGGGGATTTCAAGGCTAATGTGTTCCATACAATCAGCTTGTTTAAAAACCATACTTGCTTCACCCTCCGCATTGACGACCGTCCTGCTCCCGGAAAAACCGTGATTGAAACCAGCTTCACGGGAAAAGGATTACCAGGTATCTATTCCGGTAATTCAAATGCTTCCTTTGATGGAATTGCCTATACAATTGGATGGGATGAATACGATGAACACATCAAGGGATGGAACACCTCAGAAGACATGCCCGGACTACGGTTAAAGGGTGATTTGCTGGACAGCTACGAAGTAAGTGCACAAATCAGTGCTTCTTCAGGAAACGACCTTGCCCGTATGTATCCGGTATATGTCGACAAGGATCATTACGTGGAAGCTACCTTTGATTTTGCTGCCCGACAATTCAGTATCACGGAGAAAAGTAAAGGGAAAGCGGGCGCCGCTAAAAACATTTCGATGACACACTTGCAAACACATTATGTAAATAACGTATTCAGTGACATGATGGAAAGACATTTCAAGTTTGATTCGCCTACCATGCTTGATGCTGTATTTTACAAGAAAGAGTCTATTCATCAGAACGATACAATCATTGAAGATCTTCGTGAACGATTTCATGTTTATGCTGTCAAAGATGGAAATTGGCAGGAATTGAGTGTTAAATATGCAGACTCCGAACATCCGGGATATAGCCGGATAGAATTTCCTCCCATTGAAACGACTGAACTCATCTTTGTTCCAAAAACAACCGGAAACGAGATTTCCATTCAAGAGATACGGATCAACGAATTGTTCAAGAAGGACTATAACCTGCGGGTCGTTAAGAACAAAAAAAGTATGCTGTTCTTTGTGGACGGTAAACAAGTATATGAACTTCCTGCCAAACAAGCGGCTTCCCGGGTAGGAATAATTTCCAGTAAGGGAGGAACGCCTTTGAAGGCGATTACTCTGTTTCAAACGGTTGAATAAACAATACTGCAATATGAATCAAGTAAAAATCTATCTATTGCTCCTTCTGCTTTCTACTATCGCATGTAAAGGAGTTGACGAAAATAAAACGGGTCAGGTGGTGACGTATCGTAATCCGGTTCTCGCAAGCAGCGCGCCAGATCCAAGTATCATTCAGGCGGAAGACGGAAGTTTCTACCTTTACAGTACGGAAGATGTGCACAATCTTCCCATCTATCATTCGTACGACCTCGTACATTGGAGTTTGGCAGGTACGGCATTCACCAATGAGACCCGCCCTGATTTTGAACCGAAAGGCGGATTATGGGCGCCTGATATCAACCGTATCAACGGGAAATATGTACTCTATTATTCCATGTCGGTATGGGGTGGCGAATGGACCTGCGGTATTGGTGTGGCTACTTCCGACAAGCCGGAAGGTCCATTTACTGATTTAGGCATGTTGTTCCGCAGCAATGAAATAGATGTTCAAAACTCCATTGACCCGTATTATATTGAAGATAATGGCAAAAAGTATTTGTTTTGGGGAAGTTTTCATGGAATTTATGGAATTGAGTTGGCAGCAGATGGATTATCTGTTCTTCCGGGCGCGGAGAAAAAGCAAGTTGCCGGAACGGCTTATGAGGGGACTTACATTCATAAACGTGGGGCGTATTACTATTTGTTTGCATCCATCGGTTCCTGTTGCGAAGGCTTGTCAAGCACCTATACAACGGTTGTGGGACGGTCTACGGATTTATTTGGCCCCTATTTCGACAAAAACAGACAGCCCATGTTGAATAACAATCATGAAATTGTTATTCAGAAGAACGAAGCTTTTGTAGGAGTGGGGCATAACTCAGAAATTGTGCAGGATGAAGCCGGCAATGATTGGATGCTTTATCACGGTGTAAATGTAACCAATCCTAATGGCAGGTGTTTATTGTTAGATCGTATCATCTGGACAAACGACTGGCCATCCACAAAAACTAATTCCCCTTCTTTGGAATCCGAGGTTCCTTATTTCCCGGGTTCCACGTTTCAAAATCCGTTAGCGGTTTCCTTTGGCGACCCTTTTGTGCTGAAAGCCTCCTCGGGCAAATTCTATATGTATGGATCGGGAGGTGTGAAAGATGGTTTCCGGGCATGCGTTTCGTCAGACCTTGTCCATTGGGAAGAGTTGGGTCGCGTGTATCAGGGCAACACGTCAGAGTCGTGGGGCGTTGCCAATTTTTGGGCGCCCGAAGTATATGAGATCAACGGGAAGTATTATATGCTCTTTAGCGCCGATTGGCGGGAAAACCCTACCAACGAATTAGAGAATTTCAGGATTGGGGTGGCTGTATCCGATAAACCGGAAGGCCCTTTCCTTGACTTGAGGAACTGCCCTATATTCGACCCGGGTTATCCGGTTATTGACGGCAACCTGCTTTTTGAAGATGGCAAAGTCTATTTGTATTATTCCCGCTGCTGTTATAAAAATCCGGTTCAAAGCGAGGTGGCTGACTGGGCCAAAGCGCAAGGTTGGTTTGATACCGTTGAAGAGAGTTGGGTATATGGCGTGGAACTTAAGCCTGATTTTTCAGGTATCGTTGGAGAGCCTCGGCTATTACTCTCTCCGCCTAAACACATGGATGACCCGCAAGTGGAATGGGAAAGCCGTTCGGTTACATCCCGCGAAGTGAATCGCCGCTGGACGGAAGGCTCTTTCATCGTAAAAGACAAAGGCACCTATTATATCATGTATTCAGCCAATTATTTCGGGGGGAAGAATTATGCCGTTGGTTATGCAACTTCCTCCAATCCCCTGGGCCCCTTCGTGAAAGCCGACAACAATCCTGTGTTGCAAAAAAACACGGAAACCGGTGGAAAAGTGACAGGAACGGGGCATTGTATGGTATTAAATACCGGCAGTCAATTATACTGTGTGTATCATGGCCGTACGGAAGCAACCGGCGAAGACAGGGTAGTCTTCATCGATCCGATGGAAATCCTTCCTGGTGGGAAGTTGGTTGTTCATGGACCGAATACAGAACTGCAACATATAATCACTAAATAAAAATAAATCATGAAGAAAGTAATTTGTATAATCGGGATAGTGCTGCTATCAAGTAATGGTTTCGCCCAGTGGCTCCCCGCCGGGGATAAGATTAAAACGGAGTGGGCAAGTAAAGTCGACCCTCAGAATGTACTGCCTGAGTATCCACGTCCTATTCTGGAACGTGCGGACTGGAAGAACCTGAACGGGCTGTGGGAGTATGCTGTTTTACCTATAGGAAAAGCAGAACCGAACAGTTTCGACGGTAAAATATTGGTTCCTTTTGCTATCGAATCGAGTCTTTCCGGCGTACAGAAAACGGTAGGAAGAGATAATGAACTGTGGTATAAACGTACGTTCGCCGTACCTGCTGCTTGGAAAAACAAATCGGTACTCCTTCATTTTGGAGCCGTGGATTGGAAGACAGAGGTATTCTTGAATGATATCAAAATCGGCAGCCATACCGGTGGATACACGCCTTTCAGCTTCGATATCACGCCGTTTCTGACGACAGGCGAGCAGAAATTAGTTGTCAAAGTATGGGATGGTACCGACAGTGACTATCAACCCCGTGGCAAACAAGTAAGAAATCCGGAAAGTATCTGGTACACATCCGTGACTGGTATATGGCAAACAGTTTGGTTGGAACCGGTAAATGAAAAACACATTGCCGAGGTGAGGACGGTAGCGGATATTGACAAAGGAAGGCTTACAGTCAATGTCAGTGCCGTCAATGCTCAAGCGGCGGATATCGTTGAGGTCAAGGTGCTGGATGGAGCAACGGTTGTCTCAACAGCTAAAGCTGCATCGTGCCAGACCTTGGAACTCAATGTCCCGAATGCCAAGCTGTGGTCGCCCGATTCTCCTTTCTTGTATGATTTGACTATCAACCTGTACTCGAAAGGTAAATTGGTGGATCAGGTAAAGAGCTATACCGCCATGCGTAAAATTTCCACCAAACGGGATGAGAATGGCATTGTTCGCATTCAACTGAATAACAAAAACAACTTCCAGTATGGACCCCTTGACCAGGGCTGGTGGCCTGACGGCTTATATACCGCTCCTACTGATGAGGCTTTGGCGTATGATATTAAAAAGACGAAAGACTTTGGATTCAATATGATTCGCAAGCACGTGAAAGTAGAGCCTGCACGTTGGTACACCCATTGCGACCGTCTGGGCATCCTTGTTTGGCAGGACATGCCAAGTGGCGACCGCAGCCCACAATGGCAAAGCAAACAGTATTTCGATGGTACGGATCGGAAACGTTCCACGGAATCGGAAGCCAATTACAAAAAAGAGTGGAAAGAGATTATCGATTACTTGTATTCCTATCCCTCAATAGTCGTTTGGGTGCCGTTTAATGAGGCATGGGGACAGTTTAAAACTCCTGAGATTGCAGAATGGACAAAGAGTCTGGATCCATCTCGCTTAGTCAATCCGGCAAGTGGAGGTAATCACTACCATACAGGCGATATCTTGGATTTGCACAATTATCCCGGCCCGGAGATGTATCTCTATGATGCTGAAAGAGTAACTGTTCTCGGTGAATATGGTGGGATAGGCATGCCCTTAAAAGACCATCTATGGCAAACGGATAAGAATTGGGGCTACGTTCAGTTCCAAAATTCAAAAGAAGTAACCGATGAATATATCAAATATGCCGATCAGCTAAAGACGATGATTAAAAGTGGATTCTCAGCCGCAGTCTACACCCAAACCACTGATGTAGAAGGTGAAGTAAACGGCCTGATGACCTACGACCGCAAAGTCATCAAAATAGACGAACAACGCATCAGCGCAAAAAACAAAGAGCTGATATCCGTCGTCAAATAAATATCTCGCAATACTCCTGTGTGTAAAGACATTGCATGCAACGTCTCTACAATAGATTGGTTGGTGTCGGAGGGCCCTCAACCAACGGAGGAAGAGGGAGAAACGGGAAATGATCCCGTTTCTCCTTCTCTCTTTTATATCCTGTCTTTTGTCTGCCCGACGTCAGTCAAGCGGAACTTAGTGTTCTCTTACGCAGTATGCTGAAAATAAATAGTTTACTGATGTGAAATTGTCTGTTTTCAGAGAAGAAGCGTCAAACACCAAAACAGGAATAGTATTTGATGCTCCTAAAGATTATCCCAAATAATACCCCATAAGCCCTTGTGGATAATCCTACACAAACTGACCCAGAAAAAAATATCTTGGGGTTTTGGGGTATTTTTCGGAGAAAAGTTTTAACTTTGTTGCGCTATTGATAAAAATATGATGTGGACGACACTTACAGCCATTTCTCCCGTGGATGGGAGGTATAGAAATAAAACGGAAAAGTTGGCGCCATACTTCTCGGAGTTCGCGTTGATTAAATATCGGGTACAGGTTGAAATAGAGTATTTTATTGCTCTGGCAGAGTTTTTGCCACAACTAGAACCTTTGACAACAGAAGAGAATAAAAACGCTTTACGAAGTATATACCGCGCTTTCTCTGTTGATGATGCTATGCGCGTAAAAGATATTGAAAGTATAACTAATCATGACGTAAAAGCTGTAGAGTACTTTATCAAAGAGAAATTTGACATACTTGAGTTACAGGAGTACAAGGAATTTATCCATTTTGGATTAACTTCGCAGGATATTAATAATACAGCGGTTCCTCTCTCTCTTCGAGATACACTGAATGAGGTGTATTATCCGAACCTGCAAAAGATCATTGATTTACTGAAACACGATGCTGAAGCTTGGAGCGACATACCCATGCTGGCTCGTACCCACGGACAACCGGCCTCTCCTACCCGGCTAGGCAAGGAAGTAATGGTATTTGTCTACAGGTTGGAGCAACAACTGGCCTTGCTTAAGGTAATTCCCGTTTCCGTCAAATTCGGAGGAGCTACCGGTAATTTCAATGCCCACAAAGCAGCCTACCCCCAATACGATTGGAAACAGTTTGCCAACAGCTTTGCAAACAATGTCCTTGGTTTGAAACGCGAGGAATATACTACTCAGATATCGAACTACGACCATCTGGCAGCTATCTTCGACGCGCTGAAACGTATCAATACGATACTAATAGACTTGAACCGGGATTTCTGGCAGTATATCTCGATGGAATACTTCAAGCAGAAGATTAAAGAGGGCGAGATTGGTTCGTCGGCCATGCCACATAAGGTGAATCCAATAGACTTTGAAAACGCTGAGGGGAATCTGGGTCTTGCCAATGCCATCCTGGAACATCTGTCGGCTAAGCTACCGATATCGCGCCTGCAAAGAGACCTGACTGATTCTACCGTGATTCGGAATATTGGTGTACCTTTTGCACATACCGAGATAGCTTTCGAGAGCTTGGCAAAAGGACTGGGCAAGCTGGTACTGAACAAAGCAGCCCTGCATCGTGATTTAGACCAATGTTGGGCGGTAGTGGCCGAAGGAATTCAAACAGTTTTGAGGCGTGAAGGTTATCCGAAGCCCTATGAAGCGCTGAAAGCGCTGACACGTACGAACGAGGAAGTAACAGAGCAATCAATAAAGGACTTTATTGAGAATTTGGATGTGGATGAAAAAATTAAGGCGGAATTAAGAACCCTATCTCCGCATAATTATACAGGGATTTTATAATATATTAATGTATAGAGTAATAATTATTAAATTAAACAATTTACAGTAAAATTAAAAACGCGTAGCCGCGAGGTTACATAACAAAAGTAGTTACATCATTAAAATTTACGAAAATGAGCACAGAAGAAAGAGACGAATCACGTCCCAAGAAAGTGATACCAAGTATCAGAAGGGGAAACACAGACCAGGAAGGTGAAAGGAGACCTTATAGTAATCAGGGTTATGACCGCTCCGAAAGCAATTACGAACGGAGACCTTACAATCGCCAACAAGATGACAGAGGCGGTTATAACAGACCATCCTACGGTGACAACAACCGATCCTCGTATGGCGACCGTCCAAATCGTCCCCGCACGTACGACAATCGTGGCGACGGAGGCAACAGAAGTTACGGCGGCAGCAGTTATGGACATCGCGAAGGCGGTTACCAAAGCAACCGTCCGTCGTATGGTGACAACCGCCAGGGTGGTTATGGTAATCAAGGCGGCTACAACCGCCCGTCGTATGGTAACGACCAACGTTCATCTTACGGGAACGACAACCGTTCGTCGTATGGTAACGACCGTCCATACAGCCGTCCTATACGCCCGCAAAGCAGTGGTGGTTACGAAGACAGATCTGCAAGAGCTTACTCGGCTACTCCCTCAGGCGAAGATACACCTGGCGATGGCATCAAGAAAAGACGTCCACGCGTAGGAGACACTCGTCCCGACACACGCCAGAACTCCTACGGAGCACCTAACCGCGGTGGTGGTGGCTACTCGCCACGCCCTTCTTATGGAAACCGTGGAGGCGGATACAACAAGTACCCGCAACAAAGACGCCGGACAAACGACTACAATCCAAACGCCAAGTACAACGTTCAGAAGCAACTGAAATACAAAGAGGTCTTAGCAGATCCCAACGAGCCTATCCGCCTAAACAAATTCCTCTCTAATGCAGGCGTATGTTCACGTCGCGAAGCTGACGAATTTATTACGCAAGGTGCTGTGAAAGTGAACGGAAATGTGATAACTGAACTGGGAACTAAAATCACGCGTCAAGACGAAGTTATCTTCAACGACCGCGTTGTACACATTGAAAGCAAGGTGTACATCGTTTTGAACAAGCCAAAGAACACAGTAACGACATCTGAGGATCCGCAAGAACGGAAAACGGTGATGGATCTGGTAAAGAACGCCTGCCACGAACGGATTTATCCGGTTGGCCGACTTGACCGCAATACCACCGGCGTGCTTTTGCTTACCAACGATGGTGACCTGGCTTCAAAGCTTACACATCCGTCGTTCAAGAAAAAGAAGATTTATCACGTTTGGCTCGACAAGAATGTAGATATCGAGGATATGGAGAAAATCGCCAACGGGTTAGACCTCGAAGACGGTGAAATCCATGCCGACGCTATCAGCTATGCCAACGAAGAAGACAAGAGCCAGGTAGGTATCGAGATCCATTCGGGTCGCAACCGCATCGTGCGCCGTATCTTCGAATCACTGGGTTACCATGTAGTGAAGTTAGACCGTGTCTACTTTGCCGGACTCACCAAAAAGAATCTGGCACGAGGTAAATGGCGCTATCTGAACGAAAGAGAAGTGAATGCACTTCGTATGGGAGCCTTTGAATAACAAATAAATTTCGTAGAGACGTTGCTTGCAACGTCTCTACATTTATATAATACAAAATATGGAAACAGTTAAGAGAACAAAGATTGTAGATGTGCTACGAAGCAAAGACTTCGGCACAACCGTACTCGTAAAAGGATGGGTTCGCACCCGCAGAGGAAGTAAGCAAATTAGTTTTATTGCCTTAAACGACGGCTCTACAATACATAATGTTCAAATTGTTGTGAATACGGAAGCCTTTGATGAAGAGACGCTCAAACCCATTACAACGGGCGCCTGCATCAGCGTAACGGGAATCTTGACCGAATCACAGGGAAAAGGACAAGACGCAGAGATTCAGGCAACTGATATTTTCGTCTACGGAACAGCCGACCCTGCAACATATCCCTTGCAAAAGAAAGGACACTCCTTGGAGTTTCTACGCGAGAATGCTCACCTGCGTCCGCGAACCAACACCTTTGGCGCCGTCTTCCGTATTCGCCACCACATGGCTATTGCTATCCATCAGTTTTTCCACGAACGGGGATTTTTCTACTTCCATACCCCCATCATTACAGGTTCCGATTGCGAAGGTGCCGGCCAAATGTTTGAGGTTACAACCATGAATCTCTATCAGTTGAAGAAAGACGATCTGGGAGTGATTGATTACTCCAACGACTTCTTCGGCAAACAAACAAGCCTCACTGTATCCGGTCAGCTCGAAGGAGAGTTGGCTGCATTGGCACTGGGCGCTATCTATACCTTTGGCCCTACCTTTAGAGCCGAAAACTCTAATACACCGCGCCACTTGGCCGAGTTCTGGATGATTGAACCCGAAGTAGCCTTCAACGAGATTGATGACAATATGCAACTTGCCGAAGACTTCATCAAACACTGCGTTCGCTGGGCCTTGGATAATTGCAAAGACGATATAGAGTTCCTGAACAATATGTTCGACAAGGAACTAATAGAGAGACTGCAGTCTGTGCTGAAGGAAAACTTCATCAGACTGACTTATACCGAAGGCGTACACATTCTGGAAGAAGCCGTAGCCAAAGGACATACCTTTGAGTTCCCTGTTTTCTGGGGAGCCGACCTGGCTGCCGAACATGAGCGATATTTAGTGGAAGAACACTTCAAATGCCCGGTTATCCTGACAGACTATCCGAAGGAAATCAAGTCTTTCTACATGAAGCAAAACAACGATGGAAAGACCGTACGCGCCATGGACGTACTATTCCCCAAGATCGGCGAGATTATTGGCGGTTCACAACGTGAGGAAGACTACGACAAACTGGCTCGTCGCGCCGACGAGATGGGCGTTCCCACAAAAGACATCTGGTGGTATCTTGATACACGTCGCTTCGGAACCGCTCCCCACTCAGGCTTTGGTCTGGGATTTGAACGCCTGCTGCTGTTCGTAACCGGTATGGCCAACATCCGAGACGTGATTCCTTTCCCCCGCACACCTCATAATGCGGAATTTTAGGCTGCAAACGCAGAATGTATCAAAAAGATTAGGATTCAACAGGAAAATAGCATAGATTTGTGATTGGTATAACATAATATCAGTCCAAATCTATATTATCGTGAAAAAAGATAAGAAAGAAAAAATCATGGACGCTCCTTCCGTTAATGTTGGTATCTTGACGGAAAAAGCAGTAATATTTGTTTTTAATGAAGAATACGTACATACGGAAACCGGCGATTTCCTTATCGGAGAGCAAAGGGCTTTGTACGTGAATGGAAGTATTATATTCAACGGGAAGCTATATCGCGAGCTTTTCTTTGAACCTACCTCTCCTAAAGCCTCTTTTGACCTGAAAGCCGTAACCATCGGTCTCGACTATCATTGGCAACGCAAAGAAGACCAGTGCTTTCGTGGAGCCTTGAATCTGGTAGCCGGACAGGATACCATTATGGCCATCAACCAGATAGACGTGGAGGAATACCTGATTAGCGTTATCTCGTCTGAGATGAGCGCCACTGCATCGTCCGAATTTCTTAAAGCCCACGCTGTTATTTCTCGCAGCTGGCTGATGGCGCAGATGACAAAGAATCTGCGCCTTGCCGACAAAAACCATCCTCCCTACCAAAGCACTTTCCTTACAGACGATGAACTGATTCGTTGGTCCGATCGTGAGGATCATGACATGTTCGACGTTTGCGCCGACGACCATTGTCAGCGCTATCAGGGTATTACCCGCGCCTCTACCCCTTTGGTGGCCGAGGCAGTATTCGCAACACGCGGACAAATACTGGTAGATGGAAATGAGATTTGTGACGCCCGCTTCTCCAAATGCTGTGGAGGTATGACTGAAAAATTCGAAAATGTATGGGAGCCTGTACCTCACTCCTACCTCACTACCATAGCCGACAGTGAAGAAACCGACTTCCCCGACCTTACTATCGAAGCAGAAGCAGACCGCTGGATACGAACCTTACCGCCAGCTTTTTGCAACACCCATGATAAAGAGATACTAAGCCAGGTGCTGAACAACTACGACCAAGAAACAACCGACTTCTTCCGTTGGCAAGTAACCTACTCGCAAGCTGAGATTGCAGAACTAATCAGACGGAAAACCGAAATAGAATTTGGCGACATCCTTGATTTCATCCCCCTCAAGCGAGGCAGCTCCGGCCGCATAGAAAAACTCCGTATTGTAGGAACCCGCCGTAGCTTCACGATTGGCAAAGAACTTGAGATTCGCCGCGCCCTCTCCGAGAGCCACCTCTATAGTTCGGCTTTCGTAGTCGACAAAGAAACTGACGGCATCGCTGTTGTCCCTCACCGCTTCGTCCTCACCGGCGCCGGATGGGGCCATGGTGTTGGCCTTTGCCAGATAGGCGCCGCCGTAATGGGCGCCCAAGGTTACTCCTACGACAAAATCCTCACCCACTACTACCCAAGCGCCTCAATAGAGAAACGATACTAAAGAATCAATAAATGTCACGGGCTACCTGATAGACGCTGTCAGTAGCGAGGAGGGTATAGAAATGGAGGCTGGGAACACCATGGGCTATCAGGTCTTTGCATTGGTATTTGCTCCAAGCGATGCCTACTTGTTTAGCGTCTTCATCGGTCTTGCACTGACGAAGCTCGGAGGCTAATGGCTCGGGAATGTCGGAGCGGAAGACACGGGGAAGGACAGTGAGTTGGTTTTTAAAGACAATGGGCTTGATGCCGGGGATAATGGGGACATTGATACCCTCCTCGCGACAACGGGCTTCGAAATCGTAGAACTTTTGGTTGTCGAAAAACATTTGAGTTACTAAATAATCGGCGCCATTCTTTACCTTTTCCTTGGCATAATAAATGTCGGACTCCAAATTGGGAGCCTCTTCATGCTTCTCGGGATAACAAGCCATTCCGTATGAGAAAGGCGTTTCGTTTGCCTCAAACGACGAACCATCTACAGCAATCCCACCGTTAAAGTTGTTAACCTGACACTGTAAATCGGTAGCATGCTCGTGGTATTCATCCAAATTACTCTGCGAAGGATCGAGGTTTTTGGCATCACCGCGCAGCAGCAGCAGGTCATATACGCCGAGAAAATTCAGGTCTATCAGGGCATACTCTGTTTCGTCTTTAGTAAAGCCCTTACAGATGATATGTGGAACTGCGGTTATACCATATTTGTTTTGGATAGCCGAAGCAACAGCCACCGAGCCGGGACGCTTGCGAACATTCATCTTCTGTATACGCCCGTCGGGAAGCGTTTTATAAAAATATTCGCTGTGATGAGACGTAATATTAATGTATGCAGGATCAAATTCCCTTAGTTTATCGATGACGCTATATACCCTTTGGATGTTGTTTCCTTTGAGCGGCGGAAGAATTTCGAATGAGAAAGCCGTTCTTTTACTACTGTTTATGTGTTCAATGACGCGCATAGTCTGATTATTTTTATTGCAAATGTAGTAAATAATACTATTAAATAGCTTATTTTTGTAGCTGCAATCTAATTACAGTTAAACTTATGGAGAATACAATCAATTGGTCTGAGTTATCCTTTGGATATATGAAGACAGATTATAATGTGAGATGTTACTACCGGAATGGTAAGTGGGGTGAGCTGGAAGTAAGCTCCTCTGAGATAATTAATATCCACATGTCGGCAACTTGTTTGCATTATGGACAAGAAGCCTTTGAAGGACTAAAAGCCTTCCGGGGGAAAGACGGGAAAATCCGCATATTCCGTTTAGACGAGAATGCCAAGCGTATGCAATCTTCTGCCCAAGGCATCAAGATGGCTGAGTTTCCAATAGAAAAATTTGAAGAAGCCGTTCTGAAAGCTGTTAAGCTCAACGAGCGCTTTGTTCCTCCTTACGGAAGCGGAGCATCCTTGTATATCCGCCCGTTACTGATAGGTCTGGGCGCTTTGATAGGCGTTAAGCCTGCGGACGAATATATGTTCCTGGTTTTTGTTACACCCGTTGGACCTTACTTCAAGACCGGCTTCAAACCGGCTCCCGTCTGCATCATGCGTGATTACGACCGTGCTGCTCCACATGGAACAGGTACATATAAGGTAGGCGGCAATTATGCAGCCAGCCTTGCAGCAGGACAAAAAGCACAAGAGAAAGGCTATGCAGCCGTACTTTACCTCGACCCGAAGGAAAAGAAGTACCTCGACGAGTGTGGCCCGGCCAACTTCTTCGCCATCCGCGACAACACGTATATCACCCCAGCCTCAACCTCCATCCTGCCCTCTATTACTAATAAGAGCCTGATACAATTAGCAGGAGATAGTGGACTGAAGGTAGAACGCCGTCCCGTCCCCGTAGAGGAGCTATCTACGTTTGAAGAAGCTGCAGAGTGCGGAACAGCCGCCGTTATTACCCCCATATCGCGTATTGATGATTTAGACGAAGGAAAGTCTTACATCTATACAAAAGACGGAAAACCGGGTGTTACCTGCGAAAAGTTGTACAACGAACTCCTCGCAATCCAAACCGGAGATGCTCCTGATCCATACGGATGGACAACTGTTTTATAAGATTTTTTTAGTACTAATAATATAAACCCTATTGTAAATTTTTATATCATGAAAAAAAATATCATTATTAAAGCAACTTGGGTTGCTTTAATCTCCAGCATTTGTGTAAGCATAAACGCACAAGAAAAAGAATATCCCAAACAAGAACCGATGCGCCCGGGTATGTCTGAATATTGGACTCCACAACCTAAGGTTGTAACACCGGGAGCTGCTACTGCCTCTGCAGCCATTACAGCTCCTTCAGATGCAATTATATTGTTTGATGGTAAAGACCTCTCGAAGTGGGAAAACTCAAAGGGCGAAGCCGCCGGATGGACAGTACATGATGGTGTATTCACGGTAAATAAAAAAGACAGAACCGGCGATATCCAGACCAAGCAGAAATTTGAGAACTATCAGTTGCATATTGAATGGCAAATACCTGCAGATATCACCGGAACCAATCAGGCTCGCGGTAATAGCGGAGTCTTTAATCAAGGACTATACGAAGTTCAGATTCTGGATACTTATAACAACGAAACGTATGTGAACGGTAGTACCGGTAGTATCTACAAACAAACGCCTCCTCTTGTTAACGCCATGCGTAAACCGGGCGAATGGAACGTATATGATATTATCTACTCTGCTCCTATTTTCAAGGAAGACGGAA
>BNTS01000006.1 GCA_025996775.1 Bacteroidia bacterium | reverse complement strand
AGTGGTCGAATATATCTTCGATGAATTAGCGGAAGATGATATGCCTTTTCAGACCCCTATGTATAAATGTATGTTGGACGAAGCCGTATCGCATTGCCGGGAGGAGAACTTCGTTGCTTCGCGCTACTTCCTCTATCACCCCGACCCGCAGATAAGCAGTCTGGCCGCAAATCTAATTAGCGAGAAGTATATACTGAGTAAGTATCACACGAAATACAAGGAAATCAAGTCGGAAGAGGAACTGCTGATTCAAATAGTTCCTCATGACATCATCGGCTTCAAAGATGCCTATATTCGTAACCGCATCACTGAGATAGGAATCAGGATAAAGGAGGTACAATTGAGCGGAAAATCGGATCAGGTGATAGAACTGATGAAAGAGCAGGCTGATTTGAACGGTATCAAAAAAGAATTGAATAAGAGAATAGGTGAACGTATAGTATTAAAAATGTAATTGACGCTTATGAATTTTATTGAAACAGAAGATGTGGTGAAGCAATTCTCAGGACATCTTGCCCTAAACAAAGTGAGTATCCAGGTACCCAAGGGACAAATATTCGGACTTCTTGGCCCCAACGGCGCTGGGAAAACGACGTTGATACGTATTATCAACCGCATTACGGCACCTGATAGCGGCATTGTTCGCTTTGACGGGCGCTTATTACAACCTGGTGATATCTACCGGATTGGATATATGCCTGAAGAACGGGGATTGTATAAGAAGATAAAGGTTGGCGAACAGGCACTCTATTTTGCTCAATTAAAAGGCCTTTCTCGTGCAGTAGCCAGAGAAAGGCTGAAGTATTGGTTCGAGAAGTTTGGTATCGGGTCGTGGTGGAACCGCAAATTGGAGGAGCTATCCAAGGGGATGCAACAGAAGGTACAGTTCATCATCACGGTTATACACGAACCTGGGCTGCTTATCTTTGACGAGCCTTTCAGCGGCTTTGACCCCATCAATGCCGACCTGCTGAAAAAGGAGATATTAGAGTTGAAGGACACGGGCAAGACCGTCATCTTCTCGACCCACAACATGTCTTCGGTAGAAGAAATATGCGATGAGATTGCACTCATCAACCGTTCCGAAGTAGTCCTTTCCGGCGAAGTGCAGGAGATACGAAAGCGTTATAAAACGAATACATTTACCTTGACAATTCCTACACCTGAGAATGGTTTTGACGTCACGTCGGATAAATTCAAGGTGTTAGACGAGAAAGATCAATCGGGGACTATGAAGCTGCATATCCGCAAGGTGCAGGAAATAAGCAATTCCGATCTGCTGACAGAATTAGCTAAATCCTACGAAATCCTTTCATTTACAGAAGAGTTTCCTTCCATGAACGAAATATTTATTAACACCGTTTCCGGTACAAATTCCACCCAAGTATGAGTAAGATAGGAATCATTATAAAAAGCGAATATACCAGACGAGTAACGAAGAAATCGTTCATCTTTCTCACCATACTCATGCCATTTCTGATGGTAGGCATGATGTTCGTCCCCATTTGGCTGTCCACAATTAAGAGCAGCGAAGTCAGAACCGTAGCCATTATTGATGCAACAAGAAAATACGCTCCCTTGTTTCAGAATACGGAGAACTATCGATTTATCAACAGTGATAAGTCGCTGGATGACTACCGCAACAGCACCGATAAAGAGCTTTTTGCCTTGCTCAACATCACAGGCGATCTGCTACAAAACCCAAATGCCGCTACGCTCTACTCTCAAAAACAGATACCGCAAGATTTGAATTACTTGGTGAACCAGACGATTGGTGAAACGCTGGAAGAAGAGAAACTGGCGACATTCAATATTCCGAACATCAAAGAGATAATAGCTGAAAGCAAAATCAACTTCAGCGTTCAAACCATCAAATGGGAAGAAGGCGGAAAAGAAGCAGCATCCTCTACAAAAGTTGCTTCAATCATAGGATTTGCCTTGACAATATTCATTTTTGTGTTTATTATGATTTATGGGTCAATGGTAATGTCGAGTGTGCTGGAGGAAAAGACAAACCGTATCGTGGAAATCATGATATCATCTGTTCGTCCTTTCGATTTAATGATGGGAAAGATTATAGGTATCGCCCTTGTAGGCTTGACTCAATTATTTCTATGGGGTATTATGGTGACTTTTTTAGTGATGGTTGGTGGAATTGCCTTTGGAGGCGGCATTGATTCTTCCGCCCTTCAGCAGGGAATGGCTATGCAAAACCCGGGAGCGAACATGGATTTTAATCAAGTTCAAGGTGTAAGCGAGATATTTCAGATACTGAGTTCCATTGACTTTGTGGAGATAGGTGTGTTTTTTGTCATTTATTTTATAGGAGGCTATTTGCTATATGCATCCCTATTTGCCGCGATAGGTTCTGCAGTAAACCAACAAGAGGACACCCAACAATTTATGGCTCCCATCTCCACATTTATGATGTTTGCCTATATGGCAGGCCTTGCAAGTGTGAATAATCCCGACGGACCGTTGGCGTTTTGGTGTTCGCTGTTCCCATTCACTTCACCGATTGTTATGATGATGCGCCTTCCTTTCGACGTCCCGCTTTGGGAGAAGCTTCTTTCGGCAGTACTTCTCTATGTTACAGCAATAGGTATTGTCTGGCTCTCAGCCAAAATATACCGGGTTGGCATACTGATGTACGGCAAAAAGCCCAGCTTTAAAGAGATGATAAAGTGGATACGATATAAATAATAAAGGAAATCTTTGCAGAGGAGGGGAGTTGTTCAACCAAGGCTCGAACTTGGAATTTCAGGACCAGAATCTGACGTGTTACCATTACACCATTGAACAGTCTTAATTTCGCTGCAAAGATACGGCCTTTTTTTTTACAAGCAAGTATTTGTTTTAAAATTTAATATGCCATTTACTGCAATAGCTACCAAATTTAACATTATATTTGCCCCTTCAAATCAAGTTTTCAATATTTTATACATGAATCAAACAGAAGAATTAGTACAAACAATTATTAGGGGCCTTCAAGAAAAGAAAGGCAAAAGCATTGTTACAGTGGACTTAACCAAAATTTCGGGCGCTATTTGCCAGTATATGATTATTGGCGAGGGGAATACTCCTACGCAAGTATCGGCCCTTTCGGATTCGGTTTGGGATTTCGCCAGGAAAGAAGCGCACGAAAAGCCCCTTTCTATTGACGGATATCAACATGCCAATTGGGTAGGAATGGATTATGGCACGGTTCTTGTCCATATCTTTTTGCCGGAACAACGTCAGTTCTATAATTTAGAAAATCTTTGGGCCGACTCAAAAGTTAAACAGATACCGGATATTGATTAATATACTAATGTATGGCTAAAAAAAATGATACAAGTAAAATGTTCCGTTTCAATATTTATTGGATGTATGGAATAATTTTGCTATTGGTTGCATCTCTTTGGTTCACGGGTGATAACTCAGCGAATAAAGAGATAGGTTGGACAGATTTTCAGCAACTTGCCCAAGAAGATGTCTTTGAGAAGTTGCTTGTCTATAATAAAAAGAATACCATCGAAGCTACCGTCAGACCAGGGCAGCTTAGAGCTGTATTCAAGTCGGATACAACTAAACTGGGAAAGTCGCCCAAGGTGATTGTAAAGATACCTTCGGCTGACAAATTCTCCGATTTTTATGACAGGGCTGTAAATGAAAATCATATTACAACCCAGGTAACTTATGAAGAAGGCGATGATACGCTATGGAATGTGTTCCTTTCGCTGGCTCCGATAGCCTTTTTCATCCTGCTTATGGTGTTTATTATGCGCAAAATGTCAGGTGGAGCGGCCGGTGGACCCGGAAATGTGTTCAGTGTTGGTAAATCAAAAGCCCAACTTTTTGATAAGGAAACTGATAAGAAGGTAACATTCAAGGATGTAGCTGGTCTGTCAGAAGCAAAACAGGAAGTGGAAGAAATTGTGTCATTCCTGAAAAATCCTGCCAAATATACCGAATTGGGTGGCAAAATCCCCAAAGGTGCTTTGCTGGTTGGCCCTCCGGGAACCGGAAAAACATTGTTGGCTAAAGCCGTTGCCGGCGAGGCTGACGTTCCGTTCTTTTCCCTTTCGGGTTCCGACTTCGTGGAAATGTTTGTCGGAGTGGGTGCTTCGCGTGTGCGTGATTTATTCCGCCAAGCCAAGGAGAAAGCTCCTTGTATTGTCTTCATTGATGAGATTGACGCCGTGGGGCGTGCCCGTGGCAGGAATGCAAACATCAATAGTAATGATGAACGTGAGAATACATTGAATCAGCTCCTCACGGAAATGGATGGCTTCGGTTCAAACAGCGGTGTCATTATTCTGGCTGCTACCAACCGTGCGGATGTGTTAGACAAGGCTCTTCTTCGCGCCGGACGATTCGACCGTCAGATAAACGTAGAACTGCCTGACCTGAATGAACGTAAAGAGATATTCGGCGTACACCTTCGGCCCATTAAGATAGACAATTCAGTAGACCCCGAGTTTATGGCTCGACAAACACCGGGATTTTCAGGCGCCGATATTGCAAATGTCTGCAACGAAGCCGCCCTTATAGCTGCCCGCAATGGTAAACAGTTCGTACAAAAAGACGACTTTATGAGTGCCATAGACCGGATTGTAGGTGGACTGGAAAAACGTTCGAAGATTACAACGGTTGAAGAACGTAACAGCATAGCTAACCACGAAGCAGGCCATGCTACCTTGAGTTGGTTGTTGGAACATGCCAACCCCTTGGTGAAAGTTACTATAGTCCCTCGAGGGAAAGCCTTAGGCGCTGCTTGGTATCTACCGGAAGAACGGCAGATAACGAACCGCGAACAACTGCTCGACGAGATGTGTGCTACTCTTGGTGGACGGGCTGCCGAAGAATTATTCCTCGGTAAAATATCGACCGGAGCTTCCAATGACCTGGAACGCGTAACAAAGCAGGCATACGCTATGGTCGTCTATTTCGGCATGAGCGACAAACTGCCTAATTTGAATTATTACGATTCAACCGGTCAGGACTGGGGATTCACTAAACCTTATAGTGAAGAGACATCGAGATTGATCGACCTCGAAGTGCAGGCTATTATAAATGAACAATATGCGAGGGCAAAGCGTATTTTGTCTGATCACATCGAAGGTCATCACCTGCTGGCGAAGGCATTGCTGGAGCGTGAGGTGATTTATACTGAAGATGTGGAACATATCTTTGGCAAACGTGCATGGGCTTCTCGCTCGGAGGAAATCCTGACACAGAATGAAACGAAAGAGGATAAAAAACCTGAAAATGCATAGTTCGTGAAAAATCAGATAACCCGCACGATAACCGGAATCATATATGTAGCAATGATAGTGGGTGGACTTTGTGTCCATCCATACCTGTTTCTATTAGTCTTTAGTGTGATAACCGGACTGATGCTTTGGGAGTTCTATGGCTTGCTTGAGCATTATGGGAATATATCTCTCGATAGACCAATCATTACGATTGGGGGTGTCTATTTGTTTATCGCCTCGTTTGTATATGCAGCAGGACTGAGTGACGGGAAGATATTTCTGCCCTACATCTTATTCTTAATGTATCTTTTTATATCGGAGCTGTACAATAAAAAGACAGTAAATCATATTCATAATTGGTCGTATAAACTATTCGGACAGGTGTATTGTGCGGCGCCCTTTACCTTGCTTAATTTTATAGCACTCGGTTCGGGATTATCATTTACCCCTTGGTTCGTACTGGCTCTCTTTGTCTTTGTATGGATAAATGATAGTGGCGCCTTCTTGGTAGGATCTCAGATTGGGAAACATCGGTTGTTTGAACGAATCTCACCTAAGAAATCATGGGAAGGCTTTGTTGGCGGGGCGTTGTTTACGCTGGCTTCTTCGCTTGTGTTTGCCCACTATTTCAGTGAGATTAGCTTATACATCTGGTTGGGGCTGTCGGCAACGATTGTTGTTTTCGCCACTTTAGGAGACCTTACCGAATCCTTGTTGAAACGTACTCTTGGGGTGAAAGATTCCGGCAAGTTGCTACCGGGACATGGAGGCATGCTTGACCGCTTCGATAGTATTATCATGGCTATCCCGGCACTTTATATCTACCTGAAACTATTTATTCAAAATTAAAAGTTAGGATAATCATTCGCGAGGTCGCTTTGGAAAGGGCGTCGGTGTAGGGCATCAAGTCAGGTTGCGACAGGTCCGGTCTGTTTTTTTCCAACAAATCCCGCAGGCCGAAATAGAACTTTATTTCCGGACAAAGTTTGAAGAACGAGAAATAGAAATCACATCCCACTCCAAGTGTTAGCCCATAATCACCCCCCCTTAATAAAAGGGCCTCCCCTTTTTTACGTCCTAAATCCACGGCGCCATATGCTCCCCCTGTTATATAGGGTCGGTAGTTGTTCAGCCGTAAAGCGCTATATTTCACTTCTAACGGAAAGGTGAGGTAATTGGAACGAACTGTGGTTGTATATATCTCGCCGGTTTCGTGCGCCCGAAACGTAAACAGCTTGTCACCAAAGTGAATGCTGGGTATAAAGCGGAGGTTCATATAAGGATTCAAAAACATATCGCCAATGATACCCACACTAAAACCTGGTGAATACGAGGGGATTTCGGCAAACCAAGTTTCACCCTGAGGTGAAGGAATCCCGGTATGCGTAAGTAACAAATCTTGGGAATGCATACCTATATGAAAACCCAAATGAAACAACTTCATGTCTACATAAGGCTGATTCTTAACCACTTCCTTCTGTGCCAGCACAGGCAAAGCCAGAAAACATAACAAATATAGTACTAAATATGAACGTTTCAATGCTTAAATCGTTTAGAATAGTAACGTAGTTTTAGGAATGTTATTGCAAAAAACAGCAATTGATAGGAATTTATTCGGTTTTATTGTTGGTATTTTCAAAGATTACCCTATTTTTGCAGAATAATAGTTACCAATTTAAACGTATAAAAGATGGCTTATTTAATTAGCGAAGATTGTATAGCTTGCGGAACTTGTATTGACGAGTGTCCGGTAGGAGCTATATCAGAAGGAGATATCTATCATATCGATCCTGAAATGTGTACGGATTGTGGAACATGCGCAGATGTATGCCCTACAGAAGCAATTCACCCGGTTTAATGATTTATGAATAATAAACGAGCTGCCTTATCGTAAAATAATGGCGGCTCGTTCTGTTTTACCCTATTCCATCCCCTTCAAAAATCAATTGTTAGCGCTATTTCATCATCATCGCTCTCATTCTTGAACTTCCCGGAGGACATAATCTTTTGCGCTGTGTTCGGTTCGTTGCTTTTCTTAATGAACTCAATCACATCACTCAATCCATCGATAAACTTGTCAAAATCTTCCTTGTAAAGGAAGATTTTATGTTTCTCGAATGATGACAACACACCTTCTTTGGGTTGGATCTTCTTACTTTCCGTAATAGCCAAAAACAAATCGTTTTTTAAATTCTTTTTCACATCTAAATAATATATACGCTTGCCTGCTTTTATGGCCTTCGTGTATAAGATTTCCTTGTCCCCACTTTCACCCTGTACCTTTCTCATTGATTCTTCCATGATAGCTGATTAGTTAATGAGCCAATCTCTATTAAGTAAATATCTCCAAATATGTGCGTTTTTTTTTTAACAGCAACTATAAAATCCGTTTTTTTTATTTCTATGATGAAAAAAAAATTACAAACAAATTCACGGGTCTGTATAATTGTCAGTTAGAAAAAAAAGCGTATCTTTGCGACGCTTTTTTAAGCCCGACATCGTGTGATGGGGAATTAGGGAGCAAAAACTAATTTTGAGTAACACAAACAAATTAAAACGAAGATGAAATTTTTTCAATTAGAAGGTAGCCCCAGAGAGGCTATAGGAAAAAAAGCCGCGAAGGCTATTCGCAAAGAAGACGGCATTCCGGCCGTATTGTATGGTAACACGCCTGTTGCTTTGCCTTATACAGGAAAGTTAAACGCTGGCGAGAGTGTTGTGGAAATCGGTGATAACAAAGGTGTTATCGTAACCAATCTGACTGTCACCAATGACGCTATCCGCAATCTAATCTTTACCCCGGAGGTATTCTTGGTAGAGTTGTCGGTAAAAGGTAGCAAAAAAGTAAAGGCGTTGGTAAAAGACTTTCAAACACAGCCTGTAACAGATGCTATCATTCATATCGACTTTATCGAGATATTTGAAGACAAACCTATCCTGATTGAAGTACCTGTTTCTCTTGTTGGACACTCTGAAGGTGTGAAAGCCGGTGGTAAGTTAAGTCTGGAAATGAGAAAACTGAAGGTTAGAGCCTTGTATAAGAACATTCCTGAAAAGTTGACGATTGATATAACCAACCTGCAGTTGGGTAAAACCATTCAGGTGGGCGCTCTTCAATTCGACAATCTGGAATTGGTCAATGCCAAGAATGCAGTTGTATGCGCTGTTAAGTTAACACGTGCCGCTCGTGGCGCCGCTACAGCTGCTAAGTAAGATATTCATTTGTGAATTTTATTTGTGGAGGGGGAAGGATGTTCACTTGAATGAATGTTCTTCCCTTTCTACATCCAAGAAGATATGAAGTATTTAATAGTTGGACTCGGGAATTTTCCTCCCGAATATTGGGATACACGCCATAATATCGGATTTCGCGTGGTGGACAGGATGGTAAAGGGTACTGACGCTCAATTCCGTCCCGCTCGTTATGGCGACATTGCCGAAATGCGCCTCAAAGGCAAAGACTTACTACTGCTGAAGCCTACTACATTTATGAATCTAAGCGGAATGGCCGTTCGCTACTGGCTTCAGAAAGAGAAAATACCCGACGAAAATCTCTTGGTGGTAGTAGATGACATCGCCTTGCCCTTTGGCCGTCTGCGCATCAAACCAAAAGGAAGCCACGGCGGACATAATGGACTGAGAGACATCGAAGAGAAGCTGGGCACGCAAGAATACACCCGCTTGCGCTTTGGCGTTGGAAGCAATTTCCCGATCGGCCGGCAGATAGATTATGTATTGGGCGAGTTTGATAAGGATGAGTTGGAACGCATGACCGAACGATTGGACATGGCTACAGAAATGGTGAAAAGCTTTTGTCTGGCCGGTATTGAGAATACGATGAACCTATATAATAATAAGTAATACAACGATGAACGAAGTACGAATTGATAAATGGATGTGGGCTACCCGTATATTCAAAACCCGGACGATTGCCGCCGAAGCCTGCAAAAAAGGACGCATCATGATTGCCGGCGTGAATGTTAAACCTTCGCGGATGATTAAACTGGGCGATGTTATACAAGTGCGTAAACCTCCCATCACTTTCTCTTTCAAAGTATTGGGACTAACCGAACGCAGGATGGGCGCCAAACTTGTACCTGATTATCTGGAGAACGTAACAACGCCCGACCAATACGAACTACTGGAAATGAACAGCATATCCGGCTTTATAAACCGTGCCAAAGGTTTAGGCCGTCCTACCAAGAAAGATCGTCGCGAACTGGAACAGTTTACCGACCCGGACGATTTTGACTTTGAGTTCGATTTCGATACTGAAGATTAAAGATCAGCCGGATAAACAACACCTAACTGACGGCGCACTTCGTCGATAACTTCCAGGGTTATCAGCGAGTTTTCGTGCGTATTGACGGAAGATTCCCTTTTTCCCGCAAGAACTATGTTAATAAACTCAGCCACCTCATAATAGTATTCGTCTTTATCCGTTAAGGCGCTTATGTCTTCAGTTACAGGTTGAGGCCCTTTGCCGGAGGCTGCCTGTAAACGAGGCGTATAGGTGACGCTACCAATGATATTTATCCTGTCCAGCGTGATATTTCCGTCTTCACCTTGAATCTCGGTTGGGAGCGACGAATTAGCTATTTTGGAATAAAGCACCGTAGCATTCATACCGCTATACAGGAAGTTAACAGCTCCTTGTCCATCGACGCCCGATGAGAGAACCACTCCCGTAGCATCTACCTTTTGTGGGCGTCCGAACAGCACTACCATTGGATAAACCGTATAAATACCAATATCCATCATCGCTCCATTCGAGAACTCGGGCTTAAAGGCATTCAGTACAATCCCCTCCTTATATTTGTCGTACCGGGAAGAATACTGGCAGTAGCAACCAAAGTAACGGCGCACCGTCCCGATACGTTTCAGATTTTCCCTTACCGCCTCGAAATTAGGCGTAAGCGTAGGCTTCATGGCCTCCATCAGGGTTACGTTGTACCGCTCAGAGGCAGCAATCATCTCCTTCACTTCCTTCACATTCGAGGCCAAAGGCTTTTCGCATAGCACATGCTTACCATGCTGCATACATAAAATACTTTGCGAAGCATGTAAAAAAGTGGGAGATGCAATATACACCGCATCAATCAACGAACTGGAAGCCATCTCCTCCAACGAAGTAAATGTATGAGGTATCCCGTGCTTAGCCGCGAAAGCATCCGCCGTCTCCTGCTTTCGCGAGTAAACAGCCGCCACTTCAAACCGCTCATCCTGCTTTCCTCCTGCAATCACCCAATCGCTAATAAAATTCGTCCCCACTATGCCAATCCGTAGCCTTTCCTTATGCTTTTCCATATATTTTTTGTTTTTGCAAAGCTACATTTTTTTTCGACAATAATTCAATAGATAGTTAGGGGGTAGAACAGATAAATTGGAGCTAAAGGGTGATGCCCATTTTTTTCATGAGATAGCTGGCATTCATGTTTTGGGCGACGCCTTCACGGAGGCGGTAGGTGAAGGTTAGGGCGTCGTTGGTGACGTCGGATTCGAATCGGTAGTTTTTTATTTGGTCGAGGAATTCTTTTTCCAAGTCGCCAAGAGCGAGGTCGTGGGTGGCTATGATGCCGCGGGCATTGTAGGTGACGAGTTGCTTCATGAGGGCGATGGAGCCTTTTTGTTTGTCGGCAGAATTTGTTCCCTTCAAGATCTCGTCTAAGATGATAAAAAGTTTTTCGCCTTGTTTGAGGCGATCGATAATCATCTTCAGGCGTTTAAGTTCGGCAAAGAAATAGGATTCGTTGCTTGTCAGCGAATCGGAGGTGCGAAGGCTGGTTACCAACTTGGCCGGATAGATAGTCAGTTTGTCGGCATAGACGGGGGCGCCTATTGTAGCTAACAGGAAATTGACGCCTACTGTGCGCAGGTAAGTACTCTTACCGGCCATATTAGCTCCTGTAATGATTAGGAACCATGGGTTTTGACCGATGGATATATCGTTTTTCACGCATACGTCGCGAGGGATTAAGGGATGGCCGAGGGCTATGCCTGACATGGTAAAGTACGAGTCGGCAATGGTGGGGTAGGTGTAGTCCGGGTGGTTGAAGGCAAAGCCTGCCAGCGAACTGAGCGAGTCGAATTGAGCCAGTGCATCGAACCAATCTCCTGTTTTCGAACCGTACGCCAGATTCCACTGCTCGATAGCGATAGACGTACGTGTATCTCTAAAGGTAAATATATTGAGCAGCATGCCTGAAAGTGTTCCCCGCGAATCCAGCGAACCGATATGGGCGGATAATCGCCTGATGGCTTGTGAGGCGGTAGTACCTTTGCCTTTTAATTTCCGGCTGATATCAGAGAGTTCTTCAGAGGCAAACTTTTCGCCTTCTAAGCATTCCGACAGATTGGCATAGGAGGCAAGTATTTTCTCCATTTTGTTGACGGCCGTATGGAGATCGCCGATTTTTCCGCCCCGCATATAAGCAATCACTGTACTGACAAGAAAGAAGATGCCAAACAATGCTCCACTGAGGTGTCCCATAGCCAAAGCTGCGAAAGCAATAATCCAAAATAGAGGCGCTATCCATACGGCTGCTCGCCAGAACAGGCTGTTGGCAAAGAAGGCGGAACGATCTGTAAGGCGCGACAGAAGGTTTGAATCGTTGCTTTTGCCGGTGTGGAGGATGCCTGTAACATAGAAATTCTGCCTAAGCCTGATGCGGGGAGTGAGTTCTTTGACGGCTTCCTGCCGTTTTAGTATAACTTCCTTTTCCGTCAAGGGTTGGGAGAACCAATTGATGAGCCGTTCGCGTCCCATTGCCGTAACTGTGCGGTTTACGGATTGAAAGAAGGAACAGTTACCGAATATATCCAAGTCCAAGCTGAAAGGATGCTCTCCGTTTATCATTTCCGGTGCTCCATCAAAGGCGCTGAAATCGTAGTTTAGACCTTTTAGTTCGTTGGTACATAGCAAACACAGAGATTCCAGATGGTCTTTCCTAAAGGCAAGCTTATTGTGATACTTCATCAGCACGGCGAAAGGAATGGCGTAAGCCAAGACGATTCCAACGAGTAAACGCCAGTCGTGCCCCCATAAGAACCAGATGGTAGCAATGGCCGCTAATACGAGCAGCAACCGGATGGTACCAATCAGATGAATCTTCTTTTTCAGAGCCTCTATTTGCAGGGATGAGGATTCAAGGGTGCTATTGTACGACTCGAAAACCTTTTCCATTTATTACCTGTTCGTTAGATACTGATGCATACCTTCGGAGTAGGCTACCTGATGCTTACCTTCGGCGTCGAGGTAGATGAAGAAGTAATCTATTTCGGGGAATGACTTGGCTGCTTCGATGGCTTTTTCTGCTCCCAGTACCATGAAGACGGTAGCAAAGCCGTCGGCTGTCATGCAGTCGTCGGCTATGACAGTGGAACTAAGTACGTTTTGTCCTGCCGGATAACCGGTCGCAGGATTGATGGTATGGCCGAATCGCTTTCCGTCTTTCTCGTAGTAATTGCGATAGTCGCCCGAGGTGGCAATTCCACATGTTTTACAGGGGTGCACGATGTCTTCCAGTTGTTGGTTAGCACCCTCCAAATCATCTTCGGGCTTATTGATGCCGATTCGCCAGCAGTCGCCATGTTGGTTTACTCCTCTCATCGCTACTTCGCCACCTATCTCCACCATATAATTGGTCACTCCTTCACGTTCCAGCAATTGAGCAATCACGTCGCAGGCGTATCCTTTGGCAATAGCCGAGTAGTTGAGCATGATGCGAGTGTCGTCTTTGACAACCTTTTTTCCCTCAAGGCGTATCTTCCGGTATCCCACAAATTCGCTGATACTATCCACCATCCGGGGCGTTACGCTATCCATCTTACTGAAACCAAAGCCCCAGAGATTGATTAAGGGAGCCACGGTTGCATCGAAGGCGCCTCCCGAGCGTTCGGAAATCTCTTGCGCCTTATTGAATACGGTGGTAAACCACTCGTCTACCTCTACTTCCTCGTTCCTGTTTACTTTGGCAATAATGGAGTTCGGATTAAAGGGGTTAAGCGAAAGATTAAACGCCTGAAACTCGGCGTCAATCTTATCTGTCAACAACTGAGGAGCCTCATACTTAATTCTGTACAGGGTATGAAATACCGACCCACTCTCTTCAAAATACTGCTTATTATTCGTGCAGCCCGCGCCCATTAACAGGAAGAGACTGCATAGCGTAATTAGTATATTATTCTTATTCATCACTATTTTTTAAATATCCTCCTTTCATGGGAGAAGCGCTGTTATTAGTATATATGCTTAGGATGCCGCTTTTGAAGCGAGTTTCCGGTTTTGTCCAATACTTGAGGCGTTCGGCAAGTACGGCATCAACCTCTTTGGGCGTTTTCGTCTTACCGGCTATGCCTGTTATATCCAGCTTGCGTGCCGGTATGTCGATCGTAACCAAGTCACCTTCTTCCACTAATGCGATGGGGCCTCCTTCAGAGGCTTCCGGTGATACGTGGCCGATAGCCGGGCCGCGGGTGGCGCCAGAGAAACGTCCGTCGGTGATCAGGGCAACTGTCTCAATCAGTTCCAGGTCTGAGGCAATGGCTTCGGTGGTGTAGAACATCTCCGGCATACCGCTTCCCTTCGGTCCTTCGTAACGGATAAGGACGGCGTCACCGGGATGAATATCTTTCTCCAATACGGCTTTAAGGGCTGCTTCTTCGCTGTCGAACACGCGGGCTTTCAGTGTCACCTGCATCAATTTGGGCGAGATGGCAGAGTGTTTTACCACAGCGCCTTCGGGGGCTAAGTTACCTTTCAGGATAGCAATAGCGCCTTGCGGACGAATCGGACCGTTCAGCGGCTTGATGATGTCGCCTACCGTCACACCTAAGGCATTGAGGTACTTGTGACAACCTTCGTAAAAGCCGGTTTGGCGGATAATATCCAAGTTTTCGCCCAGGGTCTTTCCTGTAACTGTCCGCACGTTCAGGTGCAGAAAGTCTTTGATTTCTTCCATGATAACGGGAACGCCGCCTGCATACCAGAAGTACTCACCCGGCCAGTAACCACTGGGGCGGATGTTGAGCAGGAAGGGTATCTTGCGATGTATCTCGTCAAACAGTTCGGGCTTTATTTCAATTCCCAGCTCATGCGCAATGGCGGGGAGGTGGAGCAGACTGTTGCTCGACCCTGCAATGGCGGCATGTACCATGATAGCATTCTCGAAAGCTTCCTCTGTCATGATTTCAGAGGGCAGGAGATTCTCATATGCCAGCATGATGGAGCGCTCTCCGGCTCTCCGGGTAGTATCTTTCAGATAATGTACGTTCGTAGGAATCAGGGCTGAACCGGGCATGGCAATACCCAGCGCTTCAGCCATTACTTGCATGGTGGAGGCAGTCCCCATAAACGAGCAAGCTCCGCAGTCGGGGCAGGCGTCGTGTTTATAGGTCATATATTGTTCTTTGGTAATTTCATGGCGGGCATATTGGGCGCTATAAGTACCTATTTGTTCTAAAGTCAACAGATTTGGACCAGCTTTCATGATCCCTCCCGGCACAAATATCGAAGGCATATTGAGTCGTGCAATGGCCATCAGATGAGCTGGAACTGACTTGTCGCAACTGGCGATAAAGATACCGGCGTCAAAAGGCGTAGCTCTCACATGAATTTCAATCATAGCTGCCATAACGTCACGTGATACAAGGGAATAATTCATGCCGTCATGCCCTTGGGCTTCGCCGTCGCATATATCGGTTACGTAGTAATTAGCCGCTTTACCACCGCCATCGTTCACTCCTTTATCTGCTTCATCCACCAGTTTGTTCAGATGAGCGCTTCCCGGATGGCTGTGTCCGTAGCTGCTTTCCACAATGATTTGTGGTTTGCTTAAATCCTCAATAGTCCATCCGCTACCTAAGCGAAGTGAATCTAATTCCGGCGCTAACGAGCGTAATTCCTGACTTTTCATTATATTTCTGCTTCAATTTGATAATGGTTCCGCTTGGGTGAGTTCCTCGAAATCAGTTCTCCGATAAATCCGGAAAGAAACATTTGAGTTCCCAGTATCATAGCCACGAGCGAGATGTAAAAATAAGGAGAGTTGGTGACTAACGGTCGCAAATCACCAGACATAATTGATATCAGCTTCATCGTTAAAACATAGATTAAAGCCACGAAGCCAATAAAGAACATCACGCTACCCCAGAGGCCGAAAAAGTGCATCGGCTTCTTCCCAAACTTGGAAGTAAACCAAAGGGTGATGAGGTCGAGGTATCCGTTCACGAAGCGACTCAGTCCGAACTTCGTAGTCCCGTATTTCCGGGCTTGATGATGCACGACCTTCTCGCCAATCTTGTTAAACCCGGCAATCTTTGCCAGATAAGGGATGTAGCGGTGCATATCGTTATACACTTCTATGTTTTTGATTACAATATTTTTGTACGCTTTCAGTCCGCAATTGAAGTCGTGGAGGCTTACGCCCGAGAACTTGCGTGCCGTGGCATTAAACAGCTTGGTAGGGATGGTTTTAGTAAGGGGGTCGTAGCGTTTCTTCTTCCAACCCGATACCAGATCGTAGTTTTCCTCTTTTATCATTCGGTAAAGCTCTGAAATTTCGTCCGGACTATCCTGAAGATCTGCATCCATGGTAATGATTACGTCTCCCTTTGCCCGTTGAAAGCCACATTGCAAAGCCGGCGATTTGCCGTAATTGCGCCGAAACTTAATTCCTTTCACTGCGGATGACTTCTTTTGCAGTTCTTCGATAATATCCCATGAGTTGTCGGTGCTTCCGTCGCTGATGAAGATAATCTCGTAGGTATAGTGATTGTCATTCATCACTTTCACTATCCATGCGTAGAGTTCGGGCAGCGACTCTGCTTCATTAAATAAAGGTATAACTACTGATATGTCCATGTTATTGTTGTTGTTGATTCTGATGCTGCTGAATTAACCCTGATAAATCCTTCCGGAAGACAAGGGCGGCTACAGGTATGGAGAATATGATACCATAAAAAACATTATTCATGATGCCCTGAACAGTCATCTTTATCGGCGTGAGATCCGGCATTTGCTCGATAATGGAATTCTGCATCTCCTCACTCAGATTCATCGATTTCACCATATTGGTAGCCTGAGTAGCCATTTCTTCCATGTATTCAGGGGAAGCTATGTATGCGTAGAAAATGTAATGAACCAAACAAACTATTAAGGCTGCAAAGAAATAGAGCAATATGCCAAACTGCCACGCATGTGCAAAACTCATCTTGCCGCCTATCAAAATCTTATATACTTTGGTGAAAATATAGGCGAAGATAAGCGTAAGAGGCGTTAGAACGGAATAGGCATAATTCGCAACAGGATACATAGTCCCAAGTATGAAGAAAATGTATTTTATCACCCAGAACCCACCGAGTAACAGGCCGTAAAACATTGCGCTTTTTAAAAGCAGGTTTTTCTGTTCTCCCATATATAATAAAAAATGGGTAAGCTTACTACATCGCGCCGCTACAACCAGCGTACCCTTGCTGCCGTCAAGCCCTGGGGGATTCCGAGGGAGCATGCCGTGTAGGACTTACCCAAGTGCAAAAGTAGTTATTTTTCTTTAAACTCCAAACCTATCGCGATAGTTTTTTCATTACTTTTGCCGCTTCATTACGAATCATATAATTAAATAGGTATGAAAAAGAGTATGTTTCTTACGGTTATGGCCTTGTTTTCTATCTGTAGCCAAGCGCAAAATGTGCAATTACACTATGACTTCGGTCGCGATCTTTACACCAATGAGTATGGCGAACGCCCCCATCTCACTTCTACTGTCGAAATGTTTAAAACCGATAGATGGGGAAGCACCTTCTTCTTCATCGATATGGATTATAGAAATTCGGGCATAGCTGCCGCCTATTGGGAGATAGCCCGCGAGCTGAGCTTCTGGGAGAATCCTTTTTCCATCCACTTGGAATACAATGGTGGCAATACAACCTCATATCCTTTCCAAAATGCGTATTTGGGAGGAGCTACCTATACATATAATAATAGTACCTTCAGCAAAGGCTTCACGCTAACGGCTATGTACAAGTACATCCAGCAGAACCCCGAGCCGCATAATTTTCAGTTGACGGGAACTTGGTATCTCAACTTTGGCCGCAACGGTCTTTGCACCTTTTCAGGTTTTGCCGACTGGTGGCGCGAAAAGACCGAAGTAGGTGCCTTCATCTTCATGTCCGAGCCTCAAATATGGCTTAACATAAACAAACTAAGAGGAATAGACGATACCTTCAACCTAAGCGTAGGCAGCGAAGTAGAAATAACCCACGATTTCGCCCACCGCGACGGCACCTTCGCAATCCCCACCTTAGCCCTAAAATGGACCTTTAACTAAAGTCCTTTAGCATCTCGCAATAAGAAAATGCAATTTCGCTGCTTGACTATCTTTTTACTATATTTCCGATTGCATACAATGGATAGACTTGTATGTTATCATATTTTGCAAAATTTTCAAGTGAAGTACGTATGCCATATTCCAAGTGTTTTTCTTTGAGAAACAGATTCATACTTTGCATTTTCCCTATTGTACCCGCTTTTACTTCTATCGGAATGATTTTATCGTCTCGTTGTACTAAAAAATCAATTTGGGCGCTTGACTGCGACTTTTCTCTTTGCCAATAGTATAGCGATGTTGGGCTGTAACAGGAAGCTGCTTTTACAAGTTCCAAAGCAACAAAAATTTCTGCCAAAGCGCCGCGATTAACGGTTTTGAAATCATCTGCCAGCAAGATATTGGAGATGTTCAATTCCAAAATGCGTTGAAACAATCCCGTATCGAACAAAAACATTCGTTGAAATTTAGTGTTCATTTCAGCGCCCAAAGGAATACCGTTGGCAGCCGTATGCGTTACAGGATATACCAGACCCGCCATAATCAGCAGTTCCAAAGCATCTTTTATCTGACGGTTGGACGATTGTACGGAGGCTTTTTCATAAACAAATTTTCCTTCGGCTTGTTGCGCTACCGACTTAAATACCTCATTTATGCGGGTGGACGGCACACGTTTTTTATATTTCACAAAATCGGTGCGAAACGAAACGAGCATATCGTTAAGCTGCCTTTGACACCGTAAAAGGTCTTGGTTAGTAATGAAATCGGCTACAATAGCCGGCATACCGCCAATCAACAGAAAAATCTGTAACAGTTTCAAAATGTTCTTATGCAACACTTCAAACAGTGGATTTTCAGGACTGGCTTCTGTGTATGCTTTTACCCACATTTCTTTACCCGAAGCCGATAAAAATTCGTCAAACGAAAACGGATACATAAAAAGCGAACTTATTCTACCTACGCCAAAAGATGATATTTCTTCCAAAGCAAATTCAAGTAAAGAACCGGCAGCAATTACATGAAGTTCGGGATATTGTTCGTAAAAATACCGTAATTTCAGAATGGCCGGAAGACAGGTCTGAATTTCATCAAAAAACAGCAATGTTTCGCCCGGAACAATGGGAGTAAGGGTTAATGCAGATAACTGCATACATATCTCCTGCGGTGAAACGCCCGGTTGAAAAAGGTTTTTCAACTGTTCATCTGCATCATCAAAATTGATTTCCACAAAATACCTGAAACCTGCTCCCAGATTACGCACTGCCGACGACTTACCCACCTGCCTTGCTCCTCTCAATAGCAACACTTTTCGGTCGGCATCTTTGCTCCACAGAAGCAATTCCCGGTCTATATTCCGCTGAAAGTATCTTTTTTTTGCCATCATTTATTTTTAAAACAGCAGATTACTAACAAGCACAAAGATACTGTTTTTTATCAAACTGCAAAAATACAAGCCCGAAAAAGCACGGTTTTTGCAAAAATGCAAACCCGAAAAAACATGGAAAATAGCACAATGTGAATTTATACAAAACTCCTGCCCATTTGTTATCGGCACTGTTATTATGAATAATTCAGGTTAAAGAACTTGAGTTAATGAATAGCCTGTATTTATGCGCAAATTGGCGGTATTGTAGAATATTATCTATCACATAGATATGATTTATGTGATAAAAAAGCATTTTGGCTAAAATATTTTTGCTTGCGTCGTAATAGTTAATATCTTTGAAGCGTTAAAAAACCCTTAAAGACGTGTGTATTTATGGCAAAAGATTATTGTAGTACCTATGCAGTCAAACTGTTTTTGAGTTTGCTGCTTTTATGTATGTCCGTTGCTGGATTCGGACAACAAACGATTCGTGTGGAAGGGCTCGTCTTTGATGATGCCCGCGTACCTTTGATAGGCGTAACTATCACAGTAAAAGGAACAAGTCAGGGAACTGTGACCGATATTGATGGAAAGTTCTCCTTGTCAGTAGCTGAAGGGAGCGATCTGCTTGTGACGAGCATTGGCTATGAGAGTGTCACGGCCAAAGCAAGAACCGGCAGGATGGAAATCGTTCTTCAGGAGTCATCCCTGCTGGTTGATGAAGTGGTGGTTACAGGTTATGGCATCACTAAAAAAGCAGCCTTTACAGGTGCTGCACAAATTGTTGGAAGCGACGAGGTATTGAAGCGGACGGACGCCAACTTTATGAAATCACTGGAAGGCGCTGTAGCCGGCCTGCAAGTAAATAATGGAACAGGGCAGCCCGGCGCTTACGCAACGACAACCATTCGCGGAATAGGTTCGATCAATTCAGGTACGGAGCCATTATACGTGGTAGATGGTATTCCTATCTACACAGACAAGATGGGAGCTTGGAGCGGTATGGAAGTAAGCCCGATTGCAAATATCAACCCTAACGATATAGAAAGCATTACCGTATTGAAAGATGCTACTGCTACCTCTATATATGGCGCGCGAGCAGCTAATGGCGTAATCGTTATTTCCACAAAAAAAGGCAAAGAAGGGAAAACCCGATTCAACTTCAATGCGAAAGTTGGCGTTAGTTATAATGGTAGTATCCAGAATGATTATCGTTTGATTGGATTAGATAAATATAAGAAAATATGGTCTGAAGGATACGTTAACTCCGGCGACGTTTCTTCTGAAGCAGAAGGGTATGAGCTGCTTAAAGAGAATGCCTTGGATTGGTACGGATTTGACATTGATAATGTGAAAAGCATTGATTGGCTGGATGAAGTTCTCAAGTCAGGCGTCGTGCAAGAATATACGATAGACCTGCAGGGTGGCTCTCAAGCAGGCCGTTTTTTCGCCAGCTTGGGATACTACTCAAATGAAGGCACCATGATAGGTTCGGGCATGAAGCGATACTCCGGCCGCCTCAATTTGGAAGGTGAATCCGGACGTATCGGCTATGGGGTATCCATTGATGGAGGCTTCTCCGACATTAACAATATACCGGCTACCAGTTCCTATACAAACCCTATGGTGCTTGTTTACGACACCCGTCCTTTCCAGCAAATCTATAATCCCGATGGAAGTTACGCCTTGGTACATGATGGTTATTATAATGCCGTAGCTTTGTATGACAAGGAAAAAGGAGATATTTACAACCAGAAGAATATTACAGCCATTGTCAATCCGTATTTCACCTATACGTTTATGGACGGGCTGAAATGGAAAACAAATGCAGGTATAAACGTGCTTGATATCAATGAGTTCTTCTTCAGTGGATCGAATAACCCCAGTTATTGGGATAATGGTTTAAACGGAGAGAAATATAATTACAGGGCAACGGTTTATACCATTACGAACACGCTGAATTTCAACCGTTCCTTCAAAGATGCTCACAACCTGAACATCTTGCTCGGACAGGAAGCACAACGCGTTTCCCGAACTTCATTAGAAGCCGCAGCAACTAATTATCCCTCAGATGTTGTCGTTGAATTGGTGAATGCATCTACTCCCATAGACGCTGTATCTACCAGTAGGGCGAGTACGCTGGCTTCTTTCTTCTTCAACGGCGAGTATAACTACAATAACAAATATTACGGTTCAGCCTCATTCCGTTATGACGCTTCTTCGCGCTTCGGATCTAACAATAGATGGGCGCCATTCTGGTCGGTAGGAGCGAAATACCGCTTAACGCAAGAACCATTTATGGAGAGCGCTCAAAACTGGTTGACTGATTTGACCATCCGTGGCAGTTACGGTACGGTAGGTAATCAGGATATCGGCAACAAATATTACGCTTATATGGGTCTTTATGAATATGGATATTCTTACAATTCCAATCCAGGGGCTGTACCCTCTCAAATCTCATCGCCTAACCTGAAATGGGAAACTGTAACCAAGGCAGATATAGGTATTAATGCCGTTCTTTTCAACCGGATTAATCTGGAATTGGATTTCTATAATCAACGCACATCCGACATGATATTTGACGTGCCCCTTTCGTATACCACCGGATTCAAATCTGTTTTGAAAAATATTGGTGAGATGCAGAATACGGGATTTGAGTTCTTGGTGAATGCAACACTTCTTCAAAACAAATCTTTTTCATGGAAAGCCCATGTTAACGGAAGTATTAACAAGAATGAAATTACCGCTTTAGCTACCGACAAACCTATTGAAGGAACTTGGAATATCCGGAAAGTGGGCGAAGCTTACAATACATTCTACCTTCCTGTTTATGCAGGTGTTGACCCTGAAACAGGGGTAGGTCTGTTCTATAAAAGCGCCGGAAGCAAGGAAACAACGACCCGTATCAATGAAGCGGAGCAACAGATAGTAGGCAGCGCCGACCCCGATTTTTATGGAGGTATCGGAACAAGCTTTACCTTCAAAGGCTTCGATTTATCTATTGATGGTAGTTTCTCATTGGGCAATAAAGTATTCAACAGAGGATTGCAATACGACCTTATGGTCGGCGATTATGAGTTAGGCCCTGTAGCTAATTATGTGTATGACAATAGATGGCAATATCCCGGACAGATTACCAATGTGCCTAAGTTCATAGCCGGTGGAAACAACGACGTAGCCAAGCTATCGACCCGCTTTTTGATGGATGCTTCTTATTTCCGAATGAAAGCAATCAACTTGGGCTATACGTTCCCGAAAAGCATTGCAAAAGCGCTTACGGTTGATAATTTAAGAGTGTATGCATCTGTTGATAATCTGTTTGTTATCACCGCTTCTGATTTTATTGGTTTCGACCCGCGTGCTGCGGAAGATGGTTACCAGCAATGGACATATCCAATACCAACAACAGTCATGTTTGGCGTCAATGTCTCATTTTAACTAACTATAAAACAATAATAAATAGATATTCACATGAAAAAAATATATATCCTTTTAGTTGGAATTTTAGGATTTGGAATCAGTTCGTGCGACGATTTTCTAAACGAATTACCTACAGAAGCCATAGCAGAAGAGGAGGCATTTACTTCTGTAAAAGATTTTTCCAACAATCTGAATGGCGTGTACAACGAAATGGGCAACTATCGATTATTCGGGCGTGACGTGATTTGTCTGGGAGATGCAGCCAGCGATATCGTCTTCCACAGTGCATCATCCGGCCACTTCCTGACACTCTCCGAATGGCAGGTGCAATCTACCGAAATCATATTGGAAGATATTTGGAACTATGGCTATAAGGTGATTAATAATTCTTCCCGTATCATTCAGGCCGGTGAGACAGTCGATCTTCCGGAAACATCCGAAATAGACGGATATGTCGCACAAGCTTACGGGCTGAGAGCATTGACTACCTTTGCATTGACAAACATATTTGCTTTGCCGTATACCGATGCGAATAAATCCACTTTGGGAATTGTTAATATTTCCACACCTGTTGAGGTTTACCAGGAAGTAAGTCGTAGCACCCTGGGCGAGAACTATACCCATATCTTATCGGATATTGCGAAGGCTAAAGAGTATTTTGGAAAAGAAGATGTAG
This sequence comes from Bacteroidia bacterium, assembly GCA_025996775.1. Taxonomy (GTDB): domain Bacteria; phylum Bacteroidota; class Bacteroidia; order Bacteroidales; family Tannerellaceae; genus DFXE01. Next base: position 52,556 of record BNTS01000006.1, on the reverse strand, counting down.
AAGATCCGGGATCTTATTATATGAATCTTAATGCTGTATATGCGCTGGAAGCCAGGGTTAAACTCTATATGAAAGACTATGCCGGAGCTATTGCCGCAGCCAATGAAGCTATTGATTTGCGGGGTGGAAGTCTGGCCAATACACCGGATGCATACACCTCCTTGTTTACAAGTAATTCGATCTCACAGGAAGATATTTTCACTCTTGTCAAGTCTGCTGCCGATCATCCGGGCGCCAACTCATTAGGTACCATGTACACTTTATACGGCCTTTCTATTCCTGCCGCCATTCTTTCGCAATATCCCGAAACCGATATACGAACCAGTATTCTGAGTGAATACGGCGCTAAATACTCGGGAACAAGCGAGGGCGCTGACGCTTCAAATATAGGCATTTTTCGTCTTCCGGAATTATATCTTATCTTAGCAGAGTCTTATGCAGCACAAGGTAACTATGCAGAAGCTAAAGAGAATTTGCTGGTTATATCCTTGGCTCGTAATCCTGGATTGGATGCGGCAAGTATACCTGAAAACAGCCAGATTGTCTCCTTTATCCGTCAGGAAAGGAAACTGGAGCTGATTCAGGAAGGGCATCGCTATTTCGATGTGAGAAGATGGCAGGAGAAGATTACGGTTGGCAGAGGCAAATATCAGAATTACGATCCTTCACTTTTCGCTTATCCTATCCCGCAGGCAGAAATTAATTCCGGATTCGGCATTGTGCAAACCGAAGGATGGGATCGCAATTTACCTAAATGAATTATAAGAGGACGACCACGAGGTTGCCTCTACATGAATAAACAAATAAATAAATTACCTGATGAACTTTAAATTATCATCCATTGTACTTGGTTTGCTGCTGCCTCTTTGTCTCCTTGCGCAGCCCAAGCAGGAGGCTTTCTCTACGGAGCTTTCCTATTATATGCCTAAGGAGTGGAACTATACCTTGAACAAAGAGATTCCCACTCCTCAGGAAGTCTTGGGGTTTCAGCTCGGAGAACAGCATGTGAACTGGTCGCAGGTAGAGCAGTATATGCATATACTTGAGAAACTATCCCCCAGAATTACGATAAAGGAGTATGGTCGCACCTATGAGCATAGAGCTTATCTTAACCTGACGATTACTTCTGAAAAGAATCAAAAGTCTATTGAGGATATCCGTACCACGCATAATAAGCTGATAGACCCTTCTGTTTCGGGAAGCCTTGATATCAAGTCTATGCCGGTTGTTATCAATCTGATGAATACCATTCACGGAAACGAAGCATCAGGCGTGAATGCATCCATTGGTTTTGCCTATTTCTTTGCGGCTGCTCAAGGCGCAGAGATAGATGAACTGCTGGATAAAGTGCTGATTAACCTTATTCCGAGTCAGAATCCGGATGGTATGAACCGCTATGCTGCCTGGGTGAATGCCAACCGTAGCTTCCCTGATGTACCTGATCCACTTTCACGTGAAGCAAGCGAACCCTGGCCCGGTGGTCGCTCCAACCATTATTGGCACGACTTGAACCGTGATTGGCTTCCTGTACAACAGCCTGAGCTGAAGTTCCAGATGAAGCTATATCACGAATGGTCTCCTAATGTAGTAGATGATTTCCACGAGATGGGAGGCAATAGCACCTATTTTCTGGAACCTTCAGATCCTGTTTGCTATTACCCCGCCATACCGGAAGAAAATAAACAGCTAACGGCACAAATATCTTCCTATAATATGAAGGCCTTAGACAGGATAGGCTCCTTATACCTCTCTAAAGACCAGTTCGATAGTTATTATCTGGGTACGGGTGATGTGTATGGCGACGCCTTGGGTGCGGTAGCCATGCTGTTTGAACAGGCCAGCGTTCGCGGGCATATTAAGAAGACCGACAATGGTTTGATCTCGTTTCCCTTTAGTATCCGTAATCAGATAACCTGTGCTTTCGGAACCGTCAAAGGCGCTTACGAAATGAAAGATAAGCTGCTCGATTATCAAAGACGCTTTTGTGCAGACCGCTATAAGGAAGCGGGCAGTCTGACTGAGAAAGCATGGATATTCGACGGCAACGGTTCGGAAGCCATCAGCTACCACTTCATCGAACTCCTTAGGAGCCATAATCTGGATGTATCCAAGTTGGCGAAAGATATTACTCAGAATGGTCATACCTACTCAAAGGATAACTCCTATATCGTGTCCGTACAACAGCGCAATTCTATGATTCTTCGCTCTTTGTTCGAGAGTACCACGTATTTCAAGGATAGTTTGTTCTACGACGTCTCTACCTGGAATATGGCGGAAGCCTTCAATCTGAAGTATACCTCCGTAAAGTCTATGGCAGGTTTGATTGGCGATGCCGTCACCCAACCTGTCTTTAAACCGGGCAGCGTAAAAGAGGGTGTGAGTGAATACGCCTATCTGTTCGACAATAAGGAGTATTATTCACCTTTGCTTGTCAAATCCCTTCAGGAAGCCGGTTTGCTGGTTAAAGTGTCCGGTCGTGGCGCCAACTCTGCAGACGGTACGGTGGTTTACGGCCCGGGTATGTATGTGCTGCCTGTTGCCAACCAGAAACTTTCTGCCAAGGAAATCTATGACAAGGTAGAGAAACTGGCGATAGAAACAGGCGTCAATGTGCAAGCCGTAGCTTCCAGTCAGATGAAGGACTTCGATTTGGGGCATTTTGACAACCAAGCTCTCAAAGAGCCTAAAATAGCTATTCTGACAGGTACAGGAATGTCGACAGGTCAAAGCGGCTCCATCTGGTATCTGCTGAATTATCGCCTGAAAATGAAACCTGTTCTTCTTGACCAGGCTACCTTATCCTCTGCCGATCTGAATGAGTTTAATGTGATTATCATACCCTCAGGCCGTGTATCTCTCTCCAATGGATTGGATACGAAGATAGCCGGATGGGTACGTAACGGAGGTACATTAATTGCTTCCGGCAGCGCTTACAAGGCCGTCAATGAACTCAAACTAACGGAATTGAAGGAAAAGAAGCTTACATCTGCAGACTCGGCTACCTACATCCCTTACGGTGAACGTGCAGATCGTGCAGCCATGTACAGCATACCCGGGTCACACCTTCGTGCGCAAATCGATTCGACACATCCCATAGCCTGGGGTTATACAAGCCGCTTTCTTCCTGTCCTTAAAGATAATGAACTGGCATTCGAGAAGCCCAAGGAGGTAAATAAAGCTCCGGTATTATACGACAAAAACCCGGTACTGTCGGGATTCCTCCGTAAAGAGCATAGCAAGGAGCTTGAAGATACCCCGATTGTGATATGCGACAGAGCCGGAACAGGTCACATCATCTACATCACAGACGACCTCACCTTCCGTTCCTATTGGTACGGTGGCGCCCGTATGTTCACCAATGCCATCTTTTTCGCTCCCCTTATTAGATAGTTAATAATTAAAAATTGATAGAATGCGAAAGTACTTATTGTATGTAATCGTTTGCTTGGGAGTGGGTGTCCTGTATGCTCAGGAAACCCTTCCCGGCTATACGCAAGCCCGCAGGTTTGCACCTCAGAATGCGGAACAACTCTTGTTTTCGTACACTGTTACTCCGAACTATTTTACGAAGAGCGCTAAGTTCTGGTATGAATACAAAACAGGAGAGGGCGTGAAATGGTATGTGGTTGAACCGGAACTGGCTAAGAAGCAGTTGCTGTTTGACCAGGACGAGTTGGCGGCTCAACTCACCGAAATAGTGAAAGACCCCTTTACGGCTCAGCAACTCCCCCTGAAGAACCTGAAGCTTGAGGAAGACGATCATACATTTACTTTCGAGATAACCTCACAGGCAAAGACTTTATACTTCAGTTATGATTATACCTCCCGCGAACTGAAGGCTGTCACTAAAAAAGACCCTCCCATAGAGCGATGGGGGAATATATCGCCCGATAAGAAATATGTAGTCTTTGCCAAAGACCTGAACCTTTATTATATAAGCTATGCCGACTACGAAATTCTGGTGGCTAATCCAAAGGACAGTACGATTACGGAGATAGCCCTTACAACCGATGGGGTGGAGGATTTCGCATTCGGTATGCCTCGCAACCGCATGAATACGGATTCAACCCTTTACGACCACAAACGTAAGGCAGTGCAAGGAAGTTGGTCGCCCGACGGACGCTACTTTGCAGCTACGCTTACAGACCAGCGCGCCGTAAAAGACTTATGGGTAATCAACTCCATAGCCAAACCTCGCCCTACGTTGGAGACATATAAATACCAACTTCCGGGCGAGGCCGATGCTCCTGTTGCGCATCTCTACCTGTTTGATATAAGTAACAAAACAAGGAAAGAAATAAAAACGGAAGCGTTCAAAGACCAGATTGTTTCGTTGGCATCTAAACCTTTAGAGTCAATCACTTCGCCCCGGATATGGCTGGGAACGAACAACCAATTCTTCCTTACACGTACCAGTCGCGATGTCAAACGAGTGGATATCTGTTCGTACACGCTGGGAGATGATTCCGTGAAGGCTATCATCAATGAGCGCATGAATACCTATATAGAAACACGCCCTCTTGCATTGGCCGAAAATACAAAGGAAATCATTCACTGGAGCGAACGGGACGGATGGGCGCATCTCTATCTGTATGATACCGAGGGTAAGCTGAAAAACCGGATTACCAAAGGCCCCTGGCATGTGGACATGATACAGCGCGTAGACAGCAAGAACCGGGTGATCTACTTTATTGCCAACGGCAAAGAGGCCGATGATACGACTCCCTACTACGAACACCTCTACCGGGTGAACTTCGACGGCTCAGGTCTGAAGTTGCTCACTCCCGGCAATTATTTCCACCTTACCTCCATGGATAAGGATTGCCGTTTTGTGGTAGACAATTATTCAAGGATAAACACCGTCCCCTTAACAACTTTATACGATAATACCGGCAAAAAAATACTGACGTTGGAAGAGAGTGATTTCTCTCAACTGTTACTCTCCGGCTATCAATTCCCGGAACCCTTCAAGGTAAAGGCGGCGGATGGAGTAACCGACCTCTACGGAGCTATTTACAAACCGTTTGATTTTGATTCCACCAAAGTTTATCCCATCATCAATTATGTATATCCGGGACCTCAACAGGAAGGAACGTATTTTCGCTATTGCCCGATGAATCCTCGGACGGACCGTCTGGCGCAGGCTGGTTTCATCGTAGTATGCGTCGGTCATCGTGGTGGACATCCCAGCCGCTCTAAATGGTATCATAACTACGGATACGGCAATTTGCGCGATTATCCTTTGGCCGACCATAAAGCGGCTATAGAACAACTTTGCAATCGCTACAAATTTATGGATATCAATCGGGTAGGGATACACGGCCATTCAGGTGGAGGCTTTATGTCTACCGCCGCCATGCTGCTTTATTCCGATTTCTTCAAGGTAGCCGTTTCGTGTGCCGGCAATCACGACAACAATCTCTACAACCGCAGTTGGAGTGAGATACATCATGGCGTACAAGAAATAACCGACGACCAGGGGAATACTGAGTTCAAGATACACGTACCCGCCAATCAGGAGCTTGCGGTCAATCTGAAAGGTAATCTCCTCCTTATCCATAGCGAGATAGACAATAACGTGCATCCCTCGAATACAATGGTGGTAGTAAACGAGCTTATCAAAGCCGGCAAACGCTTCGATATGCTAATCATCCCAACCCAGCGCCACCACTTCGAAAACTATAACGAATATTTCTACTGGCGCATGGTTGATTACTTCTCCGACCACCTCCTCGGAACCCGCGAACCGGGCGTTGATATCAAAGACCTCAAACTCGGCAACTGGTTCCAAGGCTATCAATGATAGTTTCGGAAAATAAAAATTATATTGCAATTGCTCAGGCAACATTGGGCGAAGCTTATATGAATCATTGTAGATTTCAGCGTCCCCTTCTTAGTCTCCCTTTTTTGTTCTCTGTGAATGAAAAAAGTCGTTGTACTAAATCCACACTATTAGAAGCGAACGGGCTGGCCGGTCTGGGAGCTTTTGATGGCTGATTCGAGGATGCGGACTACTATCAGGTTGTTCTCCAGCGAAGATAAATCGTGGGACGACATTTTTATATCACCACGGACTACCGCTTTAAGATAGTAGAATGAGTCATTGTAGGGTGGTTGCAAGGCCGGGGGAGCGGGAGTGGTCTCATTATTGCCTGTGTAGACACGCATAGCGTTGGGAGTATCTTGGTAGATATAGCCTTTGCTGCCGTATATGTGCATGTCTTTGCGACCCATAGGCCAGTTCCAGGATCCCATGATCTGAACTGTTGCTTTGGGGTATTGCACGATGATGGTAGCATCGTCATCCACTTTAGGGTATTTATCGGGCTTCTGATGTTGAAGTACACCGAAAACGCTAACAGGGAGTTCGCCTTTCATGAGCCAGGTAGTAAGATTGGCGCCATAGCAGCCGAAATCCATCACAGCTCCTCCTCCATTGCCTGCCGGGTCGGTCAGCCAGTCAAGAAATTCTTTTCCGCAGCCTATCTCGATGGGGCCTTGGTGGCCGTCGTACACGTTGATACGGGTGATAGAGCCTATTTTATCGTCCTGAAGGAGGCGATAGGCTTCGTGGTTGGTGGCATACCAGGTTGTTTCGTAGTTGGTAAGGAGTTGTATGTTATGCTTACGGGCCAACTCTGCCATACGGTTTGCATGTTCGGAGTTTACGGCCAGCGGTTTTTCTACCATGACATGGATACCGCGAGGGGCGCAAGCCTCTACCACGCTCAAGTGATCGTAGATGGAACCATAGGCTACTACTACTTCAGGCTTTGTTTTGTCGAGCATCTCACCCAGATCGGCATAGAACAACTTCCCGTCTATCTTCTTGCGCAAGCCGTTGTTCTCCCTTATTTGCTTATCGGCTTCGTAAACACCCACAACTACAAAGTCACCCCTATCCACGCGCCTCGTCACCTCAGCCAGGTGCCCGTGAGATACTCCCGCCACACCAAGGCGTAGCGGATTGTTATTCTGTCCCGTAAGTTCAAAGGGAACTAATAAAGAAATAGCTAAAAAGAAACTGCCTATCCATCTGATCGTTTTCATGATGTACTGAATTATGATTATCAATATGCAAAGCTATAAAATAAAAGTCTTATAAAAAAGATAATTATGGATAGCTTACAGACTATTTGCAGACGACATGTAACTATAGAATATTCTTTTTGCGCATTGCGCATTTTGGATAATCTATTGCGTATATTTAAGAGTTATGTGCAAGTGACCGGCGACACAGCGACAGAGAGCGACTGAAAGCCAATAGTGGCAACGATTACCGAAAAGCGGTAACAAGAAAATTAGCAGTTCCGAATCGTTTTGCAAAAGCAGGAAATTTGTGCTTAACGTAGTAGGATATTGCAATGTTTGGAGGGAAAATTCATAGTTAGTTTGAAAAAATAGTTTTGCGGAGAAAAAAGTATTTATTTGCCGCAAAAAATGCGTAAAATACTTTTCATATTCTCCGCAAAAGTTGTATATTTGCACTTCCAAAATTTGATTGATATGGCAAAATACATTTATCAGCATAAAAATTGGACAGACTTTACTTGGAATGAAAAGAAAATAAGTATTTTACTTGCACAAGTTCGTAATCTGCAAGGACGACTTTTGGGCAAAATGACTTCTCTCGGTTTCGATTATCAAACAGAGGCGACGCTTGAAAATATTACGCTTGACACAATCAAATCGTCGGAAATTGAAGGCGAAAAACTTAACAAACAACAAGTTCGTTCTTCCATTGCTCGTCGTTTGGGACTTGATGTTGCAGGACTTGTAAATTCTGCGAGAAACATTGACGGAATAGTAGAAATGATGTTTGATGCAACGCAACGCAACGAAAATCCATTAACCGAGGAACGACTTTTTGGTTGGCACAACGCCTTGTTTCCAAGTGGTTACAGCGGTGCATACAAAATTGATGCTGCCTGTTACAGAAAAAACGAAATGCAAGTTGTTTCCGGTGCTTTTGGACAAGAAAAGATATATTACGAAGCAGTAACAGCAGATAATGTTAAATCTGAAATGGATATTTTTTTGAATTGGCTCAATACCGACAACAAGCAAGACAGCGTGATTAAAGCCGCAATAGCACATTTGTGGTTTGTGACAATTCACCCTTTTGACGATGGCAACGGACGTATTGCTCGTGCTATTTGTGATATGTTACTTGCTCGTAGCGATGAGAGCAAACAAAGGTTTTACAGTATGTCGGCACAAATCAATAAAGAACGCAAAAAATATTACGATGCTATTGAAAAAGTGCAACACCGAACCGAAGACAGCGACATTACTGTTTGGCTTGACTGGTTTTTAAACTGTTTGAAAAATGCTTTAATTGCTTCCGAAAAGATATTGCAGAGCGTTTTACATAAGGCAAATTTTTGGACAAATAACGCTAAACTATCTTTCAATGAACGGCAAAAGAAAATGCTCAACAAACTTCTTGACGGAGATTTTCGAGGAAAGTTGCAATCGTCAAAATGGGCAAAAATCTGTAAATGTTCGCAAGACACTGCAATCCGCGATATAAAAGACCTGATAGAAAAAGGTATTTTACGACAAGAAGAAGGTGGAGGACGAAATACGAATTACGAACTGACATAAATATACCCACCGGCACTTACACACAACTCCTCTGTTTTGTCAGGACAAAGGACAAAGGGTCAGAATTGAATGTCAAAAAATGGTCTTTTTTTTCTTCGATATTTGAGGCGATTTTGGGCTTTTAACACGAAAAATGCAAGGATTTGCGGGTTTGACAAATACAAAAAGACAGCAATGATGAGTTGAAAGCATAAAATTGAAAGTATAGAGCGGGAATGATGCTCTACTGTTTGTGTTTTCCTTTCAATAGCTGCCATAACGTCATTAAGATACTCAAGAGATTTAAGGGTATTATAAATCTTAATAGACCTTAATATTAACCAAATAATAACTAATATTAAATGCTATTCACAATTCATCCTCATCGCTTTGGGAAATCATTTAGATGATTTTAAAAATGATCTAAATGAAATTTCCAAATTATGCTGATGACGTCCGGCAATCATCTAAATGATTTCCCCAAAAGAAGCCGTCTTTTCAAAATATTTTTCCCGAATCACGACAAAAGCTTTACATATCCGCTAATTTTGGCCGATTTGTTCGAAGCTCCGAATTTCTCGTAACACAAAAAAGCCCCTTTTCCTGACAAATGGGGGCCATTTTAACTGTTTTTAATTGACAAATGAAAAATAGCATTCTCATAAAATCAATCAATTACGAATGACAAATTAGCCCTTTTCACCCCATTCTATGGATCTTTTAAAATTATCATTCAGATCCGTATGCTGTCAGGCATAGCCTATTGGTAGCCGTGGTGTTTTAACCCACGTACAACTTTTCCATCCATTTGTTAAAATAATCATCGTTTACAAACATAATATCTCGCATTAAAAGTTAGCGTCAATAGCAACGCCGGCACAAAAGTATATACGAAATTTTTGGAAATAAAGCAATTTCAGACAGGTGGCAGGGGTTGTCTGCGGTTTGCTTCGGTTAGGTAGGACAAAAGGGGTATTTTTAACATTTCTTGAAACCATCTTTTTCGCCCTTAGGTCGAAAACTGCCGGTTAATGCAAAGCGCAGCCAACCTCTGCCATCTACAGACAATCAATAAATCTACTCTCTTTTATTCCAAATTTTGTAGTCATTCTAAAAAACACACAATAATGAGTACATCAATCAAACTGAAATTCATACCCTCGAAAGTAAAAGACAAAGAGGGCGTTATCTGTCTTCAACTGATTCACAACCGGAAAATCAAGTTGTTGAGAACCCGTTTTCATTTGCACCCGCACGAATGGGATGAACAAAAGGAAACAGTTGTTTGCCTGACTGCCGATTTTGAGCGCAATACATTCCTGCAATCCATAAAAACACGGTTGGAAACGGAATTGCGGCAAATAGCAGACCTTGTTCGCCTGCTTAAAATGCGGGGAGATTACACAGTGGAGGAACTGACGGATTTGTACGCCAACAACTCTTTCAATGGCTATTTATTTCCGTTTATTGAATATATTATTAAAAACCTGACAGACAATAACCGACAAAAAACGGCAAGTATTTGTATGACAGCCAAGAAAAGTTTTGAGCGTTTCCTTTGCAGTCAGGATATTTTGCTTGACAACATTGATAATGAGTTGATGCGGAAATATGAAAACTGGTTGAAAGCTGCGAGCGTGATGAAAAATACCATATCCTGTTATATGCGGGCTTTACGTTCTGTTTATAATCAGTCTGTTAAACGAGGCTTAACAATACAGAAAAATCCCTTTGCCAACATTTTTACACGCATTGACAAAACTGTAAAACGCGCTGTAAATGAGGAAGTAATTATTCGACTTAAAAATATGGATTTGTCCGCTCACAGCGAGTTGGCATTAGCCCGCGACCTGTTTATGTTCAGTTTTTATATGCGTGGAATATCGTTTGTGGATATGGCCAATCTACGGAAAAGCGATGTGAAAAACGGCTACATTGTGTATGCCCGAAGTAAGACCAAACAAATGCTGACGGTTAAAATAGAAGATTGTATGCAGGAAATCATAACGCGCTATGAACGGCAAACTCTCGATGATTACCTGCTACCCATTTACACCACTCAAAACCGCGACAACACCAGCCAACTGCGTAATCACAACAAACGTCTGAAACGCATTTCCGAGATGCTGAAATTGGAAAAGCCGTTAAGTTCGTATGTTTCCCGCCATACTTGGGCCACATTGGCATTGCGCAAAGGCGTTCCGGTGGAAATTATCAGTGAAAGTATGGGACACGAAAACGAGACCACTACTCGCATTTATCTTGCTTCGTTAGGGCAATCCATTGTAGATAAGGCAAATGCAGAGATAATCAGATTGAAATAGCAGTTCCGATTACTACGAATAGGTGGAACTAAAAATCCTATCATATTAACTTATTGTTTATAACCGATATAGATAGTTAATGATTTTGAGTTAAACGAAAGGTTAAACAAATTGTAAAACAAACATTTTACAATGCTTTCTTTGGAATAAATATCATATTGTATTCCAATCGGATAGTTTTATGGCAAAATTTCGGAAACTAAAAACAATTAAATATCGTATTAAACACGCATAAAATCAATGACTTATGCGCGTTTATTTTATTATTTCATTATATATAATGTAAATTTCTTCACATTTATATCATTTTGATTGGCAAATATTTTGTAGATTCGCGAAATTTATTTTGCCCTTTGATACCACCTATTCGTAGTAGGCGGTATTGGGCTAAAACAAAATGAATTACAAATAAAATTAAGGATGAACTATCAGATAACTGATTGATAAAAAAAAGAAATATGTTGAACCCAAAGAATTTCATTCACCCCGAAGACGAAGCTGCACTTCGCAATCTGGAAGCCATTCCCGGGCTTTCAACGGTTGTCAAGTCATTTTTGAAACTCGGTTACGAGAAAATGTATTACGGCATGAATATGGCGTCGAAAATTCGCCTGTCACCGACACAGTTGCCGGATATTTACAATCGCCTTCCGCCTGTTTGCCGGAAACTAAGCATCACAGAACCTGAGTTTTATTTGGAAATGAATCCCATGCCTAATGCCTATACATTCGGCGATACGCAGATTTTCATTTCAGTTACTTCCGGTTTACTGGAATATTTAGACGACAAGGAAATCGACTCGGTTATAGCCCACGAATGTGGTCATATTGCTTGTCGCCATGTGCTTTATCACACCATCGCCTCCATGATTATGAAAGGAGCCGACAGTTTCGGACTGATTGGCAGTTTTATTAAGCCGCTTGAATATGCGTTTCTTTACTGGCAGCGCAAAAGCGAACTGTCGGCCGACCGCGCCGCCGCTTTAGTTATGGGCGTTGATGAAGTTGTCGGAACGCAGGTGCGTCTTGCCGGAGGCTCCCGAACAATTACCGCAGATATCAATCTGGAAGAATGGGCGCAACAGGCAGACCGGTACGAAGAAATCCGCAATGGCGATACATGGAATAAAATGCTTCAGACAATGGCTGTTATGGAAAATTCGCATCCCTTTGCGGCGGTGCGCGTTCGCGAAATTCTGCGCTGGGGTGCAAGTGAACAGTATAAATTGTTGCAACAGGCTATGGCTGACGTCAATTCAGATAAAATCTGTCCGATTTGCCGTCAAACGGTAAGTCCGGACTGGGCTTTTTGTAGGCATTGTGGAGCTAAATTGCAGATATATATGCGTTTAAAATAATTAAATATGAATGTATTTTTTGATGAAAACGGTCTGTTCCGTTTAGACGAAATGGCGCTTGAAAGCGCAACCTTCCGTAAAATTATGGAAGATAATACCGTAACCGACGAAGAAGTTACCGGGCAAAGCGAACTGGTAATTACGCTTTTCCGGCGCATGGAAGAAAGTTTTAACGCCGAACAGTTGTCGCTGGTTGCCGAAGCGGTTACGCAGCTTGGCGTATTGCACGCAGCTACACAGTATCAACAGATTCAAGAGTTTCACCATTAAAATTCAAAAAAATGGGAACATTTAAAAGTGTCAAGACATTTTATGCGCCGGTATCCATGATTCCGGGCATTGCCGATGAAATTACCACTGTTTTGTCGGGAGAAGGTTACGAAGTCAAATCCGACAGACTGATTGGCGGGGGATATGATATTTCCATACGGAAAGGCGATGTATTTAAAGCCGTTTTAGGCATGAAAACAGCTCTTAAAGTGGATATTCACCCAACGGGTAATTCCATTTATATCGAAGCAAGTGTCGGCATTTTCGGTCAACAGGCCATTCCGACCGTTATTTCCATGTTTTTCCTCTGGCCGGTGCTGCTTACCCAGATTTGGGGGTTGATACAGCAATCAAAATTGGACGACCGCGTCATTGATATTGCAGAGGTCTATATTTCCCGTAACCAATCCGGTTCGGTAGATTCGCTTACAAATGCTTCATCCGGCAAATTTTGTACTTCCTGTGGCAAACGATTGGCAAACGATGCGCTATTTTGCAGCGGATGCGGGAACAGATTATAAAAAGATAGAAATAAAAATAGTAGTTCAACATGGATGCCAACAAAAAATTTCACTTTAGTATCATCAGAGGGCTTGATTTTGCCCTCTCAAGAAACGGGACAATGCAAATCATACTGCTGGTTGTTTTCTGTTCTCTTGTTTTCGGATTTATGTCGCTCGGAACATTGGCCGACCAATCGCTCAACCTCACAGATTTGTTGCTTTCCTATATCAATCCGGGCAGTTCATACAAAGGCGAAGTATGCGATGAACATAAGCCCTGGCTAATCATTACCGGACTGTTGGGAATGATAATGCTTGGCGGAATCATGATTTCGACGGTCAGCAACATTTTTGCGCGCAGAGTTGAGAAGATACAAAATGGTCATGTATTCTATCATTTTAGCAATCATGTAGTGATCATGGGATACGACACAATGACTGCCGGTTTGGTAATGCAGGCGGCAAAGAAGTATCCCGCATCTGAAATTGTTCTGCAAACGGTACGGGAGGTGCCAAACGTCAGGCATGAACTGTTTTCAAAGTTGATCTCCAATGTTGAAAAAAACGTTACGATAGTCAGCGGCAACCGAAACATTGCCGAATGTCTGGAAAAACTTCATCTCGACAGGGCGCAGGCATTGTTCATTCTGGGAGAGGATGGCGAAACAGACAGGGACTCAACAAATATCGAAACGCTGAAAAAAATAAATGAAATTTTAAAAGAGAAGCAAGCAAAGCCGGACAACCCTTGCTTTGTCCTTTTTGAAAATCAGTCCACCTATACAATTCTTCAGCGGCAGGATTTGAAAGAACTTCAAATTGAAATTGAACGGAACGGGGAAAAAGAAAAGATAGCCCTGTTGGATTTTCACCCTTTCAATGTGCAAGAAATATGGGCGCAAAAACTTTTTGTCGATTGTCAATACGAATACGGGAAGGATTCCGTCGTCTATTTACCCTTAGACCGGACAGGTATCCGGTACGATTCCGGCTGTACGGTGCATCTTGTCATTCTCGGCATGTCAAAAACCGGCATTGCGCTGGGCATACAGGCTTCGCACCTTTGCCATTTTCCGAATTTTATCCGCAACAGTAAGCTGAAAACACGCATCACTTTTATCGACGAACAGGCAGACACGGAAATGTATTTCCTGCAAGGCCGGTACCGGTATCTATTTAACGAGATAGACTATACTTACGAAGATATGGCACAGCCCGAAAACAATCACAATAACAAACATAAACCCAAGTTCACGGATATTGAGTGGCATTTTATCAAGGGTCGCGTGGAGCATCCGGCAGTACAGGAAAAATTGAAAGCATACAGCGCCGAAGAGAATAGTTTTTTGACGCTTGCCGTTTGCTTCAACTTTTCGGCAAACGCGATTGCATGCGGACTATATCTTCCCGACGAAATATATGATAGTCCCAATACACAGATATTGGTCAAACAAAACGCCTCATGGTCAATCCTCTCCATGTTGAACTCGACAAACAAATACCGGAACGTAAAGCCTTTTGGAATGTCCGATAACTTGTTGGATTTGTCAAAGCACGATGATTTATTGCCGATAATAGTCAATTACATATATAGTTATTATTATGACCATGTAACAGACCCTCAATCCATAGCATCGGAATCTGAACTGGAAAAATCATGGAAGACGCTGTCAACAGTAAAAAAATGGTCAAACCGCTACAATGCCGATATGCTTGCCGTCAAGCGACGTTCATTTGATATTCGTCCAAACGAAGCATTGAAGAAAGAAACCATCGAACTGTTGGCCAAAGTAGAACATAACCGATGGAACATTGAAGAACTTTTGCTCGGTTATCGTCCAACAACAAAAGAAGAGCGGGAAGAAATCGGCAGGGACAAAACAAAGAAAGATAAAAAGAAAAGCATGTTTATCCATAATGATCTCTGCCCTTACAGCGATATTCCGGATATGGATGATAAGATTAAGAACACGAGAGAATATGACATTTGCCTGTCAAAAGCCATTTCCATGATATATCAATATGTAAATAATGGCAAGAATGAAAATGTATAAACTGCAGCCATTAGATACCGGCTGCATAGAACTCTCCGGAGACTTGCTGGAACTAACCGAACTGTTGGCAAAAAACACGCACGAAGTTTGGGCGCAACAGCGTATTTCCGAAGGTTGGCAATATGGCGAAAAACGCGATGACGTACTCAAACTGCATCCCTGCCTTGTGCTGTATGAGGAATTGCCTGAAAGTGAGAAAGAGTATGACAGGAATACGGCGATGGAGACGCTGAAAGTAATAAGGAAATTAGGATTTAAAATTAAAAAATGATATATCATGGCACACGATGTATTTATAAGTTATTCAAGCAAAGATCAAAAAATTGTAGAAGGCTTGTCAGCATATCTGGAACAGCGTGGTATCCGCTGTTTTGTTGCTTACCGTGATATTCCCAAAACCGAAGAATGGGCGGAACGTATTCCTCCTGCAATCATAAATTGTATGGTGATGGTATATATCCATTCAAACAATGCCAATCAATCAAAAGAAATCAATAAAGAAATAGCACTGTGTCTTAAAAACAATCATCCAATTTTGCCTTTCAGAATCGAAAACGTAGACTATATCGGAGCCAAGTCGTATCATCTGGAAACCATCAACTGGATTGACGCGTTTCCCAATCCACAGGATAGTTTTGGAGATTTGTGTAATGCCATCCAAAACATGCTGCACGGCGATTACTCTCAAACAGAAGGTATAAGGATTAAAAAAAAGCATGCCCTCCAAAAAAACAAACGGATATTGATTATTTTGGCTATCTTGTTCCTGACCGTTGCCACAGGTTGCGTAATATGGTATTCATCCGAAAGTAAACTGAATCGATATAATAAAATCATTGATAAAGCCATGTATAATAATAAGTTAGCTATGTATTCAAATGCGCTCTTGTTTTATCAGGAGGCTTTTTCGATTATTCCGACAGACAGTATTAGTCGAAAGATTAAAATGACGGAAATTATGTCGCGAGCTTTTTCCGCATACAGCCAATGCCACTACAGTATTGCCGACAGTTTATTCAGAATAGCTGCTCGTATGGGGTCATCAGATGCAGATTATTTTCTTGGAGAGATGTACTATGAAGGCTGGGGACAAAAGAAAAATATCAACATGGGAATTGAACATACTGCAAAGGCTGTACAGGCAGGCTGTTTAATGGCTTGTTACCGCATGGGAGCCATTTACCAGGATGGAGATATTGGAATAAAGCGGAGTGAATATGAAGCCAAAAAATATTTCGAACTTTTGTCGAGAAGGCAGTCCGAACTGGAGAATAGCGACAGTCAGGAATGGCAATATATACTCGGAAACATGTATCGCTATGGACACAATATCACATCTCTGGAAAATAGTGAAAAAGCTATCCTGCATTATGAAGCAGCCGCTGAAAAAAATTACCCGCAGGCACAATATGCTTTGTATGAGATGTTAGGAGATCAATACCAAGAAAAGTTGGATACATTTCTTTCAAAAGCTGCCCAACAAGGTTTTCCCAAGGCTGAATTAGCTCTTGGCGCCTTCTATATTAAACAACGCAAACATAAGGCTGGCTATGACCTGATAATACAGGCGGTACATGAAAATTATTCGCAAGCCATGTTTTCTCTTGGCGCTCTTTTTCTCTCTCGAAGAAATCAAATCCATTATGATTCTATTCCTTCATTACATGGTGAACTTCAATTGGAGGATTTAAATAATTGCGATTCTGTAGGACATTATTATCTTAAAAAAGCAATAGACTACGACGCAAATAACTATAGCGCATTATTTTATATGGGCGTAAATTATTTCGATGGAGTAGGTGTGAACAAAGACACCGTTGAAGCAAAACGATATTTTGACACAGTGAATTCAATCCTATATACAATTGATAAACTACCCGAATCAAACTATAAAAAAACACGCTATCCAGACATTGAATATATGAAAGAAGTGACAACAAAATATCTGAAACATTGGGAGGAAAATAAAAATAGGAGATAAAGCGCTATGAGAAGAATATTAATATTTGTTTTATATGCATTGTTCGCACTATCAGTCTTGTCACAGAACGCTGTTTGGGTTATTAAACCTGTGTACGAAGAAATCAGCACTTTTAGTGAAGGAGTGGCTGCTGTCAAGCAAAATGGAAAGTGGGGATATTTTACCTCCAACGGCAATAAAATACTTGAGCTGGAATATGACATGGCTTTCCCATTCAGCGAAGGTATAGGGGTACTGACTAATAGTGGAAACAGACTGGCTGCCATTGTAGACAAGGCCGGAAACAAAATTGTCTTTGGTGATTCATTGACGATCGACAGGCGTTTCGCCCTTTTTAGTGATGGACTGTTGCTTGTAGCAGGGAAAAATGGCTGGGGTTACATGGACAAGACTGGGAAAATTCAAATCCCATGCAAATATAAGTATGCGAATCCTTTCAGCGACGGCCTGGCTGCAGTATGCTTGGAATTGCGATATTGGTACTACATTGATACAGATGGAAATCCATCGATAGGCCCTTGGAATAAAAAACAAACAAACCGCTGGGCTTCAGGATTTAACGGAGGTAAAGCTCTTGTATTGTTTGACAACCAAACAAAATTAATAAACAGAGAAGGCAAGGTATTGAAAGAAAAAATTCCCAATATTATTTCTCTACCTGACGAAATAATTTACAAACAAAAAAATATCAGGTGTAAGGATGGCACATTGATATTCGACCAAAAGAGCCGTATTATAGCTTTCATTTCAAACGGCAATGATACCATACGGTTTATGCCTGAACAAGAAAATCCTGTCATTTCGCCTGCAAATACCCCCTTTATCCCCATCATGCTGGATGGTCAAGTGCTTACTGCTGAAGACGAGAGAGTTACATGGACAGATCATTTGACAGCAATTATCCGTCGTTCGGGAAGTTATGGCACTATTGCATTCCGCGAAGGCTCAGATTTCATCATAGAAACAGAAGACGGAATAGCGTCTTCAAAACGACAGGCGACAGCAAAGTGCTCAATAAGAAATATATCGAACACAACTATGTACGAAAATCTTGAAGTCAGAATAAACGGAAAAATTCTATCTGATCTTCGTCAGATGGCTCCGAACAGTGAACGTACATTTACAGTTGACTTTGATGGAGAAACAGAAAAAGGAACGCTACATACCTTTATTTCGGAATATGGTCTACAGATGGAAGATGATTTAAAAAATATTTCTATCCATGATATTCCATATATTAAAATCTCAATAGACGAAGACAATGCAATTTTAGCAGCAGGACAAACGGTGTATCCAATTCATCTAAGCGTAACAAACACAACATCTACAAGAATTACAGGAATAACAGTTTCTGCTAATGACAGTGAAGAGAAAAGCAGAAAAATAGATATTATGGCCGGCTCAACGGTAAAGATGCAATTCACAATTCCGGCTATGACTACTCACATTTCCGTTACTGCTTCGCATCCGGATTTCTGGGATATTAACGAGTACAAGAGCATAACGATAAAAAAAACCTCTGAAACAACTATAACAAAACCCCAAATGGATAGAGAGAACATAATATTTAAAAGATTTTAAACATAAATGTGATGAGAAAAAATCAAATGCGGACAAAAGGCACTATAATAATGATAGGAATACTTGTTTTTTTCATTACCGCGAATGGACAAAAAATGGAAACAAGTTTTGGCGTTAAAGCTGGTATCAATTTTGCGACACTTGCAAACACACAAACAGAAGGAGTGGCATTTTCTCCCGGACTTAAAACGGATGCCATTGTTGGTGTCGTATGTAACTTTCATTTCGGGCACAGGAATGAGGGCGCACCACTTGGTACGGGATTATTCGGAATACAAACAGAATTGCTGTACTCAAGGCAGGGATTTACGAGTAAAGGTGAAACTGTTAATATTGATTATTTCACATTACCGATACTGGGAAAACTTTATCTTACTAAGGAAATCAATGTGGAAGCAGGTCCTTACATCGGCTATTTGCTGAATGTATCACCACACGAAATAATGATCTCCGGAGCACAGATTAATTTATCCACATTGAAAGGCGAACTGGATGCCGGCCTGTCTATTGGCGCAGGATACGAAATGTTATCAGGCCTGTTTATAGGTGCGCGCTATAATTGGGGTTTGACGGAAATGAGCGCAAACCTGCCTTGGCGGAACAGTTTAACTACTATCTCTGTCGGATGGATGTTTTGATTTTGATAATTTAACAATAAATAGCTATGTATAAAAAAGTAATTTTAATTTTGAGTGTTATCATGAGTTTATTTGCCTGTAACAATGAAGACAAAAATGCAGATATTCAATACAGGTTTAAGGCCAATATTGATATTTCCGAAATGCTTAGTGGCATAAAAGATGGAAATAATCAGGATATTATTTATTTATCTTCTACAAATATGCGCATTACAGTTTCGTATTTAGTGTATGATGAAAGCGGCAAACTGATTCATGAAGACAAAAGCGACAAAAGCAATATCTTTGACAATCAGGTGTTTTCCACAATGCTTGATGGAGGGAATTATACATTTGTCGCATGGGCTTATGTTCAAGATAAAGAATTTGCAAACGAAGCATGGAGTGCCGTAAATCCCGAATATCTTAATATGTTAAAGATAAAGGCGAATACCTATCCATGGGGACTCAATCTTCTGGGAATTTCAAAGATGCAGATTTCTTTAAGTAAATCACAAACCATTGATGCAACTTTGCATTTAGCAGGCAGTTTTTTCTCGGTTAATCTTTTTCATTCGCCTTCATCAAAAGCTAAATATATTAAGATGATATATACACCTGAGCGAAACGATCAGTATTTGGTAGCGGAAGACAAATTTATGACCATACAGACAAATAAGGACTATACTTCCGAAGAATACCGTGTATATACATTATCTTCCGACTTTGGAGTTATGACTATCCCTTTCTTTTATTTTCCAACCGTTCAACCTTTAAATCTTTATGTGCAGGTTTATGACAAAGACGCGAACTTCCTTAAAGACTATTTACAGGAACTTAATTTTAAGAAAGGGAAAAACAGTGTCATTACTATTAATCTGGATGATAAAACTGAGATTGTAAATGTTACACCAACAAATTAATTTATATAAAAATATGACGACAATAAAAACAAAAAAAGTACTTGTGGCAATTTTCGCTGCATTATGTCTATCATCCTGCAATAATGACAGGGATACAACTGTCCAGTATCAATTTACAACTAATGTTGATATTTCCGAAGTTGCAAATAGTGTAAAAGTCATAAAGGGATTAAATGGTCCTTTAGTAAATATAATGTCAAGTGAAGACGCTCAATTGTATATGAGAATCAATTATCTGGTGTATGACAAAGGCGGCTCTTTAATACACAAAGATAAAAAAGACAGTCGATCGTCTGCGGATAAGGTTACCTTTTCCGCTATGCTTGATGAAGACGATTATACAGTCGTTGTATGGGCCGAAACCCGGCGTGATATGGATGAGGTTGTTCTCTGGAACGCAATAAATATGAACAGCCTTCAAACACTGAAGCTGGAAACATCTATGGCTCCTGTGGGAGATTTCGGTATAATGGGTGTTTCCAAAAACAGAGTAACATTGAATAAACCCTTAAATACGGACATGAAACTTCGAAAAACAGGAGCTTACTATCTGTTGTATTTCCATTCTAATTCCGAAATGGAAGCGTATCTATATATAAGAGGATATATGGGTAATATTGCATATATAGTTGACAAGGAGGAAACAGATGTTTTGACTTATGATACAAACTTAGGCCCTCTCTGGAAAGATATTTATGAATTTACAAGCCCTCAAGACGTCTCTGAAAATATGCTCTTGGGACTTCCTTGCTTTTTGTTCCCGTCCAAAATGGAAGCCTACAAAATAGAATGGGCTTCATTAGACAAAAACTTTGACATTCTAAATGCAAAAACCATCACTATTGATAATGTTGAAGCAGATAGAAATGTACTTGTTGACATAAATGTTAAAACAGGAGAGTCCAAATTCATTCCTATGACTCAGTAAATAAAACTTCAAGAGATGAAAATTGTAAAAACAACGCTGACAATTTTACTTGCACTCTGTGCAGTTTCCTGTAAAAAAGACGAAGTGGATATAAAATATCAACTTACGATCAATGCTGATATCTCAGGAGTGGTTAAGGGATACAAGGATGGTAACAATAACGACATCTATACAAGTACCCATGATGATCTAAATCTCTCTGCAATGTACCTGATATACGATCGTAATGATTCGTTGGTTTATAAAAAAACTGAACCGGTCAACAATATATTCATAAAGAGTTCGATTTCAACTGAACTCGAAAAAGGGACATATACTATTGTCGCTTGGATTTCCGAATTTATTAATGTCAGGACCTGGGAGGCTGAGAACGAAAACTCTTTACGCACCTTAAAGATTGTTGCAAAATCTCGTCCATTTGGAGGGCCTTTTCTGGGAATAGGTACAACAACTGTTACCATTGATAATACCAGACGGGAGAGAGATGTTGTATTGAAGGCTATAGGCGCTTTCCACATTCTGAATTTTGTTTTTCGTCCGGGCGCATCAGAAAGAAACCTCATAATAGCCGGCACAGTCATGAACAAAGAATATTCTGTTGCAGATGAAAAGGCTACTCTCCTCCATAGCGACAATGCTTCTTTGTGGGATTATAAATATGCGTTTGATTATGATAACAGTCAAAATTTCCTTTTTAATATACCTCTGTTCTTAATGCAAACAACGACTAAATCATTTATAGACTGGCAAACTTTTGATGCAGACAATAATCGTACAAATACAGGAAGAATAGTTCTGGATAATACGTTATTGGATCGTTTGATTACGGTAGATGTGAAAACCAGAGAGAGTGAGATTACTGATAGAACTGTTTATTGAAATGGCATTAAATTTGGTTTATTATACTGAATATGAAACAGAATAAAAATAACATACTTGACAATCCATTTGGTTTTCATAATGATATCAAAGAAAGAATGAAATTTTGCTTTCAGGCATCTATTCTCTGTTTTGCCATAAGCCCGCTGTTTCTTCTGATCGGCAAACTGGCGGATCGGGACTGGATTTGCGCGGGTATGGCAATCGTATGGGGTGCAGGATTATGCTACCTCATTCCGGGAATAATGTTAGCCGTCAAATTTGCTCTTAAGTCCCGCAAAAAAAGAAAAAAATATGAAAAAGGAATACGATACTATACCCAAACAAGAACCTGTGCCGGAACAAAAAACTGCAACCGAACAAGAATCAGTAACAGAAAATTTTCACGTTGGCTATATGTGGGGGCATTATGTAATCAACGTCCCGCGTTCATTTTCTTTGAAATTCAGGGACGACGTATATAACTACAACGAATTAATCAAAAGCAAAATAATAAAAACCTATACTAATACTTATCATGATACGATGATACTGAAAGAAGATAAGTACGGCAGATTATGGTTATATGTTTACCATGATGACGGATTTGACGACCGCATTGAAGAAACATTTGATTTGGTAAAAGACGAACAGGAAGCCGACAAGTTATCCGAGCGGGGTACTTATCATTATATGGGCGAACCGCCATATATTCATGCTACGGAACTTAACGATTTTATACTGCACGAAGACCCGACGGAAGAAATTCCCGAATATTATCGAAAGCAAAAGGAACGAAATTATTGAATTTAACAAATGCACCGGTTAGAAAACATCTTTACAGAAGGGTATAAAAAATAATTTTTATAATAGATTTTCTGCCATTATTTGCTCTATATAAGAAAAATAATTAAAGCAATGACAAAGACAACATACAAAAAAGGGACAACTTTTTACATTGCGGGGAAAGAGTACTTCATGAAGGGGAAGATGGTACAGTCCAAAAACCTCCCGAAGAGGTCGGAGCCGCAATACTGGGAAATGAGAAAAAAGATGAAGGAACTTGTCAAAAACGCAGGAGATGACAGTTGCTATTACATGCTTGATGCGGATACCTATATTTTGTACCGCATGGAGCGTTATCCCTGTTTCGACGAGTCCGACTGGGACTGTGAAAACCGATATTACAAAGAGTTTTTCTTCTGTTTTTCGCTGGAAGAGTTTGAAGCGAAACGCGTTTTTCTGGAGGCGCGTCCTTACCGGACTGTCGGACATTTGAAAAAAAAGTACGAGAACCTGATGTGCCCTTTCGTTTACGAAGACGATGGAATGGAAACGTTTGACGTGTATCAGAAGGATTGATTCATTCAAAATTAAAAGAGATATAAATGAAATAACGATGAATAAGGTGTTTTTCAGGAAAGTGATGTCCGTTCCGGCAGTAATATTGGCAATAAGTCTCGTATTGCCGCTTTGCCAATGCAGGAAGAAAGCAACGGTAGAAGAATTGATAGCTGCGGCGGAGAGTGGAAATGCCGCAGCACAAAACAAACTGGGGTCCATGTACTGCTATGGTGAAGGTGTGCCGACGGATTACCGTGAAGCCGTGAAATGGTATCGCAAAAGCGCCGACCAGGGGAATGAATATGCAAAAAACGCATTAGAACCCAAACCGAGAGACACGCTCAAAATACGCAGGTAGAAACTGTCTGAACCGTGATTTTCCCCTCTCCTTGTGGAGAGGGGACAGGGGGGGTATCAATTTAAAACAGTGAGTATTATATGAAAGGAAAAGAATTTTTGAACACGGCAATTGAGACTGTCGCAGAGGTGGATGTCCATGTGGCCGGCTATGTAGATGATTTTGCCGCCTGCTGGAAGAATGGCGAGGCGGTAATGCTTCCGCGTAGCGGCATATCGAGAGATGCATATTCAACATTCATTACCGTGGTGGACGGTGACGTGTATGTGTCCGGATACGAACGGAAGCATAAAGGTTGCGATGGCATAGCCGTGTACTGGAAAAACGGAGAAGAGGTGGTGCTTGCCGACCGTTCAATAGATTCATACGCAACTTCCATTGCCGTGGTAAATGGCGATGTGTATGTGAGCGGACACGGACGGAACAGTATCGGAGGCTGTCATGTGGCCAAGTACTGGAAAAACGGCAAGGCGGTGGCGCTTACCGACGAGTCGGTAAATGCCGGTACAAACAGCATTGCCGCAGTAGCCGGTGATGTCTATGTGGCCGGTTTTGAAGAGAACGGGGACGGAACAGGTGTGGCCAAGTATTGGAAGAACGGCAGGGGGGTGGTGCTTACCGACGGGTCGGGAGAAGCTGTTGCAAATGGCATTACCGTGGTGGACGGCAATGTCTATGTGGCCGGATACAAACGGAAGAACCGTAACGATAAATATGTGGCCGTGTACTGGAAAAACGGAGAAGAAGTAACACTTACCGACGGCTCAAAACATGCCACTGCAAGCGCCATTGCCGTATCAGGCAGTGACGTGTATGTGGCCGGAGAGCATGATATGTGTGTCGTGTACTGGAAAAACGGCGGGGAGGTGATGCTTGACGACTCGTCGGGTTATGCCTGCGCAACCGGCATTGCTGTGGCAGGCGGCGACGTGTATGTGTCCGGGACAAATGATAATGGCGCCGTGTACTGGAAAAACGGCAGGGAGGTAGCGCTTACCGAAGGACAGGAATATGCACTGGCCTGCGGCATCGTAGTCATACCGCACAGGACGGGAAGATGTATATAATTGTTCTGCGCTGATTTTATTGAACAACAGCTAATTTAAAAACAAAGAGAGGGAGACAGGAAAATGAAAAAAATACTATTCTTTATTGCTTGTACGGTTTTCGGGATTTTATATCTCTGGAATCTTCCCCGCCTGCTTGCATGGCTGTTTTATAAAAGTGCACCTGTGTACGGGTTGCTTTCCATAGCGGGTTTTGTCCTGTTATTCGTTGCGCTCTACCGGATATTGAAAAAATATTTTACTCCCGCGGATATCAACAGTACCAAAAGACGGATTATCTTGCCCGCGATATTCCTGTTACTTGTTTATATCCTGCCTGTGAAGTTGCGGTGGACAAATTATGACTGGCATTTTTGCATTGACAACGGGTCTGACGAAAACGTCGAACTTGTTATTAATAACCGGAGCTGTTCCGTTCCGGCAAAGTCTTTCGATAATTTTTATCAGGATTTTCACTGCCCTTCCATATCCATTGACTGCAAGGGACAAAACTATCATTTTGAAACTCCGGGCAGGTATGTTTTCAACATTGATGCACTCAACAGCTACTATGTTATAGAACATGAAGTCCATACCCGTTTTTCTTTCGCAGCCGACGGTTTTACGCTGACTGACAGCATCACGGATACTATCCGGAACCGGATGTTTTTTCATGAACCGCATGGCATTGACAAGTGGTTTGAATATCCTCAACGAATATCCATAAGAGCAACAAAAGACAAAACGGAATGGGATATACCGAAAGTAATCCGTTCCATTCAGCGGATTTCCGAATACGAGGAATACAAAAGAAATGAACAGGAAATGTACGAAGAATAAACATTAAGAAATAAAGAATATATGAAAAAGGAAGAATTGGAAATTTTTGACGGGAACAACAGACAGACAAGAGAAGCTCTAACGGCTTTGTTGTCGGTAATAGACCGGATAACAGATGAAACAGCCTTGAAGACCATGGTGCTGAAAGCGCTGGACTGTTTTAAAAATGAAAGCGACGCATGGGACAATATGGACATACCGTACAGGAAAAATCATAGCAAATCGTTTTGGAACAGGCATTTTCATGAAGTAGATATCATTGTCAATGCTGTCGGACGTATTACAGAACAGGCATACCTGAAAGAAATAGTACGGCAGGCAACAAATCAAAGCACAATATGCGAAGCGGCAACAAAAGGCATCACCGACCAGTCGTATCTTGCACTTGAGCACCCGTACTGCGGCGTACGCGCCGCTGCCGCCGGACAAACCGCCAACCAGGAGATGCTGAAAAAAATCGTACTGAACGATCCGCACTGCGCTGTGCGCGAAGCAGCCATAGTCAATGTGACGGATATGGATGTGCTGGGGGAAGTGCTGCGGAGGGAATGGAGAAATTCCATACGCAAGCCGGCGTGGGACAATTTAAAGGCAGCCGGACGGAGCGCAGGTTTGTCCGTCGGAAACGTGGAAGAGCGTATTCATGTCCGCTACGAAGGCAACCACTATTCGACCAGTGTGCCTTCCGAGTTTTCCCTGATGTTTCGCGGCGACATATATGGCTGGTCTGTACTGGAAGAGGCAACAAAGAAAGACATCCGGCGCACGGAAGCAATGGAAGATATCGTTCGCATAAATCAGGGCGCTTTCGACTTGCTGGAAGACAGATACGGACGCTTATGGCTGCATGCCTGCTATGAAGACTTTCTCCGCCCTTACCATGATACCTATCAACTGGTAGCGGACGAAGAAGATGCGGATACGGCAGCCCGGTATTATCTGGAATGCCGTCGGGATAAAACCTCGGAAGACTGGATGAAAGGCAAAACCGGTAAAGAAGGCCGACTGCCTTATTTCCATGCGGATTACTATCCGTGGAGTAACAAGCCGGGAAACGAATTTTGCATAGAACTCCACGACGACCCGATGGAAGAAACGCCGGGATACGCGGAAAACAAAAAGAAGGAACTTATTGAATTGAACAAATGAACCAATTAGAGAACATTTTTTTAATGCGCCATGCCCATTCGGTGGCAAATGAGGATTTGGCGATGTACAGGCATATCCCCGACCATGCCATTCCGCTATCGGGCAAGGGCGGAGAACAGGCTGTTGAGGCGGGAAAACAGTTCGCCGCATTCCTACGGCAACCGCCGCAATTGTTTGACGAGCAAAACATCCGCTTGTGGTACAGTCCCTATTTGAGGACGAAACAGACCCGCGACGGCTTGCTCAAAGGAATGGGAAGCACGGCAAGCGTATTCAAAGACCGACGCGAACACATCCTGCTGACGGAACAGAATTTCGGCCTGTTCGACGGTCTGACCGACGAAGAGTGCAATGAAAAGTATCCTGAAGAATCGCGTAAATACAACTTGTGCCGCGAATACAGCGGACGTTTCTATGCCAAGCCGCCCAATGGCGAAAGCCGTTACGATGTCTGTGTGAGGATACACCAGTTTTTCGGTACAATTATTCGCGATGCCGAAAAGTCGCAAAATTCCGTGTCCAATGTGTTTATCGTTTCGCACGGCACAACGTTAAGGGCATTCACCATGATGTGGTTGCACAAGGAAGTGGAATGGTTTGAAAACGAACGCAATCCCGGCAACTGTTCCATTCGTCATATTACCCACAACGAAAACGGACATTTTGAGGATAAGGGATATATTTTTCAAGGATTTAAAGAATAATAACATGGATATTCAAACGCTCTATCAAAAAACGATTCTGTTTGCCGCCGAGAGGCATGGCGAACAGAAAATACCCTGCAGCAATATTCCGTATATCGTACATGTAAGCAATGTTTGCATGGAAATCATTTTTGCCGCAACACACACCAACGGCTTCGATTTGCCTTTAGCTATGCAAGTTGCCCTGTTGCACGACATTCTCGAAGATACGCCGACTACCGAAAACGAATTGGAAACCCAATTTGGCGTGGCAGTAACCGAAGGCGTAAAAGCGCTGACAAAAAACGAAAATTTGCCAAAAGCAGAACAGATGCCTGACTCGTTGCGCCGTATCAGGGAGCAACCTAAAGAAATCCGGGCGGTCAAACTCGCCGATCGCATCACTAACCTGCAACCGCCGCCAGATTATTGGACACAGGAAAAAATCAGGCAATACCATCTTGATTCCATTCTGATATACAATACTTTAAAAGATGAGAACACTTTTTTGGCAGAACGTCTGCTAAACGAGTCAAGGATGTATAAGAAGTATTTTATAGCGAAATAGTTTTCAGCTATTGCCGATTATCAAAAAAATCACTACTTTTGTCATTAAGTTATTTGAAACAATGGTAAAACAAAGCAGAGCAAAGTAGTTCGCTCGTTTCTATATTGTTACCCATTAAGGTTGATTCTTTCTCTATATTTCTAATTTTTAATTAGTTGTATTTCAAATTAAATGTACTTCGCATAACTCAAAATTTTAAATTACAAAATTACTCTATTAATTTCATTTTGAGTTTCATGCAGCATGGACAATATCAGACAGTTACCGGACAATTTTGGACAAATTTCCGCTGCTTTTGTCTGCCTTTTGAAGGGGGTACGATTTGGGGCGCAAACTTTGTCTTTTCAAGTCCTTTTTATGTCCTTACCCCATAATCGAAATTTCAATGAAATTCTTTTTATCTGCTTATTCACAGCGCTTTGTCCTGTTTTTGTCCCGCTTTGTCTACATAACCTTTTAGGTTGTAGAGTTACCCACGGACAATGACGCCCCTCCAAAGCTACGTACAATTATAGGATAGCGGATAAGGGCAATATTGTGGGAATAAAAACCTCTATCCTTTGGACAACAAATCCGGACTGTAACTATCTTCTTTGGGAATGCTACGACGATTAGATTAGGTCTGGCTACAAGCCGAACTGATGATTTGCCTGTCCGTTGCGTCAGAGAATAAGCGCGAGCGCATCCGCTTTAATTGATTTATTGATGGGGTGACCAAAAAAGGTGGCCTAAAATTAGAGGGGGGGATTTATCGTTCCTCTCTCTATTCTAAAGCGCGAGGCTACCCTGTTTGAGGGTAGCCTCTGTTTGGAGGTGTAGCTTATTTGAGGGCGGGAAGGATATGGTCCCAGACTAAGGTGATTTCCCGGGAGGTGTTTTTGCTGTTGGCGGTGATGGCTATAACGGTGTTCTTTTCGGGGATTACGAAGATGAACTGGCCGAAAGCGCCGTCGGCACGATAGATATTATGCTTGCAGCGCCACATCTGGTAGCCGTAGCCTTGTCCCCATTCACTGTCGTGGTAATCCACGCCATCTTGCGCGTTTCCGGGATAGCTTTCAATCTGGAATTTTGAAGCCTCCTCCGTCCATCCTTTGGGAAGGAGTTGCTTGCCGTTCCATTTGCCATGCTGAAGGAAGAGTTGCCCGAATTTAGCCATATCTTCCGTGTGGATAAATAGTCCTCCGGCTCCTTCATTTATTACAGTTTTCTGATTCATCTTCGTCCAATATATATCCTTGATGCTTAAGGGTTCAAAGAGGCGGGGGGTGAGGTAATCGAACAAAGATACTCCGCTTGTTTTCTGGATAATGGCCGACAGCATGAAGGAACCAATGGAGTTGTAAAAGAAATAGGTGCCCGGCTCCTTTGTGATCGGTGTATTCAAGAAGTTTTTCACCCAGTCATTGCCGGTGCGAACAGGTTCAGGTCTCTGTCCGGCAGACATCATCAGCAGATGACGGATGCTGAGTTGAGCAAGCCAAGGGCTTACCGTTTCGGGGAGTTCGTCGGGAAAGTAGGAGATAACTTTATCGTCAAGTTTAACTTTTCCTTCGTCGATAGCAAAGGCTATGGCACTTGCCAAAAAGCTTTTACTAACGGATTGCATCATGTGTACGCTATCGGGGTGACCACCATTGAGCCACTCCTCATACACTACTTTCCCGTTCCTGACCACCATAATGCTATGGATTTCCACGTCGCCGCTATTCTTTGCAGCATCCAGGTATCCTTTGATACCTTCTACATCAACCTTCTCTTTCTTAGGTGTACTACGCGGTAAAGAACCTTTCTTCTGAGCCACAGCAGGGGCAACAGTAAACAATAAAAAGGCAAATACTAAAACACAACTTAAGTTTTTCATAATGGTACGTATTAATTGAGGCGCTAAAAATAACAAAAATATCGTTACCTTTGGGGCTAATTTTTTTGAAAATGATTAGCAGACTGACAAAGGAGTATCAAGCGCTTGATAAGAATGCGCAAAATATTATTAATATGCTGGCTGCAGTGCCTTGTGCACTGGAGATAGAGTATCTTCTTATGTATGTGCAGGAGTCGGATAAGTCTCAGACTCGTAATAAGGTTGAGGAAGTGCTGCGCAAAGCAAAGTCCACCGGAATGGTGTATCAGAATACGTTTTCCCGAAGATATACAATCAATACAAGCTTGAGAGTATGGCTGTTTCCGCTTATCAAAGACCGGATAAATCTATCAATACGACTCGGTTCTTATTTATATTCCGGCGAAAGGTTTGATTATCTGTATGCCTATCTTTCATCCTTATTCAGTCAAAACAAAGAAGAGATAAAGATATGCGAGGAGAAACTGATTAAGTTGGAGCCGTCTAACCTGAATTATCTGCAGGTACTCTTGCTCCAACCTGATTACGAACCTGTTTACCCCTACCTGTCTGACTATATTATTGGTTTATTGTATGAAAACATGTCTGCCGATATTTTCGTAAATTTAGATGACTTGGGCATTATGTCGCCGATTAACGAAAAACTGCAAGATTATCAATCCTCCAAACTGCATACTATGCAAGCGGAGATAGCATTCAAGAAGGGTCTGTTTTCGCAAATGTTTAATACAAAGACAGGCCACAAGGGCGATGCTCCCGTCTCCTATTTCAGCAAAGCAACCGTTGCCCTACTTGCCAATAAGCAGCAGAAGGCGATGGAACTCTTTGAGCAAGGGCTAAAAAGGCAACGCCGTGATTATAAACTTACCCATTTGCCATTGTTGCCTGAGGCTGCCTTGTTCTATCTGGCCATGTGGCTTTCCGAGGAACAAGCCATGTATCTCCCGGTATTAGAAAGGATAGTAGAAAAGAAATCGAAACATTACGATGCAACGCTCCTGATACTGGTTAAGGCATGCAATTATTTCACGACCGATCCGGAACATTCCAGACAGATCGTAGCTTCGATGCAAGATCTTGGATATATAATATCACAGCAAGTAGACTTATGGAAAATCATCGCCTTGGGGCTTATGGGGGAGGAAATGGATACCCAAGGCCTCAAAAAGGCGGAGGCGGTGATACTTAAAGCATGGAATAATGGCTATCGCACGGCTGCTTATGAAGCTGCTTATGCCTTTCTGCAATGGCAGACCTCGGTGGCCGTACAGCACGTATACGATCTGCTTTCACATGATCTGAAATACCCGCCTGCCCTCTCTATGGTAGGGCGCGTAGAACTGTGGGAGAAGCAACTCAATACCTATATGTCGCTCGAGGCAGTGAAGAGCGTTCTTCGGCAGGAGACTGACAACGGGAAAGCTCGCATTGCTTATCGCTTCTTTCCGGGTCGGATCACAGCTATGCCTATCATGCAAAGCCGTCAGGCCGATGGCGGATGGTCTGCCGGCAGGAATATATCCATTACTAACTTCATGGATAAAAAGGTGGAACACATGACGGAGCAAGACCGCTTGATTGCATCAAGCTCACGTGATTTTTATATACTTGGACCAACGGCTGTATATGCTATGGCCGGACATCCTCATGTTTACCTTGAAGATACAGATATTCCTGTAGAACTCATTGAAGCCGAGCCTGTCCTTAGCATTGTGAAGCTACCCGACGGCGACTATAAATTGGAGTGTGATGTGGTCGATACGCGCACTTCGATTGTGATGGTGAAAGAAACGAATACGCGATACAGACTCTATCACATTACGGCTCCCCAGCAAGAAATCATTAACGCTATCAGTAAAGGAAGCAAAATACCTGAGAAGGGATTGGAACGACTGCGTCAGGTACTGAAGCATTTCAGCGTACATCTCAATATACAGTCAGACGAGGCTATGATTGATGACAAGGATAGCGAGGCTCGTCAGGTTGAACCCGATTCGCGTATACGCGTGCAGCTTCTCCCCTTTGGCAACGGTTTCAAAGCCGAACTGTTTGTCAAACCATTCGGCAACCATCCACCCTATTGCAAACCCGGTCGAGGGGGGAAATCTCTGCTGGCCAATGAAAACGGCGAACGTCTGCGTGTTATTCGCAACATGGAGGAAGAGACGCAAAACAACGAGGTGTTGATGAACGAGATACAGGCTATCGAGAGCCTTAATACGACGAACGGCCTCATGTCGTTTGATAATCCGTTCGACTCTCTCGACTTGCTGGATATCTTAAATCGCCATCAGGATATAGCCGTGGTGGAATGGCCCGAAGGTGAACGCTTTAAGCTGCGAAAAACCGTTCGTTTCAGCGATATAAATCTGCGGGTAAAGGGAAATGCCTCCAGTTGGTTTGAACTTGAAGGCGAAGTGAAGATAGACGAAGGTAATGTGATGTCAATCTCAGCCCTGCTCGATTTGGTGAAGCATGCACACGGACGCTTTATTGAGCTTGCCAATGGCGAATTTCTTGCCTTGAGCGAGCAACTCCGTCGGAGCCTCACCGAACTGAGCGCCTTTTCGACGGATACAAAGGATGGCTTGAAAATAAACCGCTTCGCCTCTGCCTCTCTGTTTGATGTGCTCGATGATTTTGAATATCTGCAGGTGGACAAGGTATGGAAGGACTTCCGCAAGCGGCTGGAAACGGTTAAGCTAAAGGATACTCCCGTACCCGCAAAACTCAAGGCCGAACTGCGTCCGTATCAGGAAGCCGGTTATCAATGGATGATACGTCTGGCAGGGTGGGGGGCAGGCGCTTGCCTGGCCGACGATATGGGATTAGGAAAGACAGTGCAAGCCATTGCCGTACTACTGCAACGCGCTTCAGAAGGCCCGGCTCTGGTGGTATGCCCCGTGTCGGTTGCCCCCAACTGGATCAGCGAAGTTAGGAAATTTGCCCCCTCTCTCACCATCAAGACTCTCCTCGACGGCGATAGAGCCAAAACGATGGCCACCCTCGAAGCAGGTGATGTGCTGATTACTTCTTACGGACTCCTGCTTTCCGAAGAAGCTGCTCTCACGGCCTTGACTTGGAATACGGTTGTACTTGATGAGGCTCACGCCATTAAGAACCATACCACCAAGACTTCGCAGGCCGCAATGAATCTGCAATCCGCCTTTCGCATCATACTTACCGGCACCCCGGTGCAAAACCATTTGGGCGAGGTTTGGAATCTATTCAATTTTATCAACCCCGGCCTTTTGGGTTCCCTCAATTACTTCACCGAAACCTTCATCAAGCCTGGTGATGAGGCACGTAAACGTCTTAAAAAATTGCTTGCCCCCTTCATCTTGAGGCGTACGAAAAACAAGGTGCTCGACGAACTGCCACCGAAAACCGAGATCATCCGTAAGATAGAACTCAATGATGACGAGCGGGCTTTCTACGAAGTACTGCGTCGCAAAGCCATCGAAACACTCGAAAACGACGATAGCGCACAAGGCGCCAAGCATCTTAAAACCTTGGCCGAGATTACCCGACTGAGACAGGCCTGCTGTAACCCCGCTCTTGTTGAGCCTAAAATCAATATCGAATCCAGTAAGCTGTCCACTTTCCTCGAGATAGCTGCCGAGCTAAAAGATAATGGTCACCAAGCCCTCGTATTCAGCCAGTTTGTAACCCATCTGAACATCGTTCGCAAAGCCATAGAAAAAGCAGGCTTCAGCTACCAATACTTAGACGGTTCCACAAGCAATGTCAAACGCCAGGCTGCCGTCCACAATTTCCAGAAAGGCGAGAGTGATCTCTTCCTCGTCAGCCTCAAGGCCGGAGGATTAGGCCTCAACCTGACAGCCGCTGACTTCGTCATCCACCTCGATCCCTGGTGGAACCCCGCCGTAGAAGACCAGGCCTCCGACCGTGCCCACCGCATCGGCCAAACCCGCCCCGTCACCGTCTACCGTTTAGTAGCCGAGCATACCATCGAAGAGAAAATCATCCAACTCCATAACACAAAGCGCGATCTGGCCGACTCCCTCCTCGAAGGCAGCGACCAATCCTCCCGTCTCTCCCTCTCCGAGCTTTTAGCCCTGATAAAAGAAGAGTAATCAGGAATAAACTTAATGTGTTAACATTCGCCAAGGAATCAGCTTAGGGAGGCGAGGCGGTCTTGGAGCTTGATTAGTTCGTCTCGGTATTGGGCGGCTTCTATGAACTCGAGCTTTCTGGCGGCTTCGGTCATTTGTTTTTTTGTGTGCTCGATTGCCTTTTCGAGTTGAGGGCGGCTCATGTAACCGACTATGGGGTCAGCTACGAGGCTCATCTCCGGCTCAATGTACGGGATGATGGGTTCTCCGTCTCCGCGTTCTACGAGCAGTGAAGTACCGGCTTTGATGGCTTGTGTGGGGGTGATGCCATGCTTCTCGTTGTAGGCTAATTGTTTCACGCGACGGCGATTGGTTTCGTCTATGGTGAGCTGCATGCTGTCGGTTATCTTATCGGCGTAGAAGATTACCTTTCCGTTTACGTTACGGGCAGCGCGTCCGGCTGTCTGGGTAAGCGAACGGTGCGAACGGAGGAAGCCTTCCTTATCGGCGTCGAGGATGGCTACGAGGGATACTTCGGGCAAATCCAAACCCTCACGAAGGAGGTTTACACCTATCAGTACGTCGTATACACCCTTGCGCAGGTCGTCCATTATCTGGATACGGTCCAGGGTAGTTACGTCGCTATGGATGTAGTTGCAACGGATATTCATACGTAAGAGGTAGGTGGTAAGCTCTTCGGCCATTCGCTTGGTGAGGGTGGTGACTAATACACGCTCGCTTACGGCAGACCGGCGAGCTATTTCTTCCATCAGGTCATCTATCTGATTGCGGGTGGGGCGTATGTCTATCACCGGATCAAGCAAGCCGGTAGGACGAATTACCTGATCTACCACGATACCCTCGCTCTTGGTCAACTCGTATTCAGCAGGGGTGGCGCTTACATAGATAGCCGTTGGGGTAAGCGACTCGAACTCCTCGAAGGTAAGGGGGCGGTTATCAGTAGCCGCGGGAAGGCGGAAGCCGTAGTCAACCAAGTTGAGCTTGCGTGAGCGATCGCCTCCATACATGGCGCGAACCTGGGGGAGCGTTACATGGCTCTCATCTACCACCAGCAGGAAGTCCTTGGAGAAATAATCAAGCAAGCAGTAGGGACGTTCTCCCGGCTTACGTCCGTCCAAGTAGCGAGAATAGTTCTCGATGCCGGAGCAATGTCCCAACTCTTTAATCATTTCCATGTCAAATGTCACACGTTCGTATAGACGTTTTGCCTCGTAAGGTTTGCCTATCTCTTTGAGGTATTCTACCTGTTGACCTAAGTCTACGGCAATCTGGCTAAGGGCGGTATTAATCCTGTCCTGTGTAGTTACGAAGAGGTTTGTGGGGTAGATGTTCAGTTCGTCTTGCTCGTCTATCTCTTTTCCTGTAAGGGGTACGAAAGAAGAGATGCGTTCTATCTCGTCACCCCAGAACTCAATGCGATAGGCCACGCCATCGAAAGATTCGATGGCCGGGAATATATCAACCGTGTCTCCGTTTACGCGGAAACTTCCGCTATTAAAATCTATTTTGTTGTTTACATAGAGAGCATCTACAAACCGACGGAGAAGAACATCGCGGTTTATCTTCATCCCTTTCGTGATATGGGTTACCTGCTGGGCAAATGCAGTTGGGTCTGCCATACCGTATAAACAGGATACAGAGGAAACGACAATCACATCCCTACGACCGGAAAGCAGTGAAGCCGTGGCACGAAGGCGCAGTTTATCTATCTCCTGATTGATTTGGAGGTCTTTCTCTATGTAGGTGTCCGTAGTCGGCAGATAGGCTTCAGGCTGGTAGTAATCGTAATAAGACACGAAATACTCTACAGCATTGTTCGGAAAAAAGGCTTTAAACTCGCTGTACAACTGTGCAGCAAGCGTTTTGTTATGACTTAGTATCAGCGTTGGACGTTGAATGTTGCGGATGACGTTGGCAATCGTAAACGTCTTTCCAGACCCTGTTACACCTAACAGGGTCTGGAAATTCTGTCCATTCTTGAGGTCGTCAGTAAGCGCAACAATAGCTTCCGGCTGGTCTCCGGTAGGCGAAAATGGCGAAGTTAATTCAAAATTCATCTATCCACTCTTCCTTCTACCGGCATCACAATCCAAAGAACGAGATAAGCAATAAATCCTGAAAACAGCGTGAATACAGTTAGCAGGATATAACCTACCCTTACCAAAGTAGGGTCTAAATCGAAATAATCAGCGATACCGCCACACACACCGGCAATCATCTTATCCGACGACCGCGTTAATCTTTTTCTTTGTTCCATAATTTCTCCTATTTTATTAATACAAAGATACACAATTCATTTATTGTATGCTATAAATTGAACCAATAATTGAGCTTTAGCATGAAGGTGTTAGTGGAGGGGAGGCCGAACATGTAGTCGAGATTGTCGTTCCAGGCGGGAACGTAATGGGAGTTGCGGCTTGACATGCGATGTTCCCAAACAACGTAGAGGGTTGCACCGGGACGGTATTCCCATCGGCCGATGACGTTGGAGCGAAATTCATTGAAATTAAAATCCGGGTTTTTGAAACGTATATTTGTAGACGGGAGTTGGCTCGTGTAAGTATCATTGTCCAAACTTATTTCTTCAGGGGTGAAGGTATGGAAACGCTCTGCTCTTGCCTTGGAGCGGGTATCGGCAGACAGCTTGAAATCACTGTAGTGAGCCGTAGAGGTGAAGGGGGAGCCGTAGAACTGGAGGGAGATGTCGGGGGTTACATTAACCTGCAGCTTCATCGTGATTCCGTATGTGTTCTGATCCATCTTACCCATTATATAGCCGGGAATGTAGACAGATGAATAGGGTGCAGCCGCAATAGCGGAGGTTACATACTGTGTATTGTCTACGGTATTGGTATAGGTGAACTCGCCGGTCAGGTGTACGTGGTTATTGAAGCGGTAGGTAAGGCTGGGGGTGATGGTATTGATTTTGCCCGCCTTGTCGGTGTTGTACTCGTTGATATAGTTGACGAGGAAGGTAAAGCGGCGAGCCTTGTCCGTATTAAAGTTTGCCGTGGTACGGAAATAGGGGTCGTAGCGCAGGTCGGGACCTCCACGAAGCTTGCGGGTATCCACGTAGTTCCAGGCAAATGTCTCCGAGGCTGTCAGCTCAAAACGATTCAGGAACATGGTTTTCCAAGTCAAAGCAATATTGTTGAGATTGGACGATCCGCCAAAATCCCATTGATTTATCTGGGTAAGGGTAACCGTATTGCTTCGGAATATCTTCCATATATCCGTTCGGCGGAAGGCTACTTCAGTGTTTGCAGAGAGTATATCGGCCTGTTTGAGGTAGCCCACGTTGTTTAGATCGAAGCCTGGGGAGTACCAAGTAAACGTCTCGGTAAACAACCATTTGGAGTTGCCTTTGCGGCCGAATTTAGCATAGCCGCCCGTGCCGTTCATGGAAGTACGGTTGGGGTCTACCTTAAGATAACCGGATGCTGATTCACGCTGGTAGTAATGAACTGCACTTTGCTGTAGGCGCTCAATGGCTTTGGCGCTTCCGTTTAACGAGCTGAACATACCCTTTATATCCAGATAGTAGAGGCGGTTGTTGAAGTATTGATTGAAGTCTATTCCTGCAGTAAAAGCATTGCGTACCATGAAATCTTGCAGATGGGGATAGTCGCCCAAGGCGCGGTTTACGGACGTAAACATTCCTCCCAGCAGCGTGTTTCCCTTCCAGTTCTTTTGAATGCGGGCTACCGTATAGTTGGAAAGCGGTTCTACAGCATCGCGGGTCTCTATACCGTCGCGAGTGGTAAGGGCGGACGAACGGGCGGTGACGCTTTGTATCAAACCTATCGTTACACCATTACGGTTGGTACCTGTCAACTTTAAGGCACCGAGTATAGGGACGTTGCCTTTCGTCTGTGTAAAGCTGGTTTTCTGGTCTACTGAAGGAGAATAAGAGGGCGCGGCTCCGATACGGCGGGTATAGAACATCATATCGCTGCCTGAAGTGTAATCGAGGATATGTTTGCCTTCAAGGAAGAAGGGGCGTTTTTCGTCGTAAAACGTTTCGTAGGCTGTGAGGTTCATTACCGAAGGATCAAGTTCTATCTGGCCGAAGTCGGGATTGATGGTTACATCGAGGGTGAAGTCGGAGATGGCAAATTTGGCGTCGAGGCCTACATTCTCTTCCCAACGCTGCCCTTTTTGGTAAGGGCTACCGGGTATTTGCGGCTCTTTGCGAAACTTGCCCATTACGTAAGGGAGAAACTCAATGCCTCTGGGTTTGGGTAAATCATTCATTCCATTCATCACTCCGAAGGAGAAGACATGGCCGTTGTTCTTGAGAGGTATCATGCTCCAGTTTTGCACTTCGTTGTTACGGCGGATAACCCTGCGGATATGCAGGCCCCAGAAGCCGTCTTCGGAAATCCGGTTGTAGCGGAGTTGGCTGAAGGGGATACGCAGTTCGGCTGTCCAGCTTGAGTCCGTCACGTTTACGTGGGTGCGACCTTCCCATACGGCGTTCCAGCTACGGTTTATTTCCAGTTTGTCTGTCACCACCAGGTCTGTCTTGGTTCCTCCTACGTTAATATTGAACTCCGAGGCAGCACGGTAATCGTGATAAGGATCCAAGGCGATACTAATGAGGTCTCCTACTGTATTATCGTCGCGGTTTCCAATGAATCGAATCGTTTTATCGGGGTGGTCATCTTTGCAATAGACGCCTACATAGATGTATTTATTATCATAGAAAAGCTTGGCGCGTGTGGGGGATGTGGAAGGGACACGATCCAAAGGTTGCGTTTGTACAAAGTATTCCGTCCATTCGCCCTGTTTCGTCCAGAAGTCCTCATCCAAGCGTCCGTCCATCACAGGCTGGCTCTCCGTCTTCGTAATGGTATACAAACGCTTATAAGCCTTCTCAAAAGAGATAACGCTATCCTGCTGGGCATAGCAATAGGCATAGGCAAAGCATAGGACTATTGTAACAAACAACTGTTTCATGGTTTAAAGAATTAAAGGAGCACAAATGTATGAAAAAATATGAAACAGCATAAAAAAGCAGGGTTCAAACAAGGCAAACGCATTTTAAAAAAAAGCATATATCTGCGATGGAGAATGGTTATTTCCGGTTCGTCCGACAACTGCAACATTGTACAGCTTCTTTAGTGCCCATCACACACAAGCATTTTAAACAGTATGTTAGCTTCTTCCGACCCAACGGGTCGCATATTTATAGCAACGATTATCATAATGCTCCACGTGCGACCCCGAAGAGGTCGGATGTTGCATAGGATTTCCATCGCAGATAGATGCTTTTTTTGGCAGATATCTTGATA
The DNA here is from genome assembly GCA_025996775.1 of Bacteroidia bacterium. Taxonomy (GTDB): domain Bacteria; phylum Bacteroidota; class Bacteroidia; order Bacteroidales; family Tannerellaceae; genus DFXE01. The sequence continues at coordinate 13,330 of BNTS01000006.1, read as the reverse complement.
AGTTTTATAAGAAACCGTTATCTTTTCATCTCTGTATTGGTCTTTTTCTTCGTTTGACAAGTGTCAAACACTTGTTTGACAGCAGTCAAACGAAGAAAATAACAGCATCATGACTTTCTTGTTCCGTAGGTAAAAATACCTTGCTTTACTTTGTCGCTTTCAAAGTTTACAGATTCACAGTTATCGTCACCCCAAAGCAAATTTTTGGTTTTACGTTGCGAAGTGGTACGTGTAAAATTCTCAACTTTGGTGATATCAATCACATCGCAGTACAGAGGGGCAAAACGTTTGAACCAGGGATATTCTTCGTAGTATGTCAGCCATACCTGAGCGTATGGACAGAATACCTCTCCCTTTGATTTGTCAAAACCGGCTCTCCATCCTGCAAAAGGAAGATCATTTACTTTGCCTGAATTCTTGTCGGCAAAATCCAATCCTAATTCCACTGCTTTTGCCCGCATCTTGTCAGACCGATCAATAGCTAATTCAAACAGCGCTTGCTGCACCACCGGAAAGGCTTTTTCTTCACCCAACGTATCAATCAATGTTTTACAAAAGTGAAAATACTGCATAGCGAACTGATATGCACCTAATCTTGCTTGTGTTGCAGCTTCATTCGTATCATCCTTCACCATAGCACTCAATGGACATCCACCTCCAATCACTACTCCGACCGTTGATAATCCCAGTTTCTTCAAAAAATCTCTTCTCTCTTTCATAATGAGTTCTTTTTATAACGGTAATTTATGATCTTTTCAGCTGTTTTTCGCACGCCAGTCGTGTGCATAATCAATAGCTGTGCGCAGGTTTTTCCAAGAAGCATTGCCGTCTACGGTACAATCGGCTGCCAGGAAGAAATTCGGAGAAGCTTCTTTCAGTACTTTATCTACTTCTGCCGTTATTTGCTCTGGTGTTCCGGTAGAGATAACGCCCAAGCGGTCTAATCCACCGAAAACGGGGCGTCCGAAGTCTTTCTGAACATCTTTAGGTTTAACAGGGGTGTTGTCTGACAATCGTATCGGAGGATTGATGATGCTTCCCGGATAAGAGATGAAGGGTTTCAGACTGCTGTATGAACTTCCATAATCGCAGATATGCAGGATATTGATTAAGGAAACTTCGTTTGCTTTCTGCAGCACTTGTTTATCGTAAGGAACAATCAATTTGTCGAACAACGGACCGAGGTCGAAACTCTTCACGTCACCCCCTTGCGATGAAATATAGAAACCGTCTACATCCAATTTGGAAGCTTCTTCAATATAGTAAAGGATACTGTCGGTAATCCGTTGTATGCCTTTCGCAACAGCATCCGGGTCTTGTCTGACATGTGCCTGATAGGTGACCGGACCTACTGCTTGAAGAGCCAGACTATATGGCGAATAAACAGTGGGAAGTACCAGCGCCTCCGGTTTCAACTCCTTTGTAATCGCTTTAATCACGTCCAACTGCGGGCCGAATACCTCTTTACCAAACACGGGGATATTTGCCCAATCTTTCGGCTCCTTTATATTCGGCTGTCTGGGTACTACTACCTCATATTGTATCTTGGCTATATCCATATTCGTGGCACGGAAAAATTCCAAGTGACTTTTGATGGCTCCTTCTCCCAATTTATCATGAAAATGCAGGAAAAAGGCTGCAGGAACGTACTTATTAGGTTTAGACAAATCTAAAGCTGATAGAAACAACTCGCGTTTATTGCGCGTATTTGCCGAAAAGAAAAAGTTTGACTTTTGCGACAATTTTTTCGTGTCATTGGTAGCCGTTAAAGAAGCTGTGCTACTCAAGCCAAGCCCTAATCCGCCTGCGGCATACAGACCTGATTTTAAAAAATCTCTTTTGTTCATAAGATCATTGTTTTAGATTAATATGCTAAAATGTTTTTGTTACAATAATTTTTATTCATACCCGGGTTCATATCCTATGTATGGGTTCGGACCGCCTGTACCGTCATATCCCCAATTCTGTTTCAGATTCGGATTGAGTATAATTTGGTCGTGAGGTAGCGGATATTTGTAGCTCTTCAACGATACACCGGGTTTATAGGGTTTTACTGTTTGTACCAACTTACGCCATCTAACCAAATCAAACCATCGCTGTCCCTCAAGTATAAATTCCAGATTGCGTTCTTCCTGTAATTTTTCCCTGAATTGGTCTTTTGTCAATCCGCTCAGGTCGTGGGGTGATGAGGCTTCAAGAGGGAAATGCTTGTAAGCACGGCGACGTACTATGTTTATAGCGGCATAGGCTTCAGGCGTGGGTCCTCTGAGTTCGTTTTCCGCTTCCGCTTTGATGAGATATACTTCAGCAAAGCGGATAATTACGGTGTTCATGTTTTGACCTGCAAACTGATTAGCTCCGAAATTAATCGTGTCGATAAATTTCCTGAACAAGGGAACCTTGAATGTGAAAAATTCACCTTTTGAAGGCTGCCAAAGTATTTTTGCGTAGCTGCCGCCTTTGCGTTGATCATCGTTGTCAATCTCGTCATAAAACTTCGTATCGCTAACAATCAGTACCGGTTCCGAATCCGACCATCCCATGGCAAACGTACAGTGGCCGGCTGTATTATCGTTCTGTTGGTGTTGAGCAGAGAAAATGAGTTCTCCCGTATTTTTCTTTGTTACATCAAAGTTGTCGCGGAAATCTTCAAACAAGTAATACTTTTTTGAATTAATCGAGCGATTGGCATAGTCGATGGCTTTCTGATAAAACTCTGATTGTTTTGCCTTTCCCTGTTCGGAGTCTGTTTGAGCCCAATTCAAGTAGACGTGTGACAGCATAGCTACTGCTGCTCCATTGGTAGCCCGTCCTCCGGTACTTCCCGGGAAATCATCCGGCAGATTGGTAGCGTCTTCAAAGTCTTTCACTACTTGCTGATACAACACATCCACGTTGTCGCGGGCAGCACCTTCTCCTTCGCCATCATGCAGGATGAGGGGCGCATCTCCCCACCAACGTATAATGTTGTAGTAGAACAATCCCCTGAGGAATTTAGCCTCATTAATCAGGCGATTCTTCAGAGCCTCAGGCAAATTACCTGTTGACAACTTGTCGACAACCAAATTTGCACGGTTAATGCCGATATAATGCTGCTCCCAACCTGCATTCATAAATTCGTTGCCCGGTTGTACATTCGCACTGCTTAGTTCACGGATAAACTGACTGTTTGTATTGGCGCCTGCTTTCACGTAATCCGTAGACAAATCATTCAAATAGATGGAAAAATCACCATATAGGGAATAAAATCCGGTCGGCCATTTCGTCAAGATGGAATAAATACCATTGACTGCAGAGACTGCGTCTTCTTCCGTTTGATAGAAGTCATCTTTGTTAATCGAACTGCTTGGACTCACGTCAAGATCTACACACCCCGGTAATAAATAAGCAGCAATCACAAGTGATATCAAATATATCTTTTTCATTTCTTTACGTTTTATTTATTAGTTTATAATGAGATATTTATGCCAAATTGAATTGTTCTTGAAGACGGATAGGTTCCGAAATCCACGCCTTGATACAAACCGCTAAATTCATCTTTACCGTTACGGTTTGACTCTGGATCATATCCGCTATAAGGCGTCCATGTAAGGAGATTCTGGGCAGAAGCAAAGATTCTTATTTTTGTATTCTTCGTTATTTGCTTGAGGGGGAACGTATATCCTATCGAGATGTTGCGGAGCTTCAGGTAGGAAGCATCTTCAATATATCTGTCGTCAACCACAATAGATGTGGAATTGGTTGCTTTGGCTATTCTGTTTGAAGGATTGGTTTCCGTCCAGCGATCTGCTACGGTAGCGAGTGAATTATAATAAGTATTCGTCTTTTCAAGTCGGCAAGCAAACACGTTGAATAGTTTGTTGCCATAACTGCCTTGAAGTGACAAAAAGAGATCAAAACGTTTATAGGCCAGCGACGTATTAAATCCTCCGGTAAACTTGGGCTGTGAGTTACCCAGTATTTTCCTGTCTGCTTCGTTAATCACGTTGTCTTCGTCCGGGTTCTGATTCACGTATTTGGCTTCTCCCGGTTTCACCTGGCCGAAAGTGGGCTTAGGGATATTAGTCAAGTCATCGCCTTTCTGAATGATCCCGTCAAATTCATATCCTAAGAAACTACCTAACGGTTGTCCTTTTTGCACGATGAGCGGGCTGAGATAGGTCAGCGTAGAAACGCCTTCGAAAGAGGGAATGAAATATTCGGCATTTCCAAGGCTTTCGATGCGGTTGATATTCTTTGCAAAGTTTACCGATGCTCTCCAGTTCAGATTTTTCTTTTCGATGATTTTACCATCCAGTTCCAATTCAACGCCTTTGTTGGATACACGGCCTTCGTTACGGGTTACCGAGCGGAATCCTGATACAAGCTCAATGGGAACATCCAGCAGCAGGTCGTTTGTTACCTTATAATAGGCATCAAATACCGCATTCAAACGATCGTTGAATAAACCCAGATTCACACCAAAATTATATGAGTGAGTTGTTTCCCACTTCAAATTCGGATTGGAAAGGTTACCGGGTACGAAAGCCGTCACCGGTGTGTTGCTGAAATAATAAGTTCTTGGTACCACATTGGATATAAACCTGAAGTCGCCGATTTCCTGGTTTCCCACTGTTCCGCCGCTTAAACGAAATTGCAGGTGGCTAACCTTCCACGAACTTTTGAAGAACGGTTCATTGTCAATGTTCCATGATAAACCCAGCGATGGGAAATATCCCCAGTGATGATTTGGTGCAAACCGTGACGAACCATCAGCCCTTAGTGTAGCTGTCACGTTATATTTAGCATTGAAGGAATAGTTCACCCTGCCTAAGTAGGATATCAACGTAGAGGTGAAAGATGAAGAACTTGGCAGATACGAATTGGAAGCGCTCTGTAGACTATTATAAAAAGTAGCATCATTGGAAAAGCCATACGAATTGGCTGAGAAAGCATTCCGGTCGGTACGTTGTGCCGTATAACCGACCAAGGCATCCACCGAGTGTATCTCATTAAATATTTTGTTGTAATTCAATGTATATTCGGCCTGCCAGGTATTCACTTTCTTATTACCAATAGAGGCTGTTCCCTGATTATTGAAGCCATTTGAAACGTATGACGGAGCATAGTTGCTCTGCTTTGTGTCACCCAAATCAACGCCTGCATTGACTTTAAAAGTCAGTCCGGAAATAATTTTGTATTCCAGATAGAAAAGACCGAGCAGGCGTAAATTGTTGGTAATCGCTTTTTCGTTTTCAAGGTCTGATATGGGGTTCGGACTAACGCCATCCCGTTGAGCCGAAGCATACGGGTTGCTATAGTTAAAACTGCCATCAGCAGTATATATAGGAATGACCGGTGGAGTACGGAGAGCCGCTACCCAAGCATTAGGTGTTTCATTTCCTCCTCCACCGACCAATCCGTTTAGTGTCGTATATGTGCCTGATATATTTACTCCCACACGAACTTTTTTAGATATATCGCGGTCTAAGTTGACACGTGCTGAATAACGGTTGAGACCTGTTCCCACAATAATACCTTGCTGGTCGGTATAGTTACCGGATATAGCATAACGGGTATTATCATCTCCACCGATAAAAGACAATTGATGCGTCTGTATGATCCCATCGTGCAAAGCAGTGTCTTGCCAGTCGTAACCTTTACCGAAAGCGGTGACCTGGTCAGCCGGGATCAGATCTCCCAACCTGCCTTCGTCTGTGCGGATTTCATTATATAATTCACCCCATTCTGTTCCACTCAAAAAATCAATCTTCTTACGAATCGTTTGCCATCCTACTGTACTTTGGTAGTTTACGGTGTTCGATCCTCTTTTGCCTTGTTTGGTGGTTATGATGATCACGCCATTGGCGCCCCTTGTTCCGTAAATGGCTGTAGCCGATACGTCTTTTAGCACTTCAATGGATTCTATATCAGATGAATTAATACTTGCCAACGGGTTTAGTGTAGCATCATTTCTTCCGGCGCCTGTTTGCGTGGCTGTCGGGTCGTTGTATACAAGGAAACCGTCAATCACGTATAAAGGCTCGTTGCCTCCGGTGATGGAGTTTCCTCCGCGAATACGTATGGTAGACGTGGCGCCGGGTTGTCCTGAACTTTGTGATACGTTTAGTCCGGCTACTGAACCACTCAGCAAATTCTCGAATGAAGGTGATACTTGTACCAGTATATCTTTGGATACCGAGGAAATCGCACTGGTCAGTTCACGTCGTTTTTGATTGCCATAACCAACCACAACCACCTCTTGCAGCCATTCAGAGTTTTCATGAAGCAAAATAGTAATGGGAGCGGTGTATTCATATACATCCAATTCCTGTGTTTTATAACCAATAAAGCTAATAGACAGGGTTAAAGGAAAGGAAGATGCTTGGAGGGTAAAATGTCCATTTGCGTCTGAAATGGTTCCTGTTTTTCCTCCGTCGATCGAAACAGCAACTCCTGGAAGTGATTCACGTGTGTGGTCATCCAAGATGCTACCTTCGATTTTTGTTTGTGCAAAAACAGGTAACGAAAGGGTTGCCAAAATAAAAACCATTAGAATTCTACATAGAGAATACTTTTTTTGAATAAATCTTGCTAACTTTGCCATGACTCTAATTTTTTAGTGTTAGGTGTCCTCTCAGTGCCAATTCCTGTCGGTTCCTGAGGGGATACTTCTTTTATATAATATCTAATTTAAGTAATTATTTCCTGTATGAGTTCCTATTAAAATATGTTTTGCAAATTAAAAAAGTATTTCAAAATTAGCAAATACCACATGTGAGGTATTTTTTAAAGAAGAAGATAGAAGATTATCCGGTTAATATCGACACTGACGCCATCTATAACACGACAGAAAAAGCATTTTCCATCAGACTTTGTTCTGAAGAAGGTATTTTTAATTTATTTGCTTCAAATCGCCACCATTTTGAGACGGTCTTCTTTGTATGATCAATAATAGATGCTGCCTCTTTTTGGTCAATTCTATAAAAATAAGCAGCTTCCAAAGCTAAATCAAGATCAAGAGAATTATCCTCAAAATTGATATTGAGACTCAAATTCGTTCCATCGGGATTCGGATTAATGTCATAAACAGGGGACAAAGACCAACCCTTGTCATTCAATAAAAATCCATGATTACGCAAATGATCATCCGTATTGCTGATGCAAATTGAAAAAACTATGCGCCTGAAAAGCTCTTTTAAATCTTCATTCGCATTAGAACCATGCTTAATAATAAATTCGGCTAACAATGAATAATTATTCAATTATTCGTCTTATATTTGTCGCTGTTTGCATAAATATACATTATGAGTGAGAAGAAAGAACGGTTAGAGACGATAGAGCAGATTATTCGTACGGAGGTGATTTGTAATCAGGAGGAGTTGCTGAAGCGCTTGGGGGCGAATGGCTTTTCGATTACACAGGCTACCTTGTCGAGGGATATCAAGCAACTTAAGATAGCGCGGGGACACGATGGGAAGGGCAATTATGTCTATCATCCGGCCGGTTCCGTGCCTGTGTCGGCTGATACCCAAACGATACATCCTAACTTGGAGTTCTCCGGAAATCTGGCAGTTATCAGAACCCGCCCCGGATACGCCATGGGGATTGCTTCGGATATCGACGCCAGCCGGCTCAATGAGATACTGGCTACCGTTGCCGGAGACGATACCATCTTGGTTATTCCTCGCGAAGGTTATAGCCGGGATAGCATAGCAGCAGCCATTGCCCGCTTCATTCAATAAACAATTAACACGTAACAGGTGAAAATGGAAACAGAGAAAACAATAGAAAACAATGAAATTGACGTTATGGTAGCCGATGCCTCCCACGAGGAATACGTGGATATTATCCTGGATACCATTGAACGGGCAGCTCAGGTACGCGGAACAGGCATTGCCAAACGTTCGCACGACTATGTGGCTACTAAGATGAAGGAAGGAAAGGCTATCATTGCCCTTGCCGGTGATGAGTTTGCCGGCTTTACCTACATCGAATCGTGGGGAAACAAGCAGTATGTGGCAACATCGGGTCTGATTGTTGTCGAGGAGTTCAGGGGACACGGCCTGGCGAAGCGAATCAAAGAGGCTTCGTTTGCGTTGGCTCGTTTGCGATGGCCGAAGGCTAAGATATTCAGTCTTACCTCAGGAGCCGCCGTGATGAAGATGAATACAGAGCTGGGATATGTGCCCGTTACCTTTGCCGACCTGACAGACGACGAGTCCTTCTGGAGAGGTTGCGAAGGCTGCATCAACCACGACGTACTGGTACGTACCAATCGGAAGTACTGCATCTGCACCGCTATGCTCTACGACCCCGCAAAGAAAAAAGTTCAGTAATTAATAATTGATAATTTATATACAGATGAAGAAAAAAGTAGTTTTAGCATTCAGTGGAGGCTTGGATACCTCCTTTTGCGCTATGTACCTGACGAAAGAGAAAGGCTATGATGTTTATACCGCTTTGGCCAATACAGGCGGATTCACAGAAAAGGAATGTAAGGCCATTGAAGAAAGGGCCTACAAACTGGGAGCTGTAAAACATGTAACGCTTAACATTGAAAATGAATATTACGAGAAGAGTATCAAATACATGGTATTTGGTAACGTACTGCGTAACGGAACCTATCCCATCTCGGTAAGCTCTGAACGTATCTTCCAAGCGCTGGCTATTATCAACTATGCCAAAGAGATTGGCGCTGATGCTGTAGCTCACGGTAGTACAGGAGCCGGTAATGATCAGGTTCGTTTCGACCTGACCTTCGATGTACTGGCTCCCGGAATCGAAATAATCACTCCCACGCGTGACATGAACCTGAGTCGTGAGTACGAGATAAACTACCTGAAGGAGCATGGTTACGAGGCCGACTTCAAGAAGATGGAATACTCTATTAACAAAGGCCTTTGGGGAACAAGTGTAGGTGGCAAAGAAACCCTCCACTCCAACACAACCCTGCCTGATGCTGCCTATCCGTCTCAATTGACAGCTACCGACGCTAAAGAGCAACTGACAATAGATTTCGTACAAGGCGAGATTACTTCAGTAAACGGCGTAGCCTATAAGAATAAGGTAGATGCTATACGCAAGGTGGAAGAAATTGGCTCACGCTGGGCTATCGGACGGGATATGCACGTAGGCGATACGATTATCGGCATCAAGGGAAGGGTAGGCTTTGAAGCTGCCGGCTCACTGTTGATTATCAACGCACATAAACTACTTGAGAAGCATACCCTCACCAAATGGCAACAATACTGGAAAGACCAGCTTGGCAATTGGTATGGCATGTTCCTCCATGAAGCTCAATACTTGGAACCGGTGATGCGCGATATAGAAGCTTTCCTGCAAAGCACTCAGAAAAATGTAACCGGACGCACCATCATTACCCTCCGCCCATACACCTACACATTGGTAGGTATAGAAAGCGATCATGACCTGATGAAGAGCGACTTTGGTGTCTATGGTGAAGAACAAAAAGCCTGGACTGCCGACGACGTAAAAGGTTTTACAAAAATACTGGGTAACCAGATGAAAATATATTACAACGTAAATTCTTAATGCTATGATTAAGATTGGGATTATTGGTGGAGCCGGTTACACAGCCGGGGAATTGATTCGGCTCTTGCTGAATCATCCGGATGCGGAGATTGTTTTTGTGCATAGCGCCAGCAATGCAGGGAATAAGATTACGGACGTACATGGTGGATTGACAGGCGAGACGAAATTGGTTTTTACGGATGAGTTGTATATGAATGATGTTGACTTGCTCTTCTTCTGCTCTGCTCATGGCGATTCGAAGAAGTTCATGGATACGCATAAGTTGCCCGATACGGTCAAGATTATCGACCTTTCGACCGACTATCGCATCAAGAGCGAGGACAATGACTTCGTCTACGGCCTACCGGAACTGAACCGTCGTCAGATATGCAAGTCGCAGCATGTGGCCAATCCCGGTTGCTTTGCTACCTGTATCCAGTTGGGTGTTCTTCCATTGGCCAAGCATCTGATGTTGAATAGTGAACTGCATGTAAATGCCATCACCGGTTCTACCGGTGCAGGTGTTAAGCCGGGAGCTACGACCCATTATAGCTGGCGTACCGACAACGTCTCCATCTATAAACCATTTGAGCATCAGCATCTGGCAGAGATAAGGCAAAGCCTTGTTCAGTTGCAGACCAGTTTCCAAAGCAGTATCAACTTTATCCCTGTGCGTGGAAACTTTGCCCGTGGCATATTTGCCACTACTTATCTCAATACAAGGGTGAGTTTGGAGGAAATACGCCGCATCTACGAGGAGTACTACGATGACCATTCGTTTACCTTCCTCACCGACAGAAGTCCCGACCTGAAGCAAGTGGTAAACACCAACAAGTGTCTTATCTACTTAGAGAAGTTCGGCGACAAATTACTAATAGTATCCACGATTGATAATCTGCTGAAAGGTGCCAGTGGTCAGGCAGTCCACAACATGAACCTCCTCTTCAATTTAGAGGAGACAGTAGGCCTCCACCTAAAGCCCTCAGCCTTCTGAAAAAGTTATGAATTTATTTGATGTTTATCCGTTATTTAATATAGAGATTGTAAAGGGATTGGGATGCCGGGTTTGGGACTCGGAAGGGAATGAATATCTCGATCTTTATGGCGGTCATGCCGTAATCTCCGTTGGTCACAGCCATCCTGCGTATGTAGAGGCCGTTACCAAACAAGTGAATCAATTGGGATTTTATTCCAACTCAGTAATTAATAGTTTACAGCAGAAGGTGGCCGAAAAGCTCGGAAAGGCTTCGGGATATGATGACTACGCCCTCTTCCTGATTAATACCGGCGCTGAAGCAAACGAGAATGCCCTCAAGCTGGCTTCCTTCCACAACGGAAAACGGCGAGTTATATCCTTTAAGAAGTCCTTCCATGGCCGTACTTCAGCCGCCGTTCGCGTGACTGACAACCCGGCTATTATTGCCCCGGTAAACGAGGGAATGCCGGTAACTTATCTCCCCTTTAACGACCTTGCTGCGGTAGAGGGAGAGTTTAAGAAGGGCGACGTTTCATCCCTTATTATCGAAGGGATACAAGGGGTAGGGGGGATTCAGGTTCCGCCTGACACCTTCCTGCAAGGCCTTCGTGAACTCTGTACACGGTACAAGGTTGTTCTGATTCTTGACGAGATACAGTCCGGCTACGGTCGGACCGGAAAGTTCTTTGCCCACCAATATGCCGGTATCCGTCCGGATATCATCACGGTGGCCAAAGGGATAGCCAACGGTTTCCCGATGGGTGGCGTACTCATCAGCCCCATCTTCAAACCTGTTTACGGCATGTTGGGTACTACCTTCGGAGGCAATCACCTTGCCTGTGCCGCTGCCATAGCCGTGCTCGATATCATGGAGGAAGAACAATTGATAGCCAATGCCGCCAATGTCGGCAGCTATCTGATGGAAGAATTGGCTAAGCTCCCCGGTATCAAAGACCTCCGTGGTCGAGGTCTGATGATAGGCGTCGAGTTTGAAGAGCCTGTCAAAGAAATACGCAACAAATACCTCTTTGACCAAAAAGTCTTCACCGGAGTAGCCGGCGCCCACACCATCCGCCTCCTTCCCCCGCTAACCCTCACCCTCGAGGAAGCGAAAGAAGCCATAACCCGTCTCAAACACGTTTTATAATAGGCGCTTGTGAAACAAAAAAAGCCCTCGTTAGAGGGCTTTTTCCTGTTTTCGTCATTGGCGCCCGAAAAATTGGGCATCCCTATTTTTTTTTAGCCCCTTTCATCCCATTTTCTATGGAGCTTTTAAATTATATGCCGTCAGGCATAACCTATCGGTAGAAATACATTTCTGTATGTCGTCAGGCATAATATATTGGTAGAAATGCGTCCCTGTATGCCGTTAGGCATAGCATATTGATAGCCGTGGGTTTTTAAACCCACGGACAACAACGCCCCCCTTCTCCCGCCGCGTAGCGGCGGCATCTTGGAAGAGGGTAGAAAGGGAAAATACATAATTGATTTCTTTGATTAACATGCTTGTTGATTTGCTATTCCGGGATGACGCCGCTACGCGGCGGGAGAGAGGGGGGCGCTATTGTTCCGTGGGTTAAAACACCACGGCTACCAATAGATTATGCCTAACGGCATACAGAAACGTATTTCCTCCGATGGGTTATGCCTAACGGCATACGGAACGCATTTCCACCAATATGTAATGCCTAACGGTACAGAACGTATTTCCTCCGATGGGTTATGCCTAATGGCATATGGAAACGTATTTGCACCGATATGCTATGCCTAACGGCATAGGGAAACGTAGATATTAGGCTATCGTCAATTCTATGCATTTGCCGGATGAGCTTTTAAATGTTTACCCTGTGATAGAGGGGTTTACCGCATGTTTACATTCTTTCTATTGTTTGTTATTGTTTCGACCCATCGGGTCGTATGTTTATAGAAAAATGTCAAACCATACGATGTGCGACCCCTTCGGGGTCGAATGGCGGCGGGACGCAAATCATTGCTATAAATATGTGACCCATTCTGGGTCTCTAATAAATATTTGGCAAAAGGGTCAAAAATGATCCCTTTTTTTAGGCTATAAATTTCCTGTTTTCGTCATTGGGACACCCGGAAAATTGGGTGCCCCTGCTTTTTAGCCTTTTTCAACTCATTCTATGGAGCTTTTAAAATTATCTTTCAGATCCGTATGCCGTTAGGCATTCCTTGTTGGTGGAAATACGTTTCTGTATGCCGTTAGGCATAGCATATTGGTAGCCGTGGTGTTTTAACCCACGGACAATAATGCCCCCCCCTTCTCCCGCCGCGTAGCGGCGTTATCTTGGAAGAATATTTCTTTGATTAATATGTTTGTTGATTCGCTATTTCAATATGCCGCCGCTACGCGGCGGGAGAGAGGGGCGCTATTGTTCCGTGGGTTAAAACCCACGGCTACCAATAGATTATGCCTAACGGCATACGGAACGCATTTCTACCAATATGTAATGCCTGACGGCATACAGAAACGTATTTCCTCCGATGGGTTATGCCTAACGGCATATGGAAACGTATTTCCACCAATATGCTATGCCTAACGGCATACGGAACGCATTTCCACCAATATGTTATGCCATTAGGCATAGGGAAATGTAGATAGTGAATGATTTGATGAAAAGTTTGAATGATTTGAGATATAATTTATATACAATTCTGTTTTACATTTGCGCCGTATGTTAAAACGATAATCTGAATAGAAAATAATAAACGACATTATGAATTATAAACTGAAAACATGGACGTCTGCCTGTAATGGGGTGGGTGTCATTTTCCAAATAGAATAAGAAGACCGGCCGGTGCCGCCTCACAAGGCGG
>BNTS01000005.1 GCA_025996775.1 Bacteroidia bacterium | reverse complement strand
CATTAACTTTGGCCGATTTCGTCGAAACTCCGAATTTCTCGTAACACAAAAAGGCCCCTTTTCCTGACAAAAGCATGGCTTTTTAACAAAAATTAGTTGACAAATGACAAATAATTCTTTTGCTCAACGCAACCTGCATCGAGCGGAAGTCTATGCTTTAAATCCCTTAATATAAATTAGTTAAAGAGTAAAAAAGGCATTTTCCTCACAAGCGTTATGTAAGTGCAAAAAAATTAGTATCTTTGCAAAAGTACCCCCGAAAAAGTATCGGATAGATAAACAGGTTAATCAAATGGAAATCAGAAGTTCGTGTCTTTGGTTGGCTTCTGCTGCCGATTGGCTAAAATATCCTTTTCGGCAGGATACCGCAGACGTTCCGTTTCCAAACTATGCACCGAAAAAGCAAAAACGGAGAAAACGACGTAACCATCTGATTCATTGGTGACAACTTCACCATTATGCACTTCCCTGCAAGCAGTAAAATAGCAAATTATTGTGTATTTCGGAAGACTTTCCGTTACGAATACGTTACCTGTTTTTGACAGGCAGCTACTATTTAAATAGCGGATTTCCCCCTGAAAGAAAAAGATTTCAGAAGGATTTTAGGATTCAGGAAGTGTTATGCTGGTTTTATGCCTGAACCCCGTTTTCTATTCACTGAATCACAACAATTTGCATAATCTTGATTAGCTCTATAACAGTTAAATTTGTAACCTGTAAAAGAGTTAATTATGACAGAAGTAAAAGTAAATTTCTACCTCAAACGCAATGAGGAGAAAGCGGATGGAACCGTTCCCGTTTTGGGACGCATCCGCATTGGAAAATCAATGGTGCAGTTCAGCGCCAAAGTAAGTGTCCCCGTATCCCTTTGGGATACCAATTCCGGCAGGGCTCTGGGCAAGAGTAAGGCTGCCATTTCCATTAATGCTTCCCTGGACAAGATTTGTGTAGCCATCCATTCCGCTTGTAAGGATTTGCTGGTGAAAAAAGAAAACGTATCTGCCGGTGAGGTAAAAAGTGCCTTTTACTACTACTGGAATAAATTGTTTATGTGTAGTTTCTTGATGTCCATATATATTCCTGCATATTTTTGTCAAAATTCTCAACTTTTTATTCGTATTTCAAAATTTATACTTTATTTTTATGCCGAATTTAAACATGTAAATAGTTTGCCTATGATACAATAGCGTAGTAATACGCACATTTTAAGACATATAAATTGAGCTTTTAGCTCTTATTCTCTGTATTCGAAATCTACCTAATTTCTGTCAGTGAGAATAAGTAAGCGAAGGTTCACGCTCTTAGGGCGTGAACTGTTCGTGCTTATTGACTGGCAAAGGTTTTGGTAGAGCCTGAATACACAAATAAGCAATCAACGGACAGTTCCACGCTCTTTTTTGTGCGGTTGCTTATTCAACGGAGATTTTATAAGTAAATTAATAATAAACATTTAAAATTAAAAGTTATGCAACAGTACGAAAATTCAAACAGCGCAATGGAGATCAGAGACCATTTCAAAAACGGGGCGAGTCCGAAAAGCCAGATGAGTAGGGGAAACTTTAATGTCTTAAAAGGAGGGAATTATGTATATCAATAATATTTCGGAGGATTTTTACACTTTTTATGGAGTAAATAATGATATAATTACAATGGTGGATTGTAGTTGTGCTTCTTGTAATTGTGGTCGATGCTAATCTCTGAACAACAAATAAGAGAAGTTGTAACATCTCCTTGATAATATTAACGTCTGAGTTGCAGGACACTAAAATATAATTGATTATGTATTTAAACACTAAATCGGAAAATTTTTCTGCCTTCTATTCGGTAGACAGTATTAATGAGATTGTAGCAACTCAGTGTCAAACATGTAATTGTACATGTGTATGTAGTTGCGGAGGACTGTGTGGCTGGTGATAAAAATACCATAGATTTAAACACGTTCTTGTTTTCAAACAATTTGGGATAAGTTGTAACATATTCTTAATAGTATAAATCGTCCGAGTTGCAGGACATTAAATTAAAATAGTTATGTATTTAAACAATGTTTCTGAGGATTTTTTGTCGTTTTATGGATGTAATGATATATCCATGAGTGGGTATATCTGTGGTAATTGTTCCACATGTAATTCATGTGGTAATTGTGGCAAGTAAGCGTAAGAAATCAATTTTAGGGGAGGGGGAGAGAAATCTTCGTATTTCTCCCCTTTCTAACTAATAAAAAAGAAAAATCATGTACAGAATTAATCCTTTCATCCGCATTTATGAGCATGAAAAAGTCAAAGCGCTTTTTAATACACTCAATTTAAAAACCTTGTATATTTCGCAGGAAATGTATGAGAAAATATTACGTGAACCAGACAAGCAATTGTTAGAAGAAAAATTTGTTGTAAATCCGAATTTTAATGCATTGGACTATTTCAATGAATGCTACCCCCGTCAAAATGACAACAGTATTTCTGTTGCGTACTTTCTGTTGACTTCCATTTGCAATTTCAAATGCAAATATTGTTTTGTCGAATCTCGAATAGAGAAACACGACAATGCCCTTATGAGCAAGGAAACAGCCGAGAAGGGAATACAGTTGTTAAAAAGAAATGTAAATCAAGACAATCAGACAACAATTATTTTCTATGGAGGAGAACCATTTTTGAATTTTGAAGTGATGAAATACGTTGTAAACAGAACACTGCAATTGAAAATGAATGTCAAGTTTAATGTTGTTACTAACGGAAGTATTATCAATCAGGAAATTATAGATTTTATAAAGGAAAACAGAATGGAAGTAGGCATTAGTCTTGATGGTACTGAAAAAACCAATGACCAAATGCGAATAGACAACAATAACAAAGGAACATATAAAAAAATAGTTTCTACAATTTCCGAACTGCATAAAAATGGTATTAATCACGGAATTAGCTGTACTATTTCAACGCACAATCTGGGCAAACTGGACGAAATCATACCGATATTGGAACAATTCAATATCAGAGGTATGGGTTATAATTTGCCTGCCGAGAACGGGAACATTGTTATTTCTGAAGATGAAAAACAGGCAATGGTAAAAAACTTACTGGAGGCCGAAGATATAATTTTTGAAAAACGTATTTTTGAAGACAGAGTAATAAACAGACGGTTAAAATCATTCGTAGAAAAAAAGAAATGGATTAAAGACTGTGCCGGATACGGACATCAAATTGCGATAACCCCAAAAGGACAGGTTGGAATTTGTCACGGACTTTGGCCTGATGAAATCAATCAAAAAGAGAATACATATTATGAATTTGATGTAAATTATGATGGAAAAATAACAGACCATCCAATTTGGCAGGAATGGTTTAACCGCACACCGTTTAATATGCCGCAATGTTGGAATTGCGAAGCAATAAGTTTGTGTGGCGGAGGCTGTGCCAAAAATTCTTTTTTAAGAACAGGCAATATTTGGAATATTGATGAAGACATTTGCATATTAATGAAAAAGGTTGTACCTTGGATAATCTGGAAATATTTTGATGTGAAGGTGAAATCTGAATTTAACTTTTAAATATATGGCAACCAATAATGAAGGTGAGAGTAAATACAATTTATTTTTTGATAAAATCAAGCCAATAGTTGAATTCATTGTAATTATAGGGGGATTAATTATTGGGTTAATAGAATTGTCTTCATTGAGCAGTCAAATTGAAGAACAAAATACGTGGAATAAAAAGGACGTTACATTCCAATATTTAGGAGAATATTCAGATGAAATGAATATGTTTGCCAATCGTTTAAAAAAATTACCTGATACTATAATTTTAGATGATGAATTAAAAGATGATGAATTTCGTAATAATCTAATGCAACTTGTTGCTTATTTTGATAATTTGGCTATTGGAATTGAAAGGAATTATTTTGATGAACGTATTGTACAAGAGTCATTTATTCCAGAAATATTAGCAATATACGATGTATTACAAAAGTTTAAATATTTTGAACTGCGAAAAAAAGAAATGCGCACAGAAGTTGCAGTTCATTTCCGGAATTTAGTAACCAAATGGAAAAATTAGGGAAAACCTGTGAGCCTGTCCACCATCCTGATGCCGAAGGGCGAGGGGGAGCTTTTGTAGTTGGTTTCTTCCGTGAAAAAGCACAAAGCCTGTTCGATGAACTGTAAAAACTTTCCTCTGCCGGAAAATCCGCTTCATTGCCGGGAATCCCCGCCCAAAACAGGGCGGGGGTATCCACGGTATTGTGGCGCGGTTTACATTCCATCAAAGCCAACCACTAGTGTCCACTAAAAACCATTAACATTCGCTGTAACATTCTATAAATCATGTTTTTTCATTGCAATAATCCGCGTGTACTTTTGAATTGGCTAATTTTGCGCCTTGTGTCAAAATGATAGTTTTATGCACCAGGGTAAATATGTCTTCTCGCAACTTTGCGATTTTCTCCACAAACGTGTATTTGATGGATTGGTTAGTAAGTATGACGGTAATAAGTATGTCAGGTATTTCACTTGCTGGAATCAATTGCTTGCAATGATGTTCGGGCAACTTTCCGGCAGGGATAGTCTCCGTGATTTGATTACAAGTCTTGAGCCTCATAAGAGCAAGTTTCACCATCTTGGCTTTGGGACTAATGTGACACGCAGCAATCTGGCCAAAGCCAATGAGCAAAGAGAACCAAAAATATTTGAGGACTTTGCAAATTATATGATAGCCAAGGCAAGGGACTGCCGGGCGGTCAAGGACTTTTTTGTGGAGGGAAACGTTTTCGCATTTGACTCCTCCACCATTTCACTTTGCCTGAATGTGTTTTGGTGGGCGCAGTTTCGCCAGTTTAAATCAGGCATTAAGCTTCACACACTATACGATGTGAAAACGGACATCCCGGCATTTAATATCATAACTGACGCTAAGGTCAGCGACTCCACAGTCATGCCGTTAATCCCTTATGAATCTGGCTCCTATTACATATTTGACCGTGCCTACATGGATACAAGGAATCTTTCTTTGATTAATAGCATTGGTGCCTATTTTGTTGTCAGGGAGAAACCGGCAACGCTATATGAAGTTGTCAAAGACCAGGATTACAACAACAAGGAAACCGGCATTATGGCGGATCAAACCATAATCCTTACTGGAAACAAGACCAGAAAACAATATCCTGCCCCCTTGCGGCGCGTGGTCTTTTATGACATGGAAACTAACCGGACATTTATATTCTACACCAATAATATGGTGATTTCGGCGGAACACGTCGCCTTACTTTATAAATACAGGTGGAGGGTTGAACTGTTTTATAAATGGATCAAGCAGCACCTTTGCGTCAAATCATTTTGGGGAACAACGGAGTCTGCGGTCAGAACACAAATATACATAGCCTTAATTACATATTGCCTTGTCGCTATTATTGAACATGAACTGAAACTTGAGCGCTCAACTTATGACATCCTGCGAATCTTGAGCATCTCTCTCTTGGATAAAACACCATTACGTGAACTCCTCGAAAACAGAGTCCCCGATGAAATGTGTCAAAATGATAGTCAGCTAAGTCTTAATTTTTTTTAGTGGACACTAGTGCAATTTAGTACAGTTTATTTCCTTAACGCCACACTAAGCAAGGTGCGTTTCACTCGTGCCAAATTAAATGCTGTTGATTTCAATGATGCAAAATTAATAGAAGTTGATTTTTATGATGCTATATTAAGTGAAATTAACTTTAAAGGTACAAGCCTTGAAAAGTACCACTACAATGAAATTACAAAACAAGGACGTTCTCGTGAATTGACATCTACTACCGAGCAAATATCAGATGCTCTATCAGGCTTACAGATAAACGGTGTACGTTGGGCAACCCGTAATGTAGATACTCGTGGAAAATTTGCAGACAAACCCGAAGATGTAGGGAATCGCTACCAATGGAATCGTCTAATTGTAGAAATAGCCCGACCTTCCATTCACCCTCGTGGTTTTAATTTTGGTTATGCTACTGGCTATTCTTGGACAGGAAACTACGACCCAAGCCCTAACGGTTGGCGCGTTCCAACTATTAATGAAATTGAAAAATTACTGGACTCAACCAAAGTGAACAATGAATGGACTACTTATAATGGTGTAAAAGGAAGAATTTTTACTGACAAAACTAATGGTAATTCGATATTTCTGCCTGCCGTCGGTTATCGTGACCCCAATCGAGACATCAATCGCGACCCTCCCGATGGTAAACTCTATAACATAGGCGAGAGTGGTTACTATTGGAGTAGCGCGAGCGATGGCAATAGTGTCTATGCTCGAAACTTGTACTTCAACGGCAACTACGCCGTTACAAACACCAGTCATCGTGGGAACTGTCTTAGTGTGCGTAGTGTTGCAAAATCCTTTGCAAAATTAAAAAACAATGCAAATAACCCTGATTTGCATATTTTGTCGCTGACTGCAAACGAAACTTTATACCAAAACCAAATAGGAAAATTTACTGCTACATTGAAAAACAATGGAAATGCAGATTACAATTCAAGATTATGGTTTTATCTTGAAAAGCCTGATGTTCGACAACTTCGTATAGGCAATGGTGATATTTTTTTCATTGCTGTAGGTGAAACCAAGACAATAACAATTACAGATATTGTTGATTTACAACCTGATACTTATAATTGCAATATGGTATTTGATGCCAATAATGCCCCTTCCGATATTGCTACGTTTCAATTTGACAACTTAAAAAATCCATTAGGAGTTCAAGTAATAGTACAAGCAACGGAATTAATAAAGACAGATGACATAAACGATAAAAAATAAAAAAGACCAGCGCACAACAGGCGGTTTTATGCTATGCTTGCCATACTCCCGCAGAAACGTCAGTGTTAATTTGCAAGTTTATCGCCCGCGCAAACATTAGTGAAAGCAAGCACAGTATAAAGCCGCCAACACGTTGTACGACATTTTAAAACAGGGCTGTTATAGAGAATGAATTTAAATGCTAAATTCAAAAAATCACTTAACCATATACATTACCGAAACATCAATCATACAGGTAAATCGGCAAGATGAAATCATTGATTCAATTCCCTCTTCATAAAATTCTCCAGCACTTTCTTTTCAGGAAGTTTTACCAGATATTTGGATACAAATAATTGGTCATCCATTCCTGAGGTTGAATACCTCACCAAATCGTCATCTTTTTCATCGCAAAGAATAATGCCGATTGGCGGATTGTCGCCCTCTGTCCTTTCGTTTTCCTTATAATAGTTGAGATACAAGTTCATTTGTCCGGCATCGGAATATTCGTATTCTCTTATTTTTAAGTCAATCAAAACATTGCATTTCAGTATTTTATGATAAAACACCAAATCAATGCGATAATGCTTGTTGTTGAAAGTGATGCGCTTTTGACGAGCTTCAAAGCAAAATCCTGTCCCAAGTTCCAACAAAAATTCCTGTAAATGGTTCAGTATTTGCTTTTCCATATCCGTTTCATTGTATTCCGGTTTTTCGTCCAAATCAAGAAATTCCAAGACGTATGGATTCCGGATAATTTCCGCATTGGTTTCCGGTTTAAGGTTTTTGATTTTAGCAATTATGGCTTCCTTGTTTGTGGACATGACAGTGCGGAAAGCAAGCGAAGTATCAATAGCGCGTCTTAATTCCCTGATATTCCAATTGTTTTTAATTGCTTCAACTTCGTAGAACAATCTTTGTAAATCATCGTCCACACGGATTAGTTCAATAAAATGCGAAAATGTCAGTCTGGTCAGCAACAATTCAGGTGGCAAAACCATTTCTTCGTCAGATTTGGCTGACACTGTCAGCCGAATGTTGGTGTCATCTGCAAGTGCAGGCAAAACAGACAGTTGTTGGTCATTTCTCAATTTGGCTGACACTGTCAGCCAAATTTGAGGATAAGTTGTATAGAACAGCCGACATGTATTCAACGCCCTTCGGTGCAATCCCTTTAATCCTTTTGATTTCAACCGTTTTGCTATTTCTTCCAACATGTTAGCTCCATATTGCGCCCTGTCTTCTCCATTTTGTTCAAACTCAATAATATGACAGCCGATAAGCCAATTTCTTACGGTCAAGTTTAAATTAATGGCTCTCGTTGCATTAGCCTGCAAGATGCAATGTGTTTGATAAACATTGTTTATCAGTTCCTCAAAATTATTTTGCTTTTTCAATGACATCTTCTTATTAATTTAGCGTCAAAAATACAATAAATATTCAGTAAATAAAAGCAATCGGAGCTATACTGTCAGTTCATCCAATTTATCCACCGCATCCCGCTTGCTCTTGTCTATGACTTTCGCATAAATCTGAGTGGTCTTTATATCGGAATGTCCCAAAATCTTACTGACCGTTTCAATCGGCACTTCCAAACTTAACAGCAAGGTTGCGTTCGTATGTCGTCTGATATGGAAGGTCATTGTCTTTTCTATCTTCATGTCTTTCATTATTTCTTTTAGATAGCGGTTTGTTTGCACCTTGCACTGAAGATAAATAATTTGTATTTTCCTGATTTTAGTTGACTGTTGGGACTGACAATCCCTGTATAAAGTTGACTCGCTTATTATAAAACCCGAAAATTTAGTGAAAAATATTTGCTGAGAATAAGGAAATAAGTACCTTTGCATAAAGCTAATCAACCTGCTCAAAGAAGAGCGAATCAGAGAAGTTAGCTCGTTACTTATCCGTTACCTATTCTGAATCTGTCGGGCTCCAAATAATTGATTTAGAGATAAATAATAAGAAAGCATAGTTCCGTTGCCAAACCGTTACCCTTTTTAAGCGGAGCAGAATACAACAAAACGGTGTCGTTACTTGGCGGTCAATAGCGCTGGTTGTCTGTGACTTAAGACAGTAAGTTATTTTTCCCAAAACCGCGAAGCGGCCTGACCTTGCACGGGCGTCAGGAACACGGAATTACCTTTGCCTGCAAAGTACAGGAATACTGTATTTCTTCTTTTTAAGATTGAATGATAACATTCTGAAATTGTCGATATGATAATATAATGGGAGAGTTACCGGGCATGTCCGTTTCCTGGTCCGATAAGAATGAGTATCTTTGCATGGTAATTTTCAGTCGGGAAATGGCAGATGCAGAAAAAATAAAATCTATTATAGCGCAGGGCGAAGGTTTGAATATCGAGTTCAAAAAATCGCGCGATTCGTTAAGCCGCAGCATGTTTGAAACCATTTGTGCTTTCCTGAACCGGAAAGGCGGGCATATTTTGCTTGGTGTTAAAGACAACGGAGCGATTGAGGGTGTGAGCGGCGAGTCTTTGCCTACCCAGCTTAAAATCCTGGCAAACGACATGAACAATCCGCAGATAATAACCCCGGCAACGCATATAGAAAGCGAAGTTGTGGGAATAGACGGAAAGAAAATCATCTGTATTCATGTTCCTGAAAGTTCGCAGGTACATTCCTGTAAAGGCGCATATTATGACCGGCAGGGCGAAGTGGATATTAAACTGACGACTTATATCCAGAAAACCAATCTTTACATCCGCAAGCAGGATGGCCAGACGGAAAACCGCGTTTATCCGCAATTGGAACTTACTGATTTTGTAAATGAAGATTTTGATTATGTACGCGCCCGCGTTGCCGTTTTCGACGCGAAGCATCCCTGGATAAAAATGAGCAATGAGGAAATCCTGCGTTCGGCAAAAATGTACCGCCGCGATGAACAGAGCGGCAGGGAAGGCTATACGCTTGCCGCCGCGCTGGTTTTCGGTACAACCGGTATTTTGCGTGAAATCTGTCCGCACTACAAAACGGAAGCATTGTGCCGCAAGGAAGACCTGCTGCGCTATGACGACCGCGATACGGTAGATTGCAACCTTTTGCAGGCATACGAGCGGCTGATGGCATTTATCCGCAAGCATACGCCCGACCGCTTTTACCTGGAAGGCGATACCCGGATAAGCCTGCGTGAAGTCATTTTCCGCGAAGCTATTACTAATCTTCTCATTCACAGGGAGTTCAGCAATGATTACCGAGCCATGCTTACCATTTATAAGGATACGGTGGTCACTGAAAACTGGACGATTCCCTACCAGATGGGGCGCATTACTCCCGCTAACCTGAAACCGCATTCTAAAAATCCCGTTATCGCGGCATTTTTCAAGCAGATACACTGGGTAGAAGACCTGGGGTCGGGCCTGAGGAATATGTACCGTTATCTGCCTGTCTATGTAAAAGATAAAAATGTGCTGCCCGTAATGGAGGAAGACGATGTTTTCAAGCTTACAGTCAAATATGGGCGGGAAAGCATCGTATCGGTACCTGATAATTTTGGAATGTTAGTTTCCAGTGAAGACAAGATTTTGGCTCTGATTCAGGAAAATCCCAAAATAACGGCAAAAGAGATGGGGGAAATTTTATCCATGACAGTCAGGAACATTCGCCGGTTAATAGCGGCGCTTGTAAATGAGAATAAAATTGAACGGACTGGTTCCGATAAAAGTGGGAAATGGATGCTGAAATGAAATGTCACCCTAAAATGTCACCCTAAAATGTCACCCTAAAACGCTTGAGACTTCTTTTCATACTGTTTGCCTGCCGGATTATTTCCCTTTAACCAGCCCGATATTCCCAAAAACGTTATACCCTTCCCCGGTTTGCCCTGCCGGTTTTCCAAGCGCATCCTGCACCCTGCCTTCCCCGTTCCGGTTGAACCTTGAATGCGACTGCCCGAAGCCTGTCCCGCTCCTGTCCATAACGACCGCCCCGCCTGCCTGAATAACTTTTTTCGCCAGCGCTATGGTCTGTTCGACAAAAATCCCCTCGCTTGCCACCGATACGAATGCCACCGTAGTTTCATCAGGATTGATTTCTTCGTTTACCGGTATGCCTGCACGTATGGCGTCTTCAAGGTAAATTCCCGTCGATGACCTGCGGTGCGCCACTCCGAATCCGATGAAAGCGTTCGCGTAATTTGCCTTGCCCCGTGTCGCCTAAGAAATATCGGGAAAAATATGACACGAAGAAATTTCTTTAAAAACTATACACTGACAGACGGCTTGATGCTCGTTTCAGACTCTTGGTGAAATTGAAAAAATTATATCTTTGCAAAATTATTTCCGGTAAATGACTTTGTATAAATTTTATTTGTACTTTTACTCTTAATTTTAAATGAAAACATGTTTGGTAAGTTAGTAAAAATAAATTGCTATTCTCA
Organism: Bacteroidia bacterium; assembly: GCA_025996775.1. Classification (GTDB taxonomy): domain Bacteria; phylum Bacteroidota; class Bacteroidia; order Bacteroidales; family Tannerellaceae; genus DFXE01. The sequence goes on along the minus strand of BNTS01000005.1, from coordinate 64,954 downwards.
GAATAGAATACTAAAGAAACTATCCGGTAATCTGCTGGAAAAATTCTATTGTTGTGAAATAAATTGCTCTGACATAGACAAAAGTGTATTGTTTGCTCATCACGCACGTGGTTGCACAATTATTGCTTCAAAAATTTGTGAAAACGTTGTAATCTTTCAAAATGTAACCATTGGTACAAATATGAGGTTTAACAAAGTTAGTGATGAATGGGAAAATATAGGTAATCCTATAATTTGTAAAAACGTAGTAATCGCTGATGGAGCAAAAATTTTAGGACCAATAATAATTGGCGAAAATTCTGTTGTAGGAGCCGGTGCGATAATTACAAAAGATATGCCAGCCAATAACATTGCGTACGGAGTAAATCAATTTAAGCCTAAGGATGCTAACTATGATTTGGTATTTCATTCTAATATGATAAGCTTTGAGAAAATTATAGAGGCTAATAATAAATTGATAGAGAAATTTAACGAAACGACTTGACAATACCTGAAATCAGATTAATTCGCTCGTTTCTATATCGTTACCCATTGCGGTTACTCCTGCGCACAAAATTTTGTTTTTCAATGGATTGGAAAATAATATTTCTTATCTTTGCAGTAAATTAAGAATAATTATATATGAACAGAACGTTTTTAATAGGAATACTATTAGCCTTTGCAGGGATTGCAAAGGTCAGCGCCCAAACTAATGAAGAAGAAAATAGTTTAGTATACAGGGGAGAAGTTTTTGCTACGGCTGCTTCAGACCATACCCCGTTTTGGCTGGTAAGCAACCGCTATGGACTGGTTCCTTTAGAAGCAGGTAACGGATATCTGCGCGCCGGCTTATTTTACAATCACACATTTGGCAAGGGTTTTCGTTGGGATGCAGGCTTTGATATTGCTGCCATCACTCCGCGCTACCGGAATGTAATGGTGCAGCAAGCCTATGCCGAGCTTGGGTATAAGTCTTTATTGCTGACTGTCGGCAGCAAGGAGCAATACATTTCACTTTGGGATGAGCAGCTCAGTTCAGGAGATATGGTTTTGTCTAACAATGCACGTCCCATCCCTGAGATAAAACTGAGCATTCCGTCTTACACCGTTGTTCCACATACAAAAGGGTGGCTGCAACTGAAAGGGGACTTCAACGTAAGTCGCTCTTTCGACAACGCCTATCTGGAATCATTTGTCAACGAGCGGCAAACCTATGTGAAAGACGTTCTTTGGCATCATAAATCCTTATACTTTAACATCAAAGATACGAGAAACCATTTCCCGCTTTCTTTTGAGTTTGGTCTCCAGCATGGCGCACAATGGGGAGGGACATCCACCAATCCTTCTATCGGCAAACAACCTCAGTCGTTATCCGACTTTGTACGTGTTGTCTTTGGCATGTCGGGAGGCGAAGGATCTACGGCATCCGACTCTATCAATGTTCTGGGAAACGAATATGGGTCTTACGATTTCCGGTTAAGCTTTACAAAAAGCAACTGGGCTGCACACGCTTACCATCAGCGCTATTTTGAAGACAAATCGGGAACTGAGTTCCTGAATGGCCACGATGGGCTATGGGGTTTCCAATTAGATTTGCCGGAGTTCTCATGGCTGCAAAAGATAGTGGTGGAATTATTAGAAACGCGCAATCAGACCGGCCCCTTCCACTTCATTGGATTCGACCACCAAGCACATCCCGGCATTGGTGGAGGCGCAGACAGTTACTATAATAATGGTGAATATCCTACCGGGCTTTCCTATTTCAACCGAGGTCTTGGTTCGCCACTCATCACCTCTCCCGAATACAATAAAGACGGATCTTTAGGTTTTAAAAATAACCGTACGCATAACCTGCATTTCGGACTGTTGGGCAATCTGTCAACCCAGGTTGGTTACCGCCTGTTGTTTACCTCCATGGAAGGATGGGGACAGTCTTATGTTCCTTTCCTCAACAAGAAAGAAGGCCTTTCGGGTTTATGTGAAATCAGCTATCAACACCACAAGCTTCACGGGTGGGTGTTCACCGGGATGCTGAGCGCCGACAAAGGAGACTATTACACAAAAGGAATCGGTGGTGGTTTGCGCATCACGAAACGCGGTATTCTTCCCATAAACCGGAAGCAATAACCGAAGCGCATTGGTTTGAAAGTTGCAGTAATCCTTTATGAGAGGTTTCCATATTGTCCGTTGAGATAGCCGGGTGGATAATCATCTCCATCCGGTGGCGTTTTACATTCAGCGAACCAATCGGTAATACATCGTAGGGGCCATTCAGCGTAATAGGAACAACAGGCAGGTATTGGTCTAAGGCCATCTGAAAAGCGCCTTTCTTAAAACGCGCCATTTTGCCGGTTTCTGTACGTGATCCCTCAGGGAAGACACAAACGGAAAAGCCCTTCTTCAAAGCTTGCTCGGCCTCCTTCACGCTACGGGCTGCGGCTTTTGGCGTTGAATTGTCCACAAAAATAAAACCGGCCGCACGACAAGCAACTCCAACAAAAGGCAGTTTAGACAAACCCACCTTCATCACCCATTTGATGTGGGCACCCAAAAAACCGTATATCAAAAAGATATCGAAAGCACTCTGATGGTTGGCCACAAAAACATACGATTGTTTTCGGTTGAAATTCTCACGTCCTTGCACCTTGACAGGGCAAAGAGCCAAGTAACAAGCCAGCCGAGACCATATCATACCCGGGTAGTATGAAAAAACCCTTTCTCTTCCCAACAAACACCCCACAACGGTAACAAAAGCCGTAATAATAGTAAGAACTATAAACACCGGGGCAAATATCAACCACAAATACAAAACATAAAGAATATGTGTCATTTTTTCAATATATTTTATTTCATCTTCTTCACTTTAGCCCAATACTCATTAATAGAGGATTTCACTTCTTTGTGCAACAATAAAATACCCACCAGATTGGGGAGAGCCATCAAGGCTATTGTTATCCCGGAAAGTGTCCAGATAATGGTAGTATCCGTAAATGATGCCACAAAAAAGCCTGATACATATATTATATGGTAATACTTCACATATTTGCTTCCCCACAAATAGGTAACAGCCCTGTCACCATAATACGACCATGCTACCGATGTAGTGAAAGCAAAAAGCAACAAGGAAAGCGGAATTACGAATTTACCCCAATCACCCAAAAATCCTTTTTTAAAGGCTTCGGAGGAAAGAGGAGCTGAATGGAGCAATGATTTACCGCTAATAGTCGTCTTCGACGAAAACTCAGCCCGCCCGTTCTGTACCGCAATCGTTCCGTTGTACGGCATATTGTCTTCCGATACCAGAACATCTTCTGCAAAGGAACGGGCATGTATCAAGGTTACGTTATCATTCGTTATCTTACCTGACTCAACCGAAAGATTACCGGTAAAGAGCGGCAAAGTTGATTTCTTTAGAACAAAATCAGAGACAGCAGCATGATCGGCTGCATCGCTTTCAATGTATGTACCATCTAATATCATCAAGTCGGCTTGCTGGAATTGATTATCGTACTTTTGACTCCAAGCGCCCGACGAAAGAAGCGTCAGTCCCGTGAAGAAACAAATGACTAACGTATCAATGAAAGGTTCCAGCAAGGCAACCATTCCTTCGGATGCGGGTTCTTCGGTACGTGTAGCAGCATGGGCAATCGGCGCCGAACCCTGACCTGCTTCATTGGAAAACAAGCCGCGATTTACCCCTCTATTGAATGCAAAAGCAACCGTTGCGCCTAAAAAACCACCGGCAGCAGCCGTTCCTGTGAAAATATTCCCGAAGATAGCCACCAGAGAGGGGATGATATTCTCATAATTGAATATCAATACGCTCAGTGCGCCCAATACATAAATCACCGACATAAAAGGCACCAATCGTTCCGACACCTTGGCGATTCGCTTAATCCCGCCTATCACAATCAAAGCCAACAAGACTGCCAGTATAGCGCCTGTAATATAATGCTGAATGCCGAAAGAAGCAAAAATAGCGTTCGAAATACTGTTTATTTGTGGCAAACTGCCTGTTCCAAAAGAAGAAAAGATTGTAGCAATAGCAAATAAAGCAGCCAGCCAGCGCATGTGCAGCCGGTTCTTCATATAATACATAGGGCCACCGGCCACCGTACCATCTTCGGCAATCTCACGATACTTATGCGAAAGCGTTACTTCAACCATTTTAGTTGTCATTCCTACAAAAGCCGTAAGCATCATCCAAAATACAGCCGAAGGCCCACCCAAGTGGATAGCCAGCGCAACGCCGGCAATGTTTCCTGTTCCAATAGTACCCGACAAGGCTGTAGACAAAGCCTGAAAATGCGTAGTATCGCCCACATGATTCACGCTGTCATATCTACCACTTACTACCCGAAAAGCATGGCGGAAAAACCTGAACTGAGGAAACTTCAGATAGATGGTGAAAAAGATACCTGTCCCTATCAACAGGAAAACAAACCACTGTGAACCACCAAAGTAAGAGTCAATTAGAGAAAGAATATCGTTCAACTTTTGCATGTCTTAACATTATGAGTGATGAAAGTGTTCGCAAGATAGTAATTTTAATTTCACCTATTCAAAATTTTTATTCTAAAATATTTTTGTAATCGGGTTATTATTACTTTATTTGCGGTAGAAAATAACAATATATAAATATCAACCACCATGAACAATGTATTCAAGTATCTAGGAGCGTTTATACTTCTAATAGGTGTGCTAATACTTGCAATCCCTTATTTAACGGGAAGTATTACAAATACTCTACTGCTTATCGGTATGGGAACCATACTTGTAGGCTTTATAGCTCACATCTTTTTAAACAAAAAAGTAGAGTAATACCATTACTCATGCTTTTGATAAGACATAAAAGGAGAGGGTTCTTACCGGGAACTTTCTCCTTTTGTCATTTAATAGAGATGTCGCCAAGGCTGTTCAAAATTATTTTTGAAAAAAAACAGCTTTTGCTTTGCTTATATTTATAAATAAGCGTATTTTTGGTAATTGATATAGCAAAATGAACTGTAGCCTAAACAATAAAATTATGAATTATCTCGCATTTGACAAAACTATAATGATTAACCTCCAGGAATCGTTGAGCCGTGAAGTACTTCGAACCAACAGAAAAGGTGCCTATCATTGTACAACTGTAGTAGATTGCAACACACGCAAATACCATGGCCTTCTGGTTATGCCCGTTCCTGAACTCGACGATGACAACCATGTGATTCTATCGTCGTTTGATGAAACGGTTATCCAGCATGGAGCCGAGTTTAACATGGGGTTACATAAGTATGAAGGCGACAATTTCAGCCCAAAAGGACATAAATACATCCGCGAATACAGTTGCGATGTATTGCCTCGTACCTTGTATCGCGTAGGAGGTGTTATCCTGTCGAAGGAAAAAGTATTTTCCACATATGAAAACAGGATACTGATTCGATACACCCTTGAAGACGCCCATTCCGACACCACACTCAGGTTCCGTCCTTTCCTGGCATTTAGGAACGTAAACGACTTGACTCATGCCAACAGCGCCATTAACCAAACATATACCGAAATAACAAACGGTATTAAAATGTGCTTATATCCCGGATATCCCGAGTTGCACATGCAGTTCAATAAGAAAGCAAAGTTCGTTCCAGAACCTTATTGGTACAACGGGATTGAGTACTCTAAAGAGCAAGAAAGAGGTTATCCGTATAAGGAAGACCTATATGTGCCCGGTTACTTTGAACTGCCTATAAAAAAGGGAGAAACTATCATCTTCAGCGCCGGAGATGCAGTAACTGCCACTTCAAAATTAAAAGCTTTCTTCGAACAAGAGATCAGTTACCGTACGCCCCGCAACAGTTTTTATAACTGTTTGAAAAACTCAGCACAACAGTTCTACTTCCGCCCAAACAAAACAGACGCGTATCTATTGGCCGGTTATCCATGGTTTAAGGTGCGCGCACGCGATTTATTCATCTCCGCACCCGGATGTACGCTTTCTATCGACGACCCTGTGAGGTTTGAAAAGATTCTCAACACGGCAATGCCCGCCATGCGCAACTTCTTAGAGAGTGGAAAGTATGATCCCGTAATCAAGGAAATAGACATGCCCGATGTGCCTCTTTGGTGTATCTGGGCTATCCAGCAATACGCTCGCACGATGGGCGTTGAGCGTTGCAAAGATCTGTATGTCGACTTTGTGGGCGAAATGATACATTTTATTATTGAAGGGAAACATCCGGATATGAAATTGACAGAAAACGGACTTCTTTATGCCAACGGAAAAGAGAAAGCTATTACCTGGATGAATTCTACTGTAAACGGCCGTCCGGTTATACACCGATCGGGCTATATCGTAGAGTTCAACGCACTGTGGTATAATGCGCTTAATTTCTATACGGAACTGACCGGAGTAAACCCCATAGAGAAAATAGACCCAATCATCAAAGCCATCGACAAATCGTTTCCCGAAACATTCGTCAACGGCTACAACTATCTGTTTGATTCTGTAGCAGGCTCTACGGTTGATTGGAGCGTTCGTCCCAATATGATATTTGCCGTATCGATGCCATATTCGCCTTTAACGAAAGCACAAAAGCGGGCGGTAGTAGATATTGTATCCAAAGAGCTTCTTACCCCTAAGGGACTGCGCTCGCTCAGTCCCAAAAGCGAAGGCTACCGGCCTGACTACGTAGGTCCGCAATACGAACGTGACCAAGCCTACCATCAGGGAACAGCCTGGCCTTGGTTGCTGGGCGCTTATCTTGAATCCTACCTTCGCATCTTCGGCATGAGCGGCGTCTCATTTGCCGAAAGGATGCTGATAAGTATGGAAGAAGAAGTGAAGCAACACTGCATTGGCACCATTCCGGAGCTATTCGACGGCAACCCTCCTTTTACCGGACGCGGCGCCATCTCGTTTGCCATGAATGTCTCTGCCATTTTAAGAGTTGTCGAATTATTGAAAAAATATAACGCTGGATAAAGAATATTGTATATGAAAGCATTAATGTTTGGATGGGAGTTCCCCCCGCATATCCTCGGAGGATTAGGTACAGCCAGTTACGGCTTGACCCGGGGAATGGCCACACAGCCCGATATGGATATCACCTTCGTTATACCCAAGCCTTGGGGAGACGAAGACAAGAGTTTCCTCAAAATAATCGGAACTTGTAATGTGCCAATCGTATGGAAGGATGTACAATATGATTATGTGAAAAACCGTTTGGGAAAATTCATGGATCCTCAGTTATATTATGATTTGCGAGACCATATCTATGCTGACTTCCGTTATCGGTTTGTCAACGATTTGGGGTGTATGGAATTCTCAGGAAGATACCCCGACAATCTGCTGGAAGAAATCAACAACTATTCCATCGTAGCCGGAGTGATTGCCCGCAAGGAGCAGTTCGATATAATTCATGCACACGACTGGCTTACCTATCCCGCCGGTATACATGCGAAGATGGTTAGCGGCAAGCCGCTTGTAATTCATGTTCATGCCACCGATTACGACCGAAGCCGGGGAAACGTAAACCCCGACGTTTACGGCATCGAAAAGAATGGAATGGACAATGCAAATCATATCATCACCGTAAGCGACCTTACGCGGCAGACAGTAATAGAAAAGTATCACCAGAACCCTTCCAAAGTGACTACCGTACATAATGCCGTGGAACCTTTAAGTCCCGACATTTTGGCGATTCCTGACAAAAAGGGCGTAAAAGACAAAATTATCACATTCCTCGGGCGCATCACCATGCAGAAGGGGCCGGAATACTTTGTGGAAGCAGCCGCCAAAGTATTGGCCAAAGCTCCTGAAGCGCGTTTTATCATGGCCGGTAGTGGCGATATGATGGACAAGATGATACGGCTGGCTGCCAAGCGAGACATTTCAGACCGTTTTCATTTTACCGGATTTATGAAAGGTAAGCAAGTATACGAAGTGCTGAAAGCAAGTGATGTATACGTCATGCCTTCCGTATCCGAACCTTTCGGCATCTCTCCGCTTGAAGCTATGCAGTGCGGGGTACCTTCTATTATATCCAAACAATCAGGATGTGCCGAAATACTGAATTATGCCGTCAAGGTAGATTACTGGGACATTGAAGCCATGGCAGATGCTATGTATGCCCTTATCACCTACCCTGCCATGCATCAATTCCTTAAGGAGGAAGGAAAAAAAGAAGTAGACAATATCAAATGGGAGTATGCCGGACAAAAGATACGGCGTATTTACGACCAACTCATATACCATTAATAATAATAAAACACACCATAGCGTATGAAAACTATTTGTTTCTATTTTCAAATCCATCAGCCGTTTAGACTGAAAAGATACCGTTTCTTTGATATAGGAAACGACCATTATTATTATGATGACTTTCAGAACGAAGAAATCATCAGGCAAATAGCCGACCGTTGCTACCTGCCTGCCAATAGGCTAATGCTGGAAATGATTAAAGCAAGCGGAGGCAAGTTCAAAGTCGCTTTCTCTATTTCGGGTACGGCTCTTGAGCAGATGGAGATCTATACTCCCGAAGTAATAGATGGCTTCAGAGAATTGGCAAAAACGGGGAATGTGGAATTTCTGTCGGAAACGTATGCCCACTCTCTTTCCTCGCTGGGTGACCACGAAGAGCTCAAAGAGCAAGTACATCGTCATCGCGACAAGATATACAACCTCTTTGGCGTCAAGCCCAGGATATTCCGCAATACAGAGTTAATCTATTCCGATGAGATTTCCGAATTGGCCTATAAGATGGGATTCAAGGGGATGCTCACCGAAGGCGCTAAGCACGTATTAGGATGGAAAAGCCCAAACTACGTTTACACTTCCATCTCTCAGCCACAGCAAAAACTGCTTCTGAAGAATGACCGCTTCAGTGAAGACATCTCCATACGATTCAAGAACTACAGTTGGAGTGAGTATCCGCTGACAGCCGACAAATACATGTCGTGGATTGCTTCTACACCGGAAGATGAACAAATCATCAACCTCTTTATGAACTACGATGTATTAGGTTCTTTCCATCCTGTAGAATCGGGCATATTTGATTTCTTCCGCGCTTTGCCGCGCTTTGCCGAAGAGAAAGGCGTCGGTTTCTCTACGCCTTCCGAAGTATTTGCCTTGCTAAAACCGGTGGGCAGTGTCTCCGTTCCCTACCCCATGTCATGGGTAGACGAAGAGAAAGACTGCAGTTCATGGTTGGGAAATATTCTTCAGAATGAAGCCTTTGGGAAGATTAACAAGATTAGTGAACGAGTGCGCCTCATCGAAGATCGTCGGATCAGGCAAGACTGGTACTACCTCCAGAGCAGCGACCATTTCTATTATATGAACACAAAGCACCCTGGCGAAAAAGGATTCAGTCCCTACGATAACCCCTATGAAGCATTCAACAACTACATGAACATATTGTCGGACTTCATGGATCGCGTAAATGCCCAGTTCCCTTCAGACATAGAGAACGAAGAACTCAACTCCCTCTTGACTACCATCAAAAACCAGGGAGCCGAAATCGTTTCCTTACAAAAAGAAGCGGAACGCCTGAAAAAGAAAGCGCCGGCTAAGAAAACTGCCGCAGCTGCTCTATAATGAGAACAGTATTAATAAAAAATACATATGAAAACAAATTATGAATTACGCTATGCTGCTCATCCGGTTGATGCAAAAGCCTATGATACAGCCCGACTGCGGAAAGAACATTTGATTGAGACCGTATTTACGCCCGACGAAGTTAATTTAGTTTATACAATGTACGATAGACTGATAATAGGTGGAGCCTTACCTGTCAAAGAAATACTCCCCTTAGAAACGATAGATCCGTTAAAGTCTGACTTCTTCCTTTCAAGACGCGAACTGGGCGTCTACAATGTAGGCGGTCCGGGAGTTGTTATGGTAGACGGAAACTCTTTTGAGCTGAATTACAAGGAAACTCTCTACTTGGGAGCAGGCGACAGAAATGTAACATTCGCCAGCAGTGACCCGGCTCATCCTGCTAAGTTTTACTTCAACTCCGCAACAGCCCATCGCAGCTATCCCGACCGTAAAGTTACCAAAGCCGATGCTGTAGTAGCCGAGTTGGGAACGATGGAAGGCTCGAACCACCGCAATGTTAACAAGATGCTGGTATCGCAAGTACTCCCTACCTGTCAACTGCAAATGGGGATGACTGAGTTGGCTCCGGGGAGCGTATGGAACACCATGCCGGCTCACATTCACAGTCGCCGCATGGAGGCTTACTTCTATTTTGAGGTACCCGAAGGACAGGCCGTTTGCCACTTTATGGGCGAACCAACCGAAACACGCCACATCTGGATGAAGGGCGATCAGGCTGTTATCTCCCCCGAATGGTCTATCCACTCGGCAGCAGCCACCGGCAACTACACCTTTATTTGGGGTATGGGAGGCGAGAACTTAGATTATGGTGATCAAGACTTTTTTAAAGAAACCGAACTCAGATAAACAAAAGCATGAGTCAATTTGATTTAACAGGAAAAATCGCTTTCATTACGGGAGCGTCTTATGGCATCGGTTATGCCATAGCTCAAGCATTTGCAGAAGCAGGTGCTACTATTGTCTTTAACGATATCAAACGCGAATTGGTGAATAAAGGTTTAGCCTCGTACAAAGCCGACGGGATCACCGCACACGGCTACATATGTGATGTAACCGACGAGGATAATGTCAATGCAACCGTTGCACAGATAACCAAGGAAGTAGGCGTAATAGATATTCTGGTAAACAATGCCGGTATCATCAAGCGCATCCCCTCGTTGGAGATGTCGGCCAAAGATTTCCGTCAGGTAATAGATGTTGACCTGAACGGACCTTTCATCGTTTCAAAAGCCGTAGCCCCCGGCATGATTGCCAAAGGTGGCGGAAAGATTATCAATATATGCTCGATGATGAGCGAACTGGGACGCGAAACAGTTGCTGCTTACGCATCTGCTAAAGGCGGACTGAAAATGCTGACCCGTAACTTAGCCTGTGAATGGGCTGAACACAATATTCAGGTTAACGGCGTTGGACCGGGCTATATAGCTACACCGCAAACGGCTCCTCTGCGCGTTACCGGCAATCCCTTCAACGACTTTATCATCTCCAAGACGCCGGCTGCCCGCTGGGGTACGACGGATGATTTGAAAGGCCCCGCTGTATTCTTAGCTTCAAAGGCTTCCGACTTCGTAAACGGACATATCCTATATGTAGACGGAGGAATTCTGGCATACATTGGAAAACAACCGAATTAATTGTTAATTACTATGAAACACACTTTCCTTTAAAATAGAAGAAAAAATGACCTATAATGAAAAAATGACCAATTTCCGCTGGGTCATGTGCGCTATGTTGTTTGTAGCCACTACAGTGAATTATTTAGACAGGCAAGTACTCTCGCTTACTTGGGATGAGTTTATCAAACCTGAATTTCATTGGGACGACGACATTTATGGCACAATAACAGCTTGGTTCTCCATATTCTATGCCATATGTATGCTTTTTGCAGGAAAGTTTGTGGATTGGATGGGTACTAAAAAAGGGTATCTATGGGCAATTGGCGTTTGGTCGGCAGGCGCTTGCCTACATGCTGTTTGCGGAATATTCACTGAAAACTGGGTTGGACTTCATTCGGCTGCAGAATTGACACAGGCTACCGGAGATGCAGCTGTGGTAGTAGCCACGGTCAGTATGTATTGCTTTCTGGTAGCTCGCTCGGTGCTGGCGTTGGGCGAAGCAGGGAATTTCCCTGCGGCTATCAAAGTAACTGCCGAATATAATCCTAAAAAAGACAGAGCTTTCTCAACCTCCATCTTCAATGCGGGAGCATCTGTGGGAGCACTTATCTCACCGCTTACCATTCCGCCTTTGGCCAAGGCCTTCGGGTGGGAAATGGCTTTTGTAATCATCGGTGCACTTGGATTCGTTTGGATGGGATTCTGGGTATTCCTTTATAATGATCCCGAGAAGAATAAGTTTGTCAATAAAGCCGAACTGGACTATATTGAGCAAGACAAAGCCGAAGAAAGCGAAAAACCGGCATTACAGGCTGATGGTTCCGAAAAGAAAATAAGTTTCCTTAAATCCTTTACGTATAAGCAAACATGGGCTTTTGCTGTTGGCAAGTTTATGACCGACGGCGTATGGTGGTTCTTCCTTTTCTGGGCTCCCTCATATCTGAAAGCTAATTTTGGAATCAAGACCACCGAGGGTTTGGGTATGGCGCTTATTTTTACGCTTTATCTGATTACTACGGTGTTGTCTATATACGGAGGTAAACTTCCTACCATCTTTATCAACCGTTCGGGGCAAAATCCTTATGCAGCACGCATGAAAGCCATGCTGATATTTGCTTTTTTCCCACTTTGCGTTCTGCTGGCTCAGCCACTCGGCGAATGGTTTACGCCCTCACTTGGACAGAATGCTGCCTGGCTGTCGGTTTTGATGATTAGTATGGGATGCGCAGCGCATCAGGCTTGGTCGGCAAACATTTTCTCTACAATCGGAGACATGTTTCCCAAAAGCGCCATTGCTACCATCACCGGTATAGGTGGTATGGCAGGCGGAATTGGCTCCATGATTATGCAAAAATCAGCTGGAAGCTTATTTACCTATGCTGCCGGAAGCACAATGAAAGACGGTAATTTAGTGGAGATGTCCCAAGAATTATTGGCACAAGGCTTTACATACGTTCGCGAACCATTGACATTCCTTGGCTTCGAGGGCAAGCCTGCCGGCTACTTCATTATCTTCATCGTCTGCGCCTTCGCCTACTTGATAGGCTGGTCAATCATGAAGATCCTGGTTCCCAAATACAAACCCATAGTCTTTTAGTCTTTAACATAATTCTTTTTATCCTTATGAAAAACAAGATTCTTTTTTTATCCCTGTTTTTGTTGTGTGTAGGAATGGCCGGTGCAAAGCTGAAGCTGCCGGCACAGATTAGCAGTAACATGGTATTGCAGCAGCAAACGAAGGTTTGCCTCTGGGGAGAAGCTACCCCAAATGCTACAGTGACGATCACTACCTCTTGGTCGGCCCCCGCGACAGCAAAAGCAGACGCCGACGGTAAATGGACGGCGTCAATTGAAACACTTGAAGCCTCCTTTAAGGAGCAAAACTTACTCATCAGCGACGGCGACAGCGAAGTTCGGTTGAAGAACGTTCTAATCGGCGAAGTTTGGTTCTGCTCCGGTCAGTCGAATATGGAGATGCCGCTGAACGGCTTTGGCGGCTGCCCCATTTTGAATGCCAACAATTTGATAGCCGATGCTCCCAATCACGTGATCCACATGGCAACCATTGAAAAGAAGGCAGCCCTCACTCCTCAGCCTTATGCCAATGGCGAATGGAAGACAGCTACCCCCGATAATGCCCAATGGTTTAGCGCAACGGCCTACAATTTTGCTCTGGCGCTTCAGCGTACGCTGCATGTACCCATCGGCATCATCAACTGCTCATGGGGAGGTTCTCACGTGGAAGGATGGCTTCCCAAGGAAATTCTGCAAGGCTATTCCGACATCGACATCAGCAAGGCCGGTAGCAAACAAGGACTCGAATACGACCAGCCAATGATTATGTACAACGGAATGCTGGCCGCACTGACGAACTACACCGTCAAAGGCTTCACTTGGTATCAGGGAGAAGGCAATGTAGGACATGCCGATACTTACGCCGAGCGCTTGGCCACGATGGTAAAGCTATGGCGTTCACTCTGGGGTTTGGGCGATCTCCCTTTCTACTACGTAGAGATAGCCCCTTACAGATATGACAACGACAATCAGAAGTTGAGCGGCGCCCTCCTCCGTGAGGCACAATTCAAGGCACAAGCCTTAATACCCAATAGCGCGATGATTACGACCAACGATCTGGTGAAACCCTTTGAAGCCACACAGATTCACCCCGCCAACAAGACAGACGTAGGTGAACGCTTAGCCTACCAAGCCCTAAACAAAACGTATGGGATAAAAGGAATCGAAGCAGACGGCCCCATTTATCAGAAGATGGAAGTCAAAGGCAATGCCATAGAAGTAACCTTCAGTAATGCCTCAAGCGGCTTCAGCCCCTGGTTAGGCATCGAAGGCTTCGAGATAGCCGGAGCCGACAAAGTCTTCCACCCCGCCCGGGCAAGGTTAGGCCGTGGAGTGATCGTTGTCTCCTCAGAAGAAGTTCCTGCCCCCGTAGCCGTCCGCTATTGTTTCCGCAATTTCCAAATCGGTAACCTGACCGGCGCCCGCAACCTCCCCGTAATTCCCTTCCGAACCGACACCTGGTAACAATAACTAATAGTAATTAGAGAACGAACAAAATTTCAAGGTAATCATTTTTGCTGAGCCCGACTAATCAATGAGTAAGTTTCTCATAAAGTTGACGGATTTCTTCCGGGCTGCTTCGGTTGATGATTATGGGGTCGTGATTGGAGGAATAGATGAGTAGATAGGGGCCATGGCCGGAATTTAGGAAAAGGGTGGCTTTCCCTAATTCCTCAAGGCGGAAATGGCCCTTGTTGTATTTCCAGAAGCCTATAATGTATAGAAGATTACTATTGCTATTACTATTACTATCATACATAATATCCCAACCCTGAAACCTAATTTAACACATTTACCAGCTTGAAGTGATGCTCTATCTGCCATTTCAAATTGCTTGTTTAAATAAAGTGATTCGACTTTAGCAGCATTTATAATTGCAACTATTCCGAAAGGTAAACAACAAAATAGCGTAACAAAAATTGACTGAACTAACCATGTTTTCGGTATAGGTGGTTGGTATATTCTACTAATAAAACTATCAAACTCAGGAACGTCTCTTGCAAATACCCAATGAGTATATCCATCTTTCCATACTAATGTATCCTCAGATATTTTCATTTTCTTTAGCTCTTCAAAAGTGAATTGAGCATCTCTTCCGTTCAATTTTAATGTGTAATAGCCCATTGTCTCTTTTTTTGTTTAATTGTTTTATTGTTATTCATTTGTTATTGTTAGATGATGTAGTATAGAATAAAAGCAAAAACATTTTTTTCATAATGCTTCTTTTTGCACCTCCCTATCCTCTGTTAAGCAGTTATTTTTTTAGTTGTATAAATAAAAAAAGCGTGAAAACTGTTCTATCATCTGTTCAGAGGTATCGCCAAACACCCACAACTCAGATAACAGAAACAGCCCACGCCATTATTGTATATAAACCACTTCATTGAAGCAGCTATATTCAAAATGCACGTGAGCGTTGTCTCTATCATCCTTGAGTTGTTTGAAAATTGGTGATTTTCCGAACAAGGATAATATTATAACGCTTTCGTAATCAATTATAATCCTCCTTAGTTCAAACTCTTTATCCCTAAGAAGAGACGCAAACATACATGAAATTTACCAGATTTACAAGTGCGTGCCATAAAATATAGGGCAAACGCATTTAAAAATGCAGTTTATTTACCATGATGGACACTGAAGAAACTGTACAACGTTGCAGTTGTCGGATGAACCGGAAATAACTATTCTCCATTGCAGATATATGCATTTTTTCACGTTCTTCTTTCGGCAGGGTGTTATACCCGGCTATCGTCATAGGGAATCTCCGAATGAAAAAACCGAGTCCCACGAAGAACAATCCTAATACGATCATGAGAATTAATTATCTAAAACGAGTGAAGGCAATTCTGCTTCAAAGAGCATATAGGATTGCGTATCCCTTTATAGATTCTGCCTATGCAGTAATTGCTCAAGCCTTTTGCAGACTCATCTTTTCTTTGTATTTTTACTGCATTAAACGAATAAAAATATTAATTATGGCACTACAAGTTGGAGATAAAATCCCTGAGATATTGGGGAAAAATCAAAAGGGAGAGGAAGTTAATGCGAGTGATTATAAGGGAAAGAAGTTGGTACTATACTTTTATCCAAAAGATAATACGTCAGGTTGTACGGCTGAGGCTTGCAGCTTCAGGGATAATTATTCCGAATTGCGCAAGGAAGGTTACGAGGTAGTGGGCGTCAGCATAGACAGCGAGAAGTCACATCAAAGCTTTATCGAAAAACAGCAATTGCCTTTCGACCTGATTGCCGACACAGATAAAGAGTTAGAAGAGAAATTTGGCGTATGGGGAGAAAAAAGCATGTACGGAAGAAAATACATGGGAACATTCCGCACCACCTTCCTCATTAACGAAGACGGAATCATCGAAAAAATCTTCACGCCCAAAGAAATCAAGACCAGCACTCACGCCAACCAAATCCTGTTGCTAAAAAAATAGCATACAATATGTATATCCGGAATAATGTGTAAGTTTGCAAAGATTCTAACAATGTAAATATGTCACTTACTTTTTATCAGGAACAGGTTAAGCTTTATGTAGCTGTTGATTGTATTATTTTAGGGTTCAATGAAGGCGAGTTGAACGTGTTGTTGCATAGGCGTAAGTTTGAGCCATTGATGAACCATTGGTCGTTGATGGGAGGGTTTGTACATTCGGGGGAAAGTCTGGACGAAGCGGCGGTTCGCGTGCTTACGGATTGTACCGGTATCGAACATATTTTTATGGAGCAAATTGGCGCTTATGGAGAGGTAACGCGTGACTTGGGTGAGCGGGTTATCTCCGTTGCCTATTATGCTTTAGTCAATATGAACGACTTTTCGGATCAGTTATTGGAGAAGCATAATGCAAGCTGGACGAAGATAACCGGATTACCGGATCTTATCTTCGACCATAACCGGATGATAATAGATGTCCTCTCGCTCCTGAAGCTAAAAGCCGCTACTCATCCGATAGGCTTCAACCTCCTTCCCGACAAGTTTACTCTTCCGCAACTACAATGCTTGTACGAAGCCATTTATCAAACACCTTTAGACAAGCGAAACTTCCGAAAGAAGCTCAACGATATGGATATCCTGGAGAAATTAGATAGGAAAGACAAGATGAATTCCAAACGAGGTGCTTTCTATTATAGATTCAACGAAAGCAAATACGACAAACTTCGCGAACAAGGCTTTTACTTTTCCCTTTAATCATGCTATACAACATCCCTTTTTTATGCTGAAATAGAAAAACATAATCGTAATTTTACGCCCGGCAACAATAAGTGTAATATTGTACACTTAATAGTAGTTATCCTTCAAATTACTAATACAATGGTAGAAGAATTGAAAGAGAAAGTATTCAAGGCGAATCTGGATTTGGTAAAGTACGGCTTAGTGATCTTTACCTGGGGGAATGTGAGTGGCATCGATCGCGAAAAGGGATTGGTAGTTATAAAGCCTTCGGGCGTTTCCTACGATACAATGAAAGCGGAAGACATGGTTGTCCTTGATCTGGAGGGACGTCAAGTCGAGGGAAAACTGAAACCTTCTTCGGATACTCCCACTCATTTGGTTCTCTACAATGCTTTTCCCGAACTGGGAGGGATTGTTCATACACACTCCACTTATGCAACGGCATGGGCACAGACAGGTTGCGACATTCCCAATATCGGAACTACGCATGCCGACTACTTCAAGGATGCCATCCCCTGCACTCGCCTCATGACTAAGGAGGAGGTAGCAGGCGCGTATGAGAGAGAGACAGGAAATGTAATCGTGGAGCGCTTCCAGGCGATAAACCCGGCTTACACACCCGGTGTGCTGGTGAATAATCACGGCCCTTTCTCTTGGGGAAAGGATGCTGATGAGGCAGTCCACAATGCCGTTGTCATGGAACAAGTTGCTAAGATGGCATACATCTCGCTGGGTATTAATCCCCTGCTGGCCATGAACGATCTTCTGATAGCTAAGCACTTCAACCGCAAGCATGGACCCGGAGCCACGTATGGGCAGGGATGATGGCAATTACAAATTAAAAATCACCAATTAAATAATAATCTAATATCATGAGTTATTTTAAAGACAGCGAAGTATGGTTTGTTACAGGGGCACAGCTTCTGTACGGAGGGGATGCAGTCGTTCAAGTTGACGGTCATTCCAATGAGATAGTAAAGGGATTGAACAACTCGGGTAAACTTCCCGTAAAAGTTGTATATAAAGGTACGGCAAACTCCACCCAGGAAGTTTCTGCCGTTTTCCGTGCTGCCAATAACGATGAAAAATGTATCGGTGTCATTACCTGGATGCATACCTTCTCGCCTGCCAAAATGTGGATACATGGTTTGAAGGACTATAAGAAGCCGCTTCTGCATCTTCACACACAGTTCAATAAAGAGATTCCTTTCAGCGAGATTGATATGGATTTTATGAACCTGAATCAAAGTGCTCATGGTGACCGCGAATTTGGTCATATTGTTAGCCGTATGCGCAAGAACTGCAAGGTAGTGGTTGGTCATTGGTCGGATCCCAATGTGCAGGCACGTATAGCTGTATGGATGCGCGTATCTGCTGCTTGGGCAGATTCTCAAGAACTGCGAATCATCCGTTTTGGCGACCAGATGAATAATGTAGCCGTAACAGACGGCG
Source organism: Bacteroidia bacterium (assembly GCA_025996775.1). Classification (GTDB taxonomy): domain Bacteria; phylum Bacteroidota; class Bacteroidia; order Bacteroidales; family Tannerellaceae; genus DFXE01. The sequence continues at coordinate 46,557 of BNTS01000005.1, read as the reverse complement.
ACAAGGTAGAAGCCGAACTGACCTTAGGCTATCACGTTGATTACTTCCCGATTGGTGATTTAGTAGTCTACCAGGATAAAGTAACCGATGCCGACATTGACGAATTAGTAGCTATCTACGAAAATGAATATACCTTCGCTGATGATTGCAAGAAAGGATCTCCCTATTACAATCAGGTACGCGAAGCAGCTCGTGAAGAAATAGCTATTCGCCAGTTCTTGATAGACAAGAAAGCGAAAGCCTTCACCACCAATTTCGATGCCCTCCACGGCTTGAACCAACTCCCCGGCCTGGCTTCTCAACGCCTGATGGCAGAAGGCTATGGTTTCGGAGCTGAAGGCGACTGGAAGACGGCTGCCCTCTACCGCGCGTTCTGGGTAATGGGACAAGGCCTCCTCGGCGGTTGCTCTTTCCTCGAAGACTACACCTACCATTTCGACGGCGAGAAAAGCGCTATTCTTCAGGCTCATATGCTGGAAGTATGTCCCCTTATTGCTGCTAAGAAACCTCGTATCGAGGTACATCCTTTGGGTATCGGTGGCAAGGCGGATCCTGCTCGCTTGGTATTCACCTCGCATCCCGGAGACGGAGTAGCTGCTACCATCGTAGATATGGGCAATCGTTTCCGCATGATTGTAAACAAGGTGGAAGTGCTCTCACAAAATAAGCCCATGCCGAAGCTCCCCGTAGCCAGTGCACTTTGGATACCGAAGCCTAATCTGGAAATAGGGGCCGCAGCCTGGATATTGGCAGGTGGCACTCACCATACGGCTTTCTCCTACGACTTAACGAACGAATATTTGGAAGACTTTGCCGATATAGCCGGTATAGAATTGGTAACCATCGATGAAAATACTACCATTAGTGGGTTCAAGAAAGAGCTTCAATACAACGATGTATATTATTTGTTGAACCGTGCATTAAAATCGTAATCATGGCAGACGAGAAATATGTAATCGGATTAGATTATGGTACCGACTCTTGTCGAGCAGTCATCATAAATGCACTGAACGGTGATGAAGTAGCTTCTGCCGTGAAATACTATCCACGCTGGAAAGAAGGGAAATATTGTAAACCGCTGGAAAACCGTTACCGCCAGCATCCACTGGATTATACGGAGACTTTCGAGGCTTCGGTCAAGGAGGCGCTTGCCAAAATCCCGAAAGGTACTGCCGAAAAGGTGGTAGGTATAGCCTTCGATACAACAGGAAGCACACCCGTACTCACGGATTCGGAAGGTACACCTCTCGCCCTTCTTCCCGAATTTGCAGATAATCCAAATGCCATGTTTGTGCTTTGGAAAGACCATACTGCCGTGAAAGAGGCGCTCGAAATCAATGAGCTGGCTCATAACTGGGAGATAGATTATACAGCTTATGAAGGCGGTATATACTCCTCCGAATGGGTATGGGCCAAGATAACACACGTATTGCGCGAAGATGCCGATATCCGCAGCAAAGCCTATTCATGGATAGAACATTGCGACTGGATGCCTGCCCTTATCACGGGCAATACCCGTCCCGAAAATGTTATCCGCAGCCGTTGCGCTGCCGGGCACAAAGCCATGTGGCATGCCCAATGGGGCGGCCTCCCATCGGAGGGATTCCTTACTACGCTCGAACCCTTGCTTGCCGGGTTCCGTAGTCATCTCTTTAATGAGACGTATACCACGGACACCAAAGTCGGAATCCTTACCCCTGAATGGGCACAACGCTTGGGCTTATCTACCGATGTAGCCGTAGCCGTTGGCGCTTTCGATTGCCATACAGGAGCCGTTGGTGCAGAGATAAAGCCCAAATCCTTTGTTCGTGTGATTGGCACTTCTACTTGTGACGTGATGGTTGTACCTTACGCGGAATTGGAAGGGAAGTTAGTGCCGGGTATTTGCGGACAAGTAGATGGATCGGTTATCCCCGGTATGATAGGTCTTGAAGCAGGACAATCCGGCTTTGGCGATATCTACGCCTGGTTTAAGAATGTACTGGCCTGGCCCTTGGAAAAGGTACTCACTTATTCCGATCTCATTGATGAGGAAACCAAAGCGAAACTGATTGAGGAAACCATTGGAAAGATAATTCCTGTCCTCTCGGAACAAGCGGCTTTGATACCTGTAAGCGAAAGTTCCATACTGGCCGTCGACTGGATGAACGGACGTCGCACGCCCGATGCAAATCAATTGGTAAAGGGATCGATTACCGGGCTAACCTTAGCCAGCTCCGCTCCGCTTATCTATCGCGCCTTAGTGGAAGCAACAGCCTTTGGTTCGAAAGCTATCGTGGACCGCTTCCTCGAGAATGGAATTGAGATAGACAATGTAATTGGCATTGGAGGCATCTCCCTCAAGTCGCCTTTTGTGATGCAGACGCTGAGCGATGTACTGGGTATGCCTATTCAGGTGGCGAAAGTTGAACAGGCTTGTGCCTTCGGCGCTTCTATGTTTGGCGCCGTTGCAGCCGGTGTATATACTAATGTAGAGGAGGCGCAGGCAGCGATGGGGCAAGGCTTTGCCAAGGAATATTATCCTGACGAGGCCAACCATGCCATCTATCTCAAGCTTTATGAGAAATATCGTAAGTTAGGCTACTTTACCGAACACGAATTATAACCACACACTATATGGAACTACTTGATTATATTGTAATAATCTTATTTGCGATTGTCCTGATTGGCATTATCGTATGGGTACTCCGTCAGAAGCAGGATAGCTCGGGAGATTACTTTTTAGGCGGACGCGATGCTACCTGGATAGCTATTGGCGCGTCCATCTTTGCTTCTAATATTGGCTCCGAGCATCTGATTGGCTTGGCTGGTGCTGGTGCATCCAGCGGAATGGCCATGGCGCATTGGGAGATACAAGGCTGGATGATTTTGATTCTCGGCTGGGTATTCGTGCCCTTCTATGCGCGAAGTATGGTGCTTACCATGCCTGAATTCCTCGAAAAGAGGTACAATCCGCAGTCTCGCACCATCCTATCGCTAATATCCTTAGTCAGTTATGTATTGACAAAAGTGGCTGTTACCGTCTATGCCGGAGGGCTTGTCTTTCAGCAGGTATTCGGTATTAAGGAACTATGGGGGATTGACTTCTTCTGGATTTCGGCTATTGGACTGATCGTCATAACGGCTATCTATACAATCTTCGGCGGTATGAAGTCTGTGCTTTATACGTCGGTATTGCAGACACCCATCCTGCTGCTCGGCTCCTTGGTCATCCTGGTTTTGGGACTAAAAGCTGTGGGTGGATGGGACGAAGTACTGCGTATATGCAGTGTGGTGCCAACCAATGAATATGGCGATACGATGGTGAATCTGATTCGCGACAACCGCGACCCGAACTATCCTTGGTTGGGCGCTCTTATCGGCTCGGCCATTATCGGTTTCTGGTATTGGTGTACCGACCAGTATATCGTGCAGCGTGTCCTTTCCGGCCGAAACCAGAAAGAGTCTCGCCGGGGTAGTATCTTCGGCGCCTATCTGAAGTTGTTGCCGGTATTCCTCTTCCTGATTCCCGGCATGATAGCCTATGCGTTGGCCAATAAGGAAGGCGGGGTGATGGTGAATGGACAATTATTTGAGTTGGAATTAGCGGATGCGGCCTTTCCAACCTTGGTTGCTACATTGCTTCCAGCCGGTTTTAAAGGATTGGTGGTTTGTGGTATCATAGCAGCCTTAATGAGTTCACTGGCCTCGCTATTCAACTCTTCTTCCATGCTCTTTACAATTGACTTCTATAAGAAATTTCGCCCTGAAACTTCGGAAAAGAAGTTAGTGGTGGTGGGCCAGATTGCTACCGTAGTCGTAGTCATTCTCGGTATCCTTTGGATTCCAATTATGAAGAATATAGGGAGTGCGCTTTATAACTACTTGCAAGATGTTCAGTCTGTTCTGGCTCCGGGTATAGCTTCCGCCTTCCTGATGGGTATCTCCTGGAAGCGAACTTCAGCTAAAGGAGGTATGTGGGGTTTGCTTTCCGGCTTTATCATCGGCATGACCCGCCTTGGGGCAAAGGTTTACTATACCACGTTTGGTGTAGATGCAGGCGATTCCCTTTTCAAATACGTCTTCTTCGATACCAACTGGCTGTTCTTCTGCGGTTGGATGCTCCTGACATGTATTATCATTGTGATTATCGTCAGCTTATGTACCGAAGCTCCTGATCTGAAGAAGATACAAGGCCTCTATTTCGGCTCGTCCACCCCCGAACAAAAAGCAGAAACACGTGCCAGTTGGAACAAGTGGGACGTTATCCATTCCTGTATCATCATCGGTATCACCGTAGCATTCTATATCTATTTCTGGTAAATTCAAATCCAATGAAACACTCATATATCTACATTTTTCTGTTCGCTTTTTCTTTAGTTTGTCAAGTACAAGCTCAGCGGATAAGTGTACACGACCCTGTGATGATTAAACAAGGAGATGCTAACTGGTATGGGACAGGTCATAACGGCATGTTGAACGCGGATAACAAGGATTACCTTATTTTCCATGCGTATGATGCTGCAGACAACGGTCGGTCGAAACTTCGGATATTCCAACTTAATTGGGATAAGGAGAATTGGCCGGTAGTAGGTGAACCGATTTATTGAGTTGATTATTAATCAATATAGGATGATGAAGAAACTAACATTCATGTTACTCGTGCTCGTGTTATCAGGGATGACAACGGCACAATCGCAGGTTGCTGAGTTGACGGTAAACCTGAAAAAGCCTGGTATTGCCGTACAGCCGGATATGTATGGTATCTTTTTCGAGGATATCAACTTTGGTGCTGACGGAGGACTGTATGCCGAATTAGTGAAGAACCGCTCGTTTGACTTTACAAACACGCCGCTTTCGGGATGGACAACGTATGGTCTGGTGGAAGTACGCAATGAGGGCGGCCCTTTTGATCGTAATCCACATTATGTACGACTGACGAACCGATGGGAATTACTCACGGGGACGGGTCTCATTAATGATGGTTTTCGTGGGATAGGAATTAAACAGAATGAGCCTTATCGCTTTTCTGTGTATGCCCGTTCGCTCGACGGCACAGCTAAGAAGGTTTTGGTGGAATTGATAGACAGTAAAAATAATCCGATGGGTCGCGTAGAGATAGAGGTGGCTGATAAGAATTGGAAAAAGTACTCGGCTGAAATAAAAGGGCGGCTTACAGATGCACATGCTCGTCTGCACGTGACGCTGACCACTGCCGGCGTGGTTGATTTGGAACATATCTCCTTGTTTCCCGGTACAACCTGGAAGAACCGTGAGAATGGCCTCCGTCAGGATATCGCCCAAGCCTTGGCCGACCTCAAACCCGGCGTGATGCGCTTTCCCGGAGGATGTATCGTGGAGGGTAACAACTTGGCTACCCGTTACCAATGGAAGAATTCGGTAGGACAGGTGGAGAATCGTCCTGTAAACGAGAATCGCTGGAACTATGAGTTCAAGCATAAGTTCTTTCCCGATTATTTCCAATCGTATGGTTTGGGCTTTTATGAGTTTTTCCTGCTGTCGGAAGATATCGGAGCTGAACCATTGCCGGTTCTCAGTTGCGGCTTCTCCTGCCAGTTCCAGCGTGGAAGGGAGCAAGTGGTTCCCTTGGATTCCTTGCAGCCTTATATTGACGACGCCTTGGATTTGATAGCCTTTGCCAACGGGCCAGTTACAGGCAAATGGGGAAAGCTGCGCGCTGACATGGGTCATCCGGCTCCCTTTAACATGAAGTATCTGGCTATCGGAAATGAGCAATGGGGTGATCAATATCACCTCTACCTCGAAGCGTTCATAAAACAAATCCGTCCGAAATATCCCAACATCAAATTGGTGGGAACAGCCGGTCCCTCGGCTTCGGGAGAGGAGTTCGACCGTTTATGGCCGCAAATGAAAGCCTTGAAAGCCGACTTGGTGGATGAGCATTACTACATGCCTCCCCAATGGTTCCTCGACAATGCCCGCCGCTATGACAAGTACGATCGCAAAGGTCCCAAAGTATTTGCCGGTGAATATGCCGCTCATACCACTCCTGTGAAGATAAACAGCTTTGAAGCCGCCTTGGCCGAAGCTGCCTTCCTGACAGGCATAGAGCGCAATGCAGACGTAGTGCAACTGGCTACCTATGCCCCTCTACTGGCGCATATAGATGCCTGGCAATGGAATCCGGACCTGATTTGGTTCGACAACCTGCGTTTGGTACGTTCCGTCAATTACTATGTGCAGCAATTATATAGCCATAATAAAGGAACAAACGTGGTGCCTCTAACCCGCAACGGACAAACGGTAGCCGGTGAAGACCAATTGTATGCGAGTGCTGTGATTGACGCCGGAAAGAAGGAGGTTATCATCAAATTAGCGAATGTGGCGACCAACGACCGGGATATCAAGATAAAACTTGAGAACTTGGGCAAGGGCGTAACGTTGTCGAAAAGCGTAAAAGCTACCGTTCTGATCGGTAGTATGAAGGAAGAGAATACACTCGATGAACCCAACAAAACCATTCCCGTGGAGTACCAATTGGAATTAGCAGGTAATGAGTTGGTGTTACATGTGAAAAAGCAATCCTTCAATGTATATAGAATTAGTTATTAATTTAAATAGAGTAGTAAAATTATGAAGAAAATAGTTTTTTTCTATGCAGCCGCTATGTTGGGTTTAAGTATCCCGACGCAGGCGCAAAACAAGCTTATCGTAAATGCAGACCAGGGTAAGACCCTCATCAGCAAGCATATTTACGGTCATTTCTCCGAACACCTCGGCCATTGTATCTATGGCGGTTACTGGGTGGGCGAAGGTTCTTCCATCCCCAATACACGGGGCATCCGCAACGATGTAGTGAAGGCATTGAAAGACATCAGTATCCCCAACCTCCGCTGGCCGGGTGGATGCTTTGCCGACGAATACCATTGGCAAGATGGTATCGGCCCCCGTGCACAACGACCCAAAATGGTGAATACCCACTGGGGAGGTGTTGTGGAAGACAATAGCTTCGGTACGCATGAGTTCCTCGACCTCTGCGAACAATTAGGCTGCGAACCTTATATCTGCGGAAACCTGGGTAGCGGAACGGTAGAAGAAATGTCGAAATGGGTAGAATACATCACCTTTGATGGCGAAAGCCCGATGGCAAACCTCCGCAAGCAAAACGGACGCGAGAAGCCGTGGAAAGTGAAATTCTGGGGTGTAGGTAATGAAAACTGGGGCTGCGGAGGAAATATGACGGCTGATTTCTATGCCGACCAATACCGTCGCTATGCTACATACTGTCGCAACTACGGTGATAACCGCCTCGTCAAGATTGCCGGCGGTCCAAATGCAGACGACTACAACTGGTCTGAAACACTGATGAAGAATGTTGGGAACCAGATGCAAGCCATGTCTCTTCACTATTATGCAGTGACCAACTGGAACAAGAAGGGGTCGGCTACTCAATTCAACGAAGCCGATTATTTTACCACTATGGATAAAGCTATCTTTATGGATGAGTTAGTGACCAAGCACTCAACGATTATGGATAAGTACGATCCCCGAAAACGCATAGCTCTTATGCCCGATGAATGGGGAACTTGGTGGGATGTAGAACCCGGTACCAATCCCGGTTTCCTCTATCAGCAGAATACCATGCGCGACGCCATCCTGGCTGCCGTAACCCTCAATGTGTTCAATGCTCATGCAGACCGCGTTAAGATGGCCAACATTGCCCAAACAGTTAATGTGCTCCAAGCCGTTATCCTGACCGACAACGAAAAGATGCTGCTCACTCCTACCTATTGGACGTTCTACCTGTACAAGGTTCATCAGGATGCCACCCTCCTGCCCATCTCTTTTTCGTGCAATAAGTACGAACTGAATGGACGGTCGATGGATGCCGTCAGTGTATCCGCCTCTAAAGATGCCTCCGGCAAAATCCATATCACTTTAGTTAACATTGACCCGAATAAGGAACAATCGATAGACGCTATCCTGCGTGGTTTCACAGGAAAGAGCGTATCCGGCAAAATCCTCACCTCGGCCAATATAGCCGATCACAACACCTTCGACAAGCCCAACACCGTAGCCCTAAAAGACTTCAAAGGCGCCAAGCTGTCGAAAGACGCCCTAACCGTACAACTCCCCTCCAAGTCAGTTGTCCTTTTAGAGATAGATTAACAATGAACTGCTCAACTTCCCAGGGCTATGATTGCCTGATTGGGGGTGACCAAAGGGGGGCTAAAATTAGAGAGGGGGAGAGGATTTATCTCTCCTCCCTCTATTCTAAAGCGAGAGGCTGCCCTGTTTGAGGGTAGCCATTCATCGGGCATAAGAGCTATGCGTTTTCGGGGATCGTACTTATCCATATATGATGGATTATATTTTCTTTTGGATCATGCGGAACCAGAGGAAGGAGGTAATACCTTTGGCCATGCTGGTGAGGGAGATGGCCCACCATACGCCTGTTATACCAAGGCTGGTGGAGGCGAGGACGATGGCTAAGGGGACGCGCACGAGGTTGAAGCCGATGCTGATAATGGCAGGGGGAATGGTGCGACCTGTTCCGTAGAAAAGGCCTTGCATGGTTATCTCTATCATCATTAGCATCATGGAGTAGCCATCGATGCGGAGGAAGACAGCACCCGAAAGATAGGCTTCGCGCTCGGGGACGATGAGCGAGAAGAGCTGACCGCCGTAGAAGACGAAGAGCAGGGTGCAAATGAGGCCGAAGAAGGAGGCCAGCGCAAGCGTGGTGTGATAGGCGCCACGTATGCGCTCTGTCTTTCCGGCGGCGTAGTTCTGGGCTACAAAGGCGCTGAGGGCAGTGCTGAATCCCTGCGAGGTGTTCCAGGCAAGGGCTTCTATTTGTCCGCCTGTTGTAAGTGTCGTCAGTCCGATATGTCCGCCATACGAGGAGGCTGTGCGCCCCATCAAGAGGTTGATAAAGGCAAAGAGGCTGTTCAGTAGGGCAGCCGGTAGTCCTAAACGAACGATACGTTTCGTAAAGCGACCGGTAAGGCGAGTGAAGAAGGGAAAGCCTCCAAAGAGCCGGTTCTTTCGCTTCACTTGGTAGATAAAAAGGCTGCAGACCGTAGCTTGAGAGATAATGGTGGCACAGGCAGCTCCCGCTGTTCCCCATCCAAAGCCGAAGATAAACAAGGGGTCGAGCAGGACATTCATCCCCAGGCCTATGCCATTGATGTAGAATGGAATCTGGCTTAGTCCCGAGGCATTGTGTATGCCCGTAAACGAGGCGGAAAGGAAGATAAAGGGGAATCCCAGCGTCAATATCCTGAGATAGGTAATGGCTTCGGAAGTAATGTCAGCTTCCAACTTGTAAAACCCTACCACGGGCTTTGCCAGAAGGAAGAGAAGGGTTCCCCAGACCAAGGCTATAAGCAGCCCCAGCGTCAGGTTGTGGGATGAGAATGAGCGGGCATCGTCGAGATTCTTTCCGCCGATACTTTGGCCTACACTTACCTCTGCAGCTACTTTATTGAGCAGGGAGATGGAGTTGGTCATCCATATAAGAATGCCAATGGCGCCAATGGCGGCTACCGAACGGCTGCCCAACCGGCCTACCCAGGCCATATCAGTCAGTGTATAGGCCATCTGGATAAAAGATGTTCCCAGAATAGGCATGGCCAATTTAAATAATTGGCTTTTAATAGGTCCCAGCGTCAAATCTCTTATTCCCTGCATCTTCAAAAACTTATTGAAAACAGCAACTGAGCCTGGAAGTTGCCTTGATCGACAGGTTGAACAAGGCGAACGCCCGTTACTAACGGGTAGGTAAAGCGCAAAGCGTTCCAGTCAAAAAGTATATCGGCTCCCGCAGAGCTTTGCGTAGCCCATCCACTCTTCTTGTTTGCTTGATTATAGGTGAGGTCGTAAAACAGATTCGCCCTGAAGCGGCGGATATAAGCCCAACGACCAAGACTAAGGTCGGGCATAATGATAGGAAATGCGTAGTCCGCACTCAGTGTGGCCTGCTGACGGGTACGATAGAGGTAATCATGTCCGCGCGGCTTATCCAGCAGTTGCTTCATCACGTACAAGTACTTATTGTCTACTGTTTGGTATTGATAGCCCAATCGCAGCATAAGCGCGTGTGTGCGAGCCAAGCCCGGCCAGTAGGTGGTGAGTCGTGCAGCATACAAATTGCCCCGGTTATCGGTCTCAAAGGGCATCGTCAGGTACTGCAGCCTGAGCTGGTATCCGTGGCGCGGCAGTATTTCCTGTTGAGCCATTTTCCGGTAGTTATAAAAGCGCACCTCACCGAGCAAATACTGGTAAAAAGGTGCTCGATTGGTATTGTACTGCTGATAGCGGTCGCTGGTGAAATAATAAGAAATAGCGGGCTGAATGCCTCTCACGTAATGATTCTTTGTCAGGTTGATAGGGACATACGCCTGAGCCTCCACTTCCAGCAGGTTGCGAGTCGTAGGGAAGGGCGCCATGTATCGATTGTTCTCAGGGGTCTGCACCCACAACATATCATACGCTTTGCCTCCATAATCAACATTCAGGTTTAACACCGGAAACAAGCCCGTATATGAAAAGCCAAGCGCTCCGTGGTGGTATCCTCTCTCGTAGTCATAGTACCAACCTACCTGTGTGACGGCCGTATTCAGCACATTCTGCGAGATAAGGGTAGCGCCCGGACGCACGGCTGTCTGAAAGTCCGGCGAACTGCCACTCATCATATCGTTTACATTATAATATAGCGGCGCCCAGCTATGCACATTAAACAAATGGGATAACTTGTGATATGGGCGAGGCTTGAAATCCACCGGTTTCAGCTCGTCGGCATTCAACTTATAGCCTTCCTGCTCTGCAAGGCTCTCGGCCAGCGTATAGCGATAGGGTCTTGAAAAGTCTGCTTCCTTCAGGGTGCTGCCAATCGGAAGCGAGGCTATTCGGTAGCCCTTGGTTTGATAGTCGGCATAAAGCAGAGACTGCCCGTCTTCCGAGAGAGCCGGTTGAAAGGCTCCAAAGCGTGAAGCTGTTACCAGGTATGTCTTGAGGCTCTTCACGTCCATCGCGTAGATGTTGTTGACTCCGTCAAGCCCCGACTCAAAGTATAATTGACCCTTTTGATAAACGGGAGAAGAGATATTGGCGTGAGTAGGTCCAAGAAGCGCCGTCCATTCTCCGGTTTGTGTATCCAAACGATACAAGGTGATCCCGTCATCTTTCACGGCCACGGTATAGAGTATATCGCCTTCTCCCCAGGATAAATCTTTAATAAAAGCATTCCCCGGCGTATCGTGTTGGTCAATATCCAATCCTGACTCAGGATCAAGCAAAACAACGAGGTTCTTTCCTGCTTCTGTGAACTGGGAAGTCGCTATAAGACCTTCGGTTGGAACCGAGAGGTCGTTGTTTACAGAAAAGGCAATCGTGCGACGCAGTCTGCTGCCGACGGTTTCCACCTTTCCGTTTGTCAGGTCGAAATATTTTAGAATGGAACTATTCTCGTGAGACCAACGGATTCCCGGTATAATTTCCAACCAATAGACCCGGCTCCCATGCAAGGCAATCCGGCTATTGAGGGTTCCCAGATAGGTCATCCGCTCCTCTACCCCGTTCGTAACGGCTACCAAAGCCGGAATATCGTTATACTTCGTTTTTACGCTGATAACCGTTGATTCATTGAGTAATTGCGGATATTGGTAGGAGGTAAACTGCTTTGTTTCGGGGCTGAGGTAAGCCGGTGTAATATACCCGCTATCCAGAGCTGCCCATTCTTTTTTTTGAAAAGCAAAGGTTTCGTTGAAGAGGTGGTCAAAGTTTGCCCCTGTATGTAGTTTAAAAGCATTTGAAAAGGTGGGAAACGAGATCAGGTGGTTCACGTAGCGAGTAGTGGCCTTGTCCCATATATCCGCCCCATATTTGTATTTCCCAAAGGACGTAAGGTAGTATCCCAATGTGTAGATAGTACCGGTATTATCTTTATACGAGCCCATGTTCCACTTGTCGAACGAATAGAAGTTGCCCGATAGCATTTGCGTTCTGTAAATCATTTGGAACTCCGGTATGCGACCTCTTCCGGCTTCCGTCATCGCCGTTTCCGTACTCACTGCGTCTCCTTCAAAGAACCAGGTGGGCAAGAACGCAGAAGCAAGCCCGGCGGCTTGTTCGCCCATTAGATAGTACAAGGGTCGGAAGATGCCATTCATTATCTTCCCCGTCTGTAATACATGGCGCGATTCGTGCACCGTAAGATGTTGCTCCCAAGGCTCTGCCTGTTGGCGTGAATTAGGGGTAGTAAGCAGTTCTACTCTACGTGGACTCCAGGCAACCATTCCGTTGGATACCATATTACTTGGGTGCAGGATGACGGGAAATTTAGCTTTCATGGGTGCACCAATGGTTTTCTGTACATGCGGATGAATCGTCTCCATATACATAGCATAGCGGTAGGCCATCGAGTCAAGCCCGGCAGGATAGATGAGTGAGTAATGTTCAAGTGACGCCTTTTTCCATTTGTAACGTGCAGGATCGACGCCATAGTTAAGAAACTGGGCATTCGCACAAACCGGAACGAACAAACAGGTTAGAAGTAAGAAGAAATATTTATTTATGAACATCTTCTAAAAATTCAGTCCGCAAATCTACAAAATATTATTTGCTTTGCCGAAAAAAACTATCTTTGTGTATTAAAATCAATTACATCTTAATAGGGATTATCATGAAAACAAGAATTATTTCATTATTATTGCTTGTTAGCGGAGTCGCTTTTTCGCAATCAGTCAAAAATGACTGGGAAAACCCCGAAGTCTTTGCTGTTAACAAGGAAGCTACACGAGCTACCTCGCTTCCGTATCCGTCGGCCGACCTGGCTATCGCAGACAATTATGCCGTATCGCCCTGGTATCAGTCGCTAAACGGTTACTGGAAATTCAAATGGGTGCCTAAACCGACTGATATACCCGCAGGCTTTTATGAGGAAAGATACGATGTAAGCAGGTGGGACGAAATTGCGGTTCCCGCAAACTGGGAATTTAATGGCTATGGCGTACCCCAGTACATCAATACAGGTTTTGGTTTTGCCAAGACCCCGCCTTTCATAAACAAAGACGATGCCCCGGTTGGCTCATACCGCAGGGAGTTTGTTATCCCCGACAATTGGGACGGACGTCGTGTATACCTGCATTTTGAAGCTGGCACCAGCGCCATGTACGTATGGGTAAATGGGCAGAAAGTGGGTTATACTCAAAACTCGAAAAGCCCCGCAGAGTTCGATATCACACCTTACATTCGCAAGGGAAATAACAGCTTATCTGCTGAAGTTCATAAATATAGCGATGGTACCTACTTGGAAGATCAGGACATGTGGAGACTGGGTGGTATCATTCGCAGCATTTATCTGTATAGCACCGCACAAACACGCATCCTCGACTTCTTTGCGCATCCAGACTTGGATGCAAGCTATAAGAACGGTGTTTTCAGCATTGAGGTGAAACTGAAAAACCACACTTCATCTGCTGAAGCATCTCAGGTAGAAGTATCCATTTTGGATAAAGCCTCTAAAAAAGTGTTCACCCAATCGCGCCAGATAAGCATCCCTGCCAGGGAAACAGCCGATGTAAGTCTTTCCGGCTCCGTATCTGCTCCTGCTAAGTGGACGGCTGAGACTCCAAACCTCTATACCCTGCTTATTACCTTAAAAGATAATAAAGGAACTGTTGTTGAAGTTACTTCGCACAAGATTGGTTTCCGCAAAGTGGAAATAAAAGATGGTCAACTATTTGTCAATGGACAAAAGATTTACCTCAAAGGCGTGGATTTGCATGAGTTTAATACAAATACCGGACAGGTAGTTACCAAAGATGTTATGCTTCGCAATCTGCAATTAATGAAGGAACTCAACATTAATGCCGTTCGTACCTCTCATTATCCGCAAGCTCCCCTTTGGTATAAGCTGTGCGACGAATATGGCATCTATCTGGTAGACGAAGCCAATCAGGAATCACATGGTCTGGGTTACGGACCTGATAATGTATCCAACCTTCCCGAATGGCAGGCAGCTCACCTCGACCGCACTGTTCGCTTGATAGAAAGAGATAAGAATCATGCTTCCGTTATTATCTGGTCACTGGGTAATGAATCCGGCAACGGGAAAGCCTTCCATACCAACTACGCTTGGGCAAAGGCAAGAGATAAAAGTCGCCCGGTACAGTACGAACAAGCACACAGAGAAGACAACACCGACATCCTTTGCCCCATGTACCCCAGTGTGCCGTCAATGATACGCGATGCCGCTACAGACTTAGGTCGCCCATTCATTATGTGTGAATATGCACACGCTATGGGTAATAGTATGGGAAATATGCAGGAATACTGGGATATTATGCGCAGCAGCAAGAACATGCAGGGTGGTTTCATCTGGGAATGGTACAACCACGGCTATCCGGCAAAAGACGAACAAGGTCGCCCATACTGGGCTTATGGCGGTGACCTCAATGCTTTCGACCGTATGAACGATGGTAATTTCTGTATGGACGGAATGATTAGTCCCGATCAGCAATACATACCTCATACCCATATCGTAAAGAAGGTATATCAGAATATTCTTTTCAAGGATAAAGATGTTGCCAATGGCTTGATTACGGTAATCAACGATTATAAGTTTACCGACCTCAGCATGGATAATTATTCCTACAAATGGGTACTGCTGAAAAATGGTAAACAAATTGCTCAAGGTACATTCGATGCTACGGTAGCTGCCAATACACAGAAGGACGTAAAACTGGCATTGCCCGCTATTACTGCCGAAGCCGGAGCTGAATACTATCTACAGGTTTTTGCCTATAATAAAATAGGTAACGGATTACTGCCCGTTGGATTCGAAGTGGCTAAAGAGGAATTTGCCTTTCCCATAAATAATTATTTCGTGAAAAAGGATGCAACAGGTTCATTAGATATCCAGAAAACAGAGAATATTGCCACCATAAAAGTAGGTAAGATGACTTACGTCTTCGCCCTCAAAGCCGGTGCTACTGTCCCTCAGGGAAGAGGTCAGGCCAGAGGTACTCTCCTGAATGTGAAGAAAGATGATAAAAACGCACCTTTCGGTGTGCCTCGCTTGAACTTCTGGCGTGCCCCGACTGACAATGATTTCGGAAGCAATGAGAACTATAACCTGAGGTTATGGGATGCTGCCGGATATAACATTACCTATACCTTCAAGGAAACGCAGGAAAAAGACGGCAAACTATCGGTAATCTATCAAGGTAAACTCAAGGGAATCGAAGCTCTTGTAAACCTCACATATACTGTAAATAAAGACGGCAGCTTGACGATTGACGCACAATACAAAGCACTGGCCGATGACCTGCCTGAGATGATGCGCTTTGGTATGATTATCCTTCTGCCCAAAGAGTACAACGACTTCACCTGGTACGGTCGCGGCCCCTGGGAGAACTACGTAGACCGTCACGACGATACCTTCATGGGTATTTGGAACGGAAAGGTGGAAGACCAAGCCTTCAAGTACTATCGTCCGCAGGAAACGGGCAACAAAACAGATGTTCGCTGGCTAACGCTGAAAAATGGTTCAGGTAATGGAATCCGTATCGACGGTGCACAGCCCTTATCCGTAAGCGCCTTGAATAATCTGCCTGAAGATTTCGACCCGGGAATGACTAAGAAACAGCAACATGCTTCCGATATTCTTCCTCGCAATCAAGTAGTTCTCTCGGTAGATTTATTCCAGCGCGGACTTGCCGGTACCAACTCATGGGGAGCAAGACCCTTGGACAAGTACCGCTTCACGGAAAAGGAATATCAATACAGTTATACTATAAGTGTAGAATAAGTTGTACCTTTGTCGCCGTTTAGTAATTAATGATATAGAAAACAATGAATTTTGTAGAAGAATTAAGATGGAGAGGCATGATCCAGGATCTGATGCCCGGAACAGAGGAACAGTTGCAAAAGGAAACGACTTCAGCTTATGTGGGTATTGACCCTACAGCAGACTCGTTGCATATCGGTCACTTGGTAAGCGTGATGATGCTCAAGCACCTCCAACGCGCAGGACATCGCCCGATAGCCGTTATCGGTGGAGCAACCGGTATGATTGGCGATCCTTCCATGAAGTCCGCCGAGCGTAACTTGTTAGACGAAGCCACGCTCCGACATAATCAGGAGAGTATAAAGAAGCAATTGGCTAAGTTTCTTGATTTCGATTCGAATGAGCCGAACGCAGCCTTGTTGGTGAACAACTACGACTGGATGAAGGATTATTCTTTCCTTAATTTCATTCGTGACATTGGCAAACATATCACCGTTAATTACATGATGGCCAAAGACTCTGTAAAGAAGCGCCTCTCGGGTGATTCAAACGTGGGTATGTCGTTTACCGAATTCTCCTATCAGTTGATGCAAGGTTACGACTTCCTCCATCTCTATCAAACAGAGGGTTGCCGCCTGCAAATGGGTGGCTCTGACCAGTGGGGAAATATCACCACGGGTACTGAACTAATCCGTCGCATTGAAGGCGGCGAGGCCTATGCGCTGGTTTGTCCGCTGATTACAAAAGCCGACGGAACGAAGTTCGGAAAAACTGAAACGGGCAATGTATGGCTCGACCGCCGTTACACCTCACCCTATAAATTCTACCAGTTCTGGTTGAACGTAAGCGATGACGATGCAGCCAAGTACATCAAGATATTCACTGCCCTCGATAAAGAAGAAATAGCCACACTGGAAGCCGAACAGGCAGCAGCCCCCCACCTCCGCCCCTTGCAAAAGCGGTTGGCCAAGGAAATTACCATCATGGTTCATTCAGAAGAGGATTACGAATTGGCAGTGGAAGCCTCCAATATCCTTTTTGGAGGTTCCACTTCAGACATATTGAAGAAGCTGGACGAAGAAACCCTGCTGGCCGTTTTCGATGGTGTACCCCAGTTCCAAATATCCAAGAAGCAATTGGGTGAAGGCGTAAAAGCCGTAGACCTGCTTACCGAAGCTCCCGTATTCCCCTCCAAAGGTGAGATGCGCAAGTTGGTACAAAGCGGCGGTGTAAGTCTGAACAAAGAAAAGTTAGCCGATCCCGAAACGGTAATCGACTCCACTTATCTGTTAAATGATAAGTACATACTGGCACAGAAAGGCAAAAAGACCTACTTTCTGCTCATAACCAACTAACAAAATCCTGAAAATATTTGCAAAGTAGAAAAAAATGTTCTTATCTTTGCATCGCTTTTAACGAAGCATCGGATTGTCTCATGGTGTAATGGTAGCACAACAGTCTTTGGTTCTGTTTGTCTAGGTTCGAATCCTGGTGAGACAACAAATTCCTGAAAAGAGGCTCGGATGGTGGAATGGTAGACACGAAGGACTTAAAATCCTTTGACCATTGCGGTTGTGCGGGTTCAAGTCCCGCTCCGAGTACGGATTAAAACGTTAATAATCAAGCAATTGAGTTATTAGCGTTTTTTCTTTTTATATCCATAATTTTCTTCTCTTTACTCCAGTTTACACAGGTTGTGTAAACCAGTGTGTAAACCATGAGTACAACGGTAAATGTTATTTGTTACAAATCTAAGGTATTGAAAAACAATGAAAATCCTTTAATGATTTGTGTTTGTAAAGACAGAAAAAGAAAGTATTTGAGTTTAGGGCAACATGCTGAGATTACGATGAACAATCATTTCCGACCCGATGGCTCTTGCTTCCATGTGGCAGTCTATGATACCATCACCGGGAAGTTGATAAAGAAAGCCACCCATCAGGGATATTCCGACAGTTCAATGTGGGCGCGAGGACAGGCCTGGGCTATTTATGGATATGTAATGGTGTACAGGGAAACGAAGGATGTTCGCTTTCTCCGTTTTGCGGAAAAAGTAACAGACATATACTTGAAACGGTTGCCGGAAGATTATATCCCTTATTGGGATTTCGACGCGCCTCATATTCCCGCCGAACCGAAAGACGCTTCGGCTGCCACTATTGTGGCATCTGCCTTAGTAGAACTTTCGCAATTGGAAGATAATAAAAGCAACGGAAATAGATACAAAAAAGCAGCCGTGAGGATGTTGAAGAGTTTATCTTCAGCGAACTATCAAAGTAGAGAAAGCAAACCCTCCTTCCTGCTCCATTCAACCGGTCACTACCCAAATGGCTCCGAAATAAATGCATCCATAAATTATGCTGACTATTATTACATAGAAGCACTCACCAGGTATAAGAACTATTATCGTATCTAACAGAAACCTTCCGGGTTGACCGGGTTTCCTAATAAAAGCCCTGAAGATGGAATAATCCATGAGAGAAATCTTTAAGCCTACAAAGTTTTGTTTATACGCTGCAAAAAATAAAAGAAAACCTTATTTTGTAGTTTATACAATAAACTTTTGTAATTTTGCGGCAAGATTTACTGTATAACAAAAACTTTTAAGAATGGGAGAAGGCGTTATTCATAGAAGCAAGTACACTGAGAAGCTGGCTCCTTTTATAGGGAAACAACTTATTAAGGTATTGACCGGTCAGCGAAGGGTAGGGAAAAGTTATATCATGAAGCAGACGATTGAGCAAATCAAACAACTTGACCCCAATGGTAATATTCTGTATATCAACAAGGAAGACTTAGCTTTTGAAGTTATCCATACAGCATTGGACTTAAACGAATATATCCTGTCTCATACAAAAGAGGGGGCAACGAATTATGTCTTTATAGATGAGATTCAGGAAATAGCCTCCTTTGAGAAAGCTTTGCGAAGCCTGCTGCTCAGTCCTGTCTACGACCTGTATTGCACCGGCAGCAATGCCGATATCTTATCAGGAGAACTTTCTACTTTTTTAAGCGGACGATATATTGAAGTTCCTGTACACAGTTTGTCTTTTCTCGAATTTTGCGAGTTTCAGCATTTGGAAAACAATGATACTTCGCTGATGCAATATCTCAAATACGGAGGTTTACCTTATTTAAAACACCTTCCCTTGATAGATGAGGTTATTTACGATTATTTGAAAGGGGTCTACAATACGATCATTTACAGAGATATCATCAGGAGATATGAGATACGTAATACGGCTTTTCTGGAAAATCTGGTATTGTTTCTTGCGGATAATATCGGACATTTATTCTCAGCAAAGAGAATTAGCGATTTCCTCAAATCACAACAAGTGAATATTAGCACCTCACAGATTATCAATTATCTGAGTTACTTGGCCAGTACTTTTCTAATTAACAAAGTAAAACGTGTAGATGTGGCTGGAAAGAAACTCTTCGAAATTGGTGAGAAGTTCTATTTTGAGGATTTGGGACTTCGCAATGCCTTATATGAATATAAGCAGACAGATATTAGCAAGATTATCGAAAACGTCGTTTTCAACCATTTGTTATACAACGACTACGAAGTAAAAATAGGACAGGTGAGGAACCTTGAAATTGACTTTGTGGGAAGGCGAAAAGGAGAAACGCTTTACATACAGGTTTGCTATTTATTACAAGACGAGGCAACTATCCAACGTGAATTTGGAAATTTGGAAAAGATTAAAGACAACTATCCCAAAATGGTTGTCTCTATGGATCAATTTGCAGGAAATACCCGTAATGGCATACAGCATATCTATTTGCGAGATTTCCTTTCAAGGGCGCTATAATCACAATTCGTAGCGAAGTTGGTCAAGGAGGAGGGGGATTTCGTCTTCGTTTATGCCGGCGGCTATGAGGTGGGGGATGTCTTTGGTAAAAAGCTCTCGGAAGACAGTGAAGTCTTTGGATTCTTCTTTTTCTACGGAGCCTTTGTAGTAGGCAATGGCTCCTTTGAGGTCTTGTAAGGCCCAAGCGATATGACCTGCGTTCAGGAGGTCTTGCATAGTTATCGTGTCTTCGTTGAATATCTTTTCATAGTAATTGAGGGCTTGATCGTATTTGCCTGAAAGGAAGGAGCACCAGGCGATGGGGCGCCAGGCTTTGTGGCTCTTGGTGTCGAGATATTCTACCTTGAAATAATACTTCAGGGCATCGTTGTAATCCTTCATCTCCAAGTAACAATGGGCGATACTCATTTGGATGGAGAGGTTTTCGGGATTCAGGGCTTCGCAACGGCGATAGTACTCCAGCGCTTTCTCAGGCTGGTTTAGAGCACGGTAGCTTCCGGCTATGCGGCGCATCAGCCATTTACTTCCACTATTCAGCAAGTCGGCACGCAGGTAGGCTTCCAGAGCACCGTTGATATCGCCCTGCATCTGCCGGCAATAGCCAATCTTTTGTTGCAACATTTCGTTTTCGCTTCCCTTGGCGGCTAATTGCGTATAGAGGCTTAGCGAATCGTCGAAATAGTTTTTCTTGAGATAGTATTCGGCAATGGCTGTCAGGCTTTCGTCGTCAGACAAATAGGGCTGCAGGATGGGGAGATTGTAGAAGTCGAGTGGCCAGCGGAAAACGTCTTCAAAGTCATTATGATTGGGATGAAGCTTGAAGAAGCGGTAGATATCCTGGATATATTGACCGGTGATGATATCAAACTTGCCTCGCTCGCTAATCATCTCTTCCTTGTATTGCTCCAGAATTTCTGAGGCCTGGCTGTTAAATTGAGCAACCATAACCGTTCTTTCCTGAACGGGCAGGTGCATCATGCTGAAATAGAAGGAGTATTTATCGGAGTTGCACATAAAGACAACCGAGTGGGTTATCTCGAGTATTTTGCGTTCGCTTTCAG
Organism: Bacteroidia bacterium; assembly: GCA_025996775.1. GTDB lineage: Bacteria > Bacteroidota > Bacteroidia > Bacteroidales > Tannerellaceae > DFXE01. Next base: position 25,927 of record BNTS01000005.1, on the reverse strand, counting down.
TTGTGGGATACTGGTCGAAAGTTGTATGGATGGGGATGAAGGGCAGGAACCAATTGCTTATCTCGTGAAAGAACGAGAAGTTTTTCAGGTAAGTAAAGGTAGAGTGCATCACGTCGGCGCCCTCACTCTGAAGATCGTTGTACTCTTCTATCTTCTGCCCGATAGAACTGTCGGCCGCAAAGAGCTCTTGCCACTCGGGATTCTTTTCCGCTTGCAGTTCCGGGTTGAAATCCTCCGGCTTCATCTTTTTAAGATCAGGGGCCAGCTTCATCATGGCGGGGATAATCTCGTTCTGCAATTTGCGGGAGATATTCTCTGTCTCCTTGGCCAGGATAAAACGCAGGGTGATGGTTCGCAGTTTCTTGGTGAAACCGGGTTGTTCGGCTAAAGCAGCCAACCGGTCCTTTATTTGTGGATACAGATGGGTGCGCCCCCTGTACATATACAAAGTAAGCATGATGCCAATAAGCGCCCGTACGCGCACTTCTTCGTCGGCCATACCCAGAGCAGCGTCGAAGAGGAGTAACAACCTCTCTTTATCGAAAGAGGTTTGCAAACTAAGTAGCAAGGCTGATACCACTTGGCATCCTACCGCAAAAGGAAGGGTGGAGTCTGTCCACAGTTTTTTAATCTCCACTATCTCTTCAGGAGTAAACGAGTCGGATAGCCATAACTTATTGAATAGCACGAAAAGCGTTTCTTCAAAGTGTTTCCTGTCGCCAACCTCCTGATACGAAGATAGCTGCTCGTGTAGTTCTTCAACCGGGAAGTCAGGCAGCGACTGCCATTTGCGGCGATAGACATAATAGACGCGAGGATATTCGGAAGCAGCCAGCAGGCGAAGCTTCATCTGGTCGGCCAATTCGTAGGCAGCTACCAGAATGTTGTTATAAATTTGATCCTGCATGGGGTCTTTCACGCCCTCGATGCGATAACAGAGCATATTTTGGTAAGTCTGCTGAAGTTCATTCAGCTTATCCTGAAGCGAAAAATCAAAACTCTGCGAAAGCAATCCCTGAAGAAAGCCGAATGCACTCTTCAATTCTTTCTTTTCCAACAAACTGGTTATACGTTCGTAGGTAAGATATATGTTTTGTTGTGATATCATATTTTACTGTAGACAATTGAAGTGTCAAAAATAAACTTTTCCGTCTAAAATTCCTATCTTTGCGCCGTAAATAATATTGATGAATGAAGAATATCCGCAATTTTTGCATTATTGCCCATATCGATCATGGGAAAAGTACACTGGCAGACCGACTGCTGGAGTTTACAAAAACCATAGAAACTAATTTACAAGCACAGATATTAGATGATATGGACCTGGAACGCGAGCGTGGCATCACGATCAAAAGCCATGCCATCCAGATGGAGTATACCTATAAAGATGAAAACTATATACTGAACTTAATTGACACGCCGGGGCATGTGGATTTCTCCTATGAAGTATCCCGATCTATAGCTGCCTGCGAGGGAGCGTTGCTGATTGTAGATGCTGCTCAGGGTATTCAGGCTCAAACGATATCCAACCTCTACATGGCCATCGAGAACGACTTGGAAATTATCCCGGTCATCAATAAGATTGACCTCCCCAGTGCCATGCCCGAAGAGGTGGAAGACCAGATCGTAGAGTTATTGGGCTGTCCGCGCGACTCCATCCTTCGCGCCAGCGGAAAGACGGGTGAAGGCGTGATTGAAATATTAGACGCCATCATTGAGAAGGTGCCCGCTCCCAAGGGAGACCCCGAAGCCCCGCTCCAATGCCTGATATTCGACTCCATATTCAATTCCTTCCGAGGCATCATTGCCTACTATAAGGTAGTAAACGGAACAATACATAAAGGGGATCTCGTCAAGTTCATTGCCACCGAAAAGGAATACATTGCCGACGAGGTGGGTGTACTGAAGATGACCTTATCGCCTCGCAGTGAAGTATCAACAGGCGATGTAGGTTATATCATCTCCGGCATCAAGACCTCGCGTGAAGTACGTGTGGGTGATACCATTACCCATGTAAAAGGCGGAGCCAAAGAAGGAATTGCCGGCTTTGAGGAAGTGAAGCCGATGGTATTTGCCGGCGTCTATCCGATAGACAGCGAAGACTTTGAAAATTTGAGATCTTCCTTAGAGAAACTTCAGTTGAACGATGCCTCCCTTACCTTCCAGCCCGAAAGCTCTGCCGCCTTAGGCTTCGGTTTCCGTTGCGGATTTCTGGGATTGCTCCACATGGAGATTGTACAGGAGCGCTTGGATCGCGAATTTAATATGGATGTCATCACCACGGTTCCCAACGTATCCTATAAAGTATATGACAAGAAGGGCAATTGCACGGAGGTACACAACCCCGGCGGCCTACCCGACCCCACGCTGATAGACCATATCGACGAGCCGTATATCCGTGCTTCCGTCATCACCAACACCGCCTACATCGGCCCCATCATGACGCTATGTCTCGGTAAGCGCGGCATTCTGCTCAAACAGGAATATATATCGGGCGACCGGGTAGAGATACATTACGACATTCCCTTGGGCGAGATCGTGATTGACTTCTACGACAAGCTGAAGAGCATTTCGAAAGGCTATGCTTCGTTCGACTACCATCTCCACGACTTCCGCCCCGGCAAATTAGTCAAGCTCGACATCCTGTTGAACGGCGAGCCGGTTGATGCCCTTTCCACCCTCACCCATGTAGACAACAGCGCAAGTTTTGGCCGCAGGATGTGCGAAAAGCTGAAAGAGCTAATACCCCGCCAGCAGTTCGACATAGCCATCCAAGCCGCCATAGGCGCCAAGATTATCTCCCGCGAAACCATCAAAGCCGTCCGCAAAGACGTAACCGCCAAATGCTACGGAGGCGACATCTCCCGCAAGCGCAAACTCCTCGAAAAGCAAAAAGAAGGAAAGAAGCGCATGAAACAAATCGGCACGGTAGAAGTCCCTCAAAAAGCCTTCCTCGCCGTCCTGAAATTAGATTAATGTAGAGTACGTTATATCTCGAAAAAGGGGAGTAGACGGTATTGACACCGCTACTCCCCTTTATTGTTTTGATTCGGTATCTTTATTCTCCGAGGAGGATATCGAGGATTTGTACGGCGGCTTTGGCTACGGAGGTTCCGGGGCCGAAGATGGCGGCTACGCCTGCTTTGTAGAGGTAGTCATAGTCTTGGGCGGGGATAACGCCTCCGGCTATCACGATGATGTCGGGACGACCCAGCTTCTTCAGCTCTTCGATTACTTGTGGTACCAGCGTCTTGTGTCCGGCTGCCAGAGAGGAAACGCCCATTACATGTACGTCGTTCTCTACAGCTTGACGAGCGGCTTCTGCCGGCGTCTGAAACAAGGGACCCATATCCACGTCGAAACCACAGTCGGCATAGCCGGTGGCAACAACTTTAGCTCCGCGGTCGTGCCCGTCCTGCCCCATCTTGGCTATCATGATACGGGGTTGGCGACCTTCTTTCCTTGCAAACTTCTCGGCCAGCTCTGAGGCTTTGGCAAAGTCTGCATCTTTTCCTGATTCTGATGAATACACGCCTGATATTGTTCTGATGATTGCTTTATAACGACCTGCTACTACTTCGCAAGCGTCGGATATTTCGCCCAGAGAGGCACGCAGTCCGGCGGCTTTTACAGCCAACTCCAAGAGGTTGCCTTTTCCGGTGCGAGCACATTCGGTTATCGCAGCCAGGGCTTCCTGAACGGCATCTTCATTGCGATTGGCACGAAGATCCTTCAGACGCTCTATTTGCTCTAAACGTACAGCCGTATTGTCTATCTCAAGGATATCAATCGGGGCTTCCTTTGCCAAGCGGTATTTATTTACACCTACGATGGTTTGAGCGCCTGAGTCGATACGGGCTTGTGTGCGGGCAGCGGCTTCTTCGATGCGCATCTTTGGGAGACCGGTCTCGATGGCCTTAGCCATACCACCCATGCTTTCGATTTCCTGAATCAGTTCCCATCCTTTATGTACCAGTTCGTGGGTAAGTGTTTCCACATAATACGAACCGGCCCATGGGTCGATTTCCTTGGTTACATACGTTTCTTCCTGAATGTATATCTGGGTATTACGGGCAATACGGGCAGAGAAGTCTGTTGGCAAGGCAATAGCCTCATCGAGCGCATTGGTATGGAGCGACTGGGTATGTCCCAGAGCGGCAGCCATAGCCTCGATACAGGTACGTCCTACATTATTGAACGGGTCTTGCTCGGTAAGTGACCAGCCTGAAGTCTGACAGTGGGTACGCAGCGGAAGCGACTTGGGATTCTTGGCCCCGAAGCTCTTTACTATCTTAGCCCACAGCATACGGGCTGCACGAAGCTTGGCAATCTCCATAAAGTGGTTCATACCGATACCCCAGAAAAACGACAGACGGGGAGCGAAAGCGTCTACATCGATACCAGCGTCGATACCGGCGCGAAGGTATTCCATACCGTCGCAAAGGGTATAAGCCATTTCAATATCGGCAGTGGCGCCTGCTTCCTGCATGTGATAACCCGAGATAGAGATTGAGTTGAACTTAGGCATCTTCTGTGAGGTATACTCAAAGATGTCGGCGATAATCTTCATCGAAAATTCCGGCGGATAGATATAGGTGTTGCGCACCATAAATTCCTTCAGAATATCGTTCTGAATCGTTCCGGCCATCTCTTCCAGCTTAGCACCTTGTTCGAGACCTGCGTTGATATAGAAAGCCAGGACGGGGAGAACGGCGCCGTTCATCGTCATCGAGACAGACATCTGACTGAGAGGTATCCCGTCGAAAAGCACTTTCATATTTTCGAGCGAGCAGATAGACACACCGGCTTTACCCACGTCGCCCACTACACGTTCGTTTGAGGCATCATAGCCACGGTGCGTAGGAAGGTCGAAGGCAACAGACAAACCTTTTTGTCCTGAAGCCAGGTTACGACGGTAGAAAGCGTTTGATTCTTCTGCGGTAGAGAATCCGGCATACTGACGGATGGTCCAGGGACGCATGGCGTACATGCCGCTATACGGGCCACGAAGATAAGGAGCCAAACCTGAGGAATAATTCAGATGTTCCATCCCTTCCAGGTCTTCTTTCGTATATACTGATTTTACCTGAATATGTTCAGGGGTTTTCCAATCGGCCTCTATGCCGTTGGCTTTTGCCCATTCTGCTGCATTGGCAGCAGCAAATCCGGCATTCTTGATATCTATATTTCTAAAATTCGGCTTCATTTGATTCCCAGTTTAGCATTAAACGCTTTCAATGTTTCTAAAACGTTACTCTTAACGTTGATGAAGTTGGTGATGCCTTCAGCCTTGAGTTCTTCGCTGCAGGCGGGAGCGCCGGCAACAACAAACTCAGCCCTTCCGGCCAATGCCTTGAATGCGGGAACAGCCAGTGTAGCATATTCATCATCGCTCGAGCAGAGAACAACTATTTCAGCGCCCGATTTAACAGCCGCATCCACACCTTCTCCTACCGTATCGAACCCCAGATTATCTATCAGCTCATAGCCTGCACAACCAAAGAAGTTGCTTGAGAACTGCGAACGAGCCAAACGCATGGCCAGATTGCCTATGGTCAGCATAAATACTTTCGGCGTCTTGCCACTCTTTTCCGTAGCCAAGCGTAAAGCTTCAAACTCGGCAGCGCCACGGGTAAAGTTGAGTGCCGGGATGGTAGCATGCTTTTCGCATCCGCAAGAAGAAGCATGTTCGGATACTTTGATTTTGTCGCCGGCTACTTCTTTGAAATTAGGATACTGGTTCGTACCCAGCAGAATCTCGCGACGGGTAGCGATGGCTTTCCTGCGGTTAGTGGCTGATGTATTAACGGCATTCTGTACCTCGCCCGATTTAACGGCAGCATAGAAACCATCCTTGTCTTCTACATCGAGGAAGAGTTTCCACGCTACATCGGCCAATGAATTTGTCAATACTTCTATATAATAAGAGCCACCTGAAGGGTCTACAACCTTGTCGAAATGACATTCTTCCTTCAGCAGCAATTGTTGATTGCGAGCAATACGTTCGGAGAACTCGTCCGGTGTTTCGTAAGTCGCATCGAAAGGGCTTACGGTTATGGAGTCAACGCCTGCAATAGCTGCCGACATCGCTTCAGTCTGTGTACGGAGCAGGTTTACATGCGCATCAAATATCGTCTGATTCCATTCAGAAGTCTGTGCCTGAATGTCCATCTTGGCAGCACCTTCGGGATCTTTCTTCGACCCATCAGGATTATAAGCAGCTACTATCTCGGCCCATAACCAGCGCGCTGCGCGAAATTTGGCTATTTCGAGGAAGTAGTTGGTGCTGATACCGAAGTTGAATTTAATTTTCTTAGCCACCACATCAACCGGGAAACCGGCATCCGACAGTTTGGCTATAATCTCATTCCCCCAAGCCAGCGCGTAGCCTAATTCCTGAGAGATATAAGATCCTGCATCATTGAGCAGACAAGCGTCTACGGCTAACACCTTGTAGCGGGGAACAGCCATACCTGCTTTGAGTACCTCAGCGGCCTCATCCACCCAGTTGTCTACAGCCACACCTTTTACCAGCGGCTTTTTGAACGGGTTGTAGTCCACCGAACCAAAGCATTTGCTCAGGTCTGCCCCTTTATCAATCAGGTAGCTTCCCAGGATGCGAATCAGCTCCACAGCTTTGGTATTACAAGTCTTGAAGTTGAGTTCCACAGATTCGGGGTAGATTCCCTCCAATAGCGTAGCAATGTTTTCGGGGGCAACATCATTTCCACTGAAGTGAAAGCCAAGAGAAGTGACACCTTTTTGCAGCAAGTCGAGGGCTTGTGCATTAGCTGCTTTAAAATCGGTTACGTCGATGTTTTGGCGCACGTACCAATCATTATCCTTCTTAGTTCCTCGAACATAAGGAAATTCACCGGGAAGCGAATCGGTTCTTTTCCAATCCGCTATATCATCCGCCCGATAAAAAGGATTCACATCAAATCCTTCGCCTGTTTTCCAGACGAGCTTTTTCTCAAACAGCGCTCCTTTCAAGTCCGCCGTAATCTTCGCCATCCATTCCTCAGTAGAAACGGGTGGAAATTCCGAGAAAAGTTTTTCTTTTAACTCTGCCATAATAGTTGTTGTTTATAAGACTGATATTATATCGTTTAATAACAGGCTGCAAAGGTAAATGAATTTAAGCTAACAGCAATGCAAAAAAAAGAATAAAAAACCCTCTTTAACCTGGATTATTCATGCTCCTGCTCTCGTTAGAGGACGGAGCATGAATAACCCAGGTTAAGCTAATTTATGTTAAACACTTTACAAATTGTCAGAAAAAGGGCGCTTTTTGTGTTACGAGAAATTCGGAATTTCGACGAAATCGGCCAAAGTTAATGGATATGTAGAGCTTTTGTCGCGATTCGGAAAAAATATTTTGAAAAGACGGCTTCTTTTTGGGAAATCATTTAGATGATCGCCGGACGTCATCAGCATAATTTGGAAATTTCATGCAGATCATTTTTAAAATCATCTAAATGATTTCCCGAAGAGATAGAGATGAATTGTGAATAGTATTTAATATTAGCTATTATTTGGTTAGTATTAATATCTATTAAGATCTATAATACCCTTAAATCCCTTAAGCACTTGAATGACGTTATGGCATCCATTGAAAGGAAAATACAAATAGTAGAGCATCATTCCCGCTCTTTACTTTCAATTTTCAATTTTCAACTCATCATTGCTGTCTTTTTGCATTTTCCAAACCCGCAAATCCTTGCGTTTTTCGTGTTAAAAGCCCAAAATCGCCTCAAATATCGAAGAAAAAAAAGACCATTTTTTGACATTCTGTCAATTCTGACATTCTGCTATTTTTGCTATTTTTGACCCTTTTGCCAGCATCCATTTCTTGAGAGATAAAAATGGTACTAAAAGGAGGGAGTTAGACAATGGGGATTTTGATTACTAACTTTTTGATATGGGAGCCTTCGTTGATGCAGATACCGGGTTTGTGTACGTCGTCGGGGAAGAAGATAAAGAAGACACTTTTGTCGGCACGGCGTAAATTGCCTTTTGTTTTGTCTTTAAAGAAGATAATATCTTTCTGAGGATTATATTCATCTCCTTCTGTTACGGCTGAGAGGGGGAGTATTTCCATTCCTTCTTCTCCAGAGATTACATATTGCAGGTCGATGTATTTCCGGTGGGCTTCATACCTTGCAGCCTCCGGCTCTTTGGCCTCGTATTCCGAAACGTTAGCGTAGGTCAGCCCATCTTCCGTCAACTCATACCGTCCTACCGGAAGTTGGGTTAAATCAATCTCTTTAAGGAATCTAAAAGTCGCTTGCCAAGCCTTCCCATTGAGCTTGCTTTGCGCTACTAATTGTACCAGGTTAATACTTTCATCGGGTTTACAGGGTAGCTCTGTACCCCAGATAGAGTCCCGGCTCTCTTTTTCTGATTCGTTCGTTATTTTATCCATGTTGTATTCGTTTTTGGGGTGTATCAAAAAAGCGATAAGCTTATTGATACACCCTTTTTTATTTAGAGAGAGCTATCAGAGGTTGAAACCGGTGATGGCTATTTTGGGAGTTTCGCCACGGGTATCTACGTCGTATAGTTTGATGGTGACTACTTTTTCTTCGCCCGGAAGGAGGGAGAAATAGTTGTCACTATAGAATACGGGGAGGATACGCTCGCCATCCTTGCCACCTAATGTGTTGAGGCGAATCATCAGGGCAGGAACTTTCGTGTCATTCTTCAGCGTGGTGGTATAGAGCCATTCAGAGCCGGATTTCTTGCCTTCCGTCTTGGTCGTGAGAGCTACTTTTGCCAGACTGTTCAGGGCTTTGTAGTTGCCGTCTTCCTTACCATTCCAATAGAAGTTGTCGGATACGATGGCGCCGTTCTCAACCAAATACAATTTAATGAAATAAACGTCAGTCACCGTAGCAGGAGAATCCAGCGGGAATGCTGTGAGAGTTTGGTCTTCTTTGATGCTGAGGGTTGTTTCCTTTTCCCATTGCAAGGAGCCGTCGAGATTGAATATCTGAGCCTTTGCCGTCAGATTGCTACGATCTTTAGCATGGTAGTTTACCACTTCTATCACGTTTGTTTTCTGGTTCCATTGGATATGGAGCGGCTCGTTTGCTTTCTTACATCCAAAGTATGCACCTGTTGGGTCGAAGAAATAGTCGTAGGTCTGCCACGTCATGGAAGGCCAAGCGGAGTGACTCATCCACAGGAGCAGTCCCTGACGGTAGTCGCTACGTCCTTCAAACATGGCGCGATAGCCGTTATAGTTGATCCATTGTCCCAGTTCTGCAAACTGTTGAGCGCTTTGAGGAGCGCCGAAGCCGTCTTCTATCAGCTTGTTGAACGTAGCACCCGATTGTGCGCTTCCGAGGGTGAAGTCATGCAGACCGTACTGGCTGTTTTGCGGCCAAAGGTAGTCTTTACCAATGGAAAGTTGCATACTTTCGTAGGTCATCACATTCGGCATACCACGCTCGCTATGGAATTTATTGTTACCGTTGAGACCGAAGTAAGTCCTTGGAGCCAATGCCCTGTAAGGTCCATGTCCGCTAACTACTGCGTCGGCTGAGCTTCCTATATAATGGATGCCCGGATGCAGTACAGGAAGAAATTCGCGGATGGCATCGTCTATCACCTTAGGCGGGAATCCTTCGTTACGACCGCAGTAAAGACCAATGGAGGCATGGTTGCGAATGCGCTTCACATAATCGGAGGCATTACTGATAAACAAATCATTATAATAGGGATCCGGTCCGTCTACAGGATTAGCTAACCAGAAGTCTTGCCAAACCATCACACCATATTTGTCGCAGGCTTCGTAGAATTCATCATCACCGGTTTGTCCTACCCAGTTACGTATCATGGTGAAGTTCATATCAGCATGGTAGGCAACAGCTATATCATACTCACGTCCGCGATAATTGAGATTGGATTCGGGGAACCCCCAGTTTCCACCCATACCAATAAAACGGCGTCCGTTAACAAAGAGGTTGAGCGTTGAGCTGTCTTCGCTGAAAGTCATCTGACGAACACCTGACTTGAATTTCTTGGCATCTGAAACGTTTCCATTAACCGTAAAGCTCAGTTCTACATCATACAGATTAGGCGCACCATATCCTACAGGCCACCAGAGTTTAGGGTTCTGAAGTTTCAGAGAAGGAGAGGTTGATGGATCAAAATTGACAACCTTTGTTTCGTTGGCAGCCAGGGATACTTCCTGTTCGAAGGCAGCATCGCCGTATTTGCCGGCAAGTTTACCGGTAGCAGGGGCTGAGGTATTGTTCTTCAGCGTTACTTCCACCAAAACATTAGCTGAAGTCGTATCGGGTAAAGGGAGTTCTGTGCGTACGAAAGGGTCTTCAATGGTTACCGTTCCGGTATGTGCAAGGAAAACATCGTTCCAAATACCTATGTCACGTCCACGAATCGTAGGAATCCAGTCCCATCCAACGGTTGAGTGGAAGGTAGGGTTATCGGCTCCGAGGATACCGCCATTCTGGTCGGTGCTCATCACTGTTTGCTCCTTTACAGCGCCGATATGTATGTTTTTGATGATTTCAACGGCCAGTGCATTGGTCTTTCCTACAGCCAGCACGTCGGTAACATCATACTTGCCGCGCATGAAGCCGCCTTCTATGCGACCTATTTTCTGTCCGTTCACAAATACGTTGGCTTTCCAGTTGATACCGTCGAAGTTCAGGAAGATACGACCACCTGCGAAATCAGCCGGCACGTCAAACTCATCGCGATACCAGAAATTGGAGTTGAAGAACGACTCGGATATCTGCAATTGATTGTCGGAGTAGTTGGGGTTGGGTAGAGCGCCTATATTCCAGTAGCTGGTCAGTACGGTAGCAGGCACAGTGGCAATAATCCAATCCTCGGCCTTGAAGCCCGGCTTGGAGATGTCTTCACCGGAGGCCTTTACTTCAGAGCTGCGTTGGAGTGTCCAATTACCGCCGCTTAAGTATAGCTGATTGTCTTTAGCAGAGGGGGTTTTATGCGGACGTGGAACCAAGCCACCTTTTCCGAATACCTCCAGCTCGCTGAGGATGTAAGGCTTATTGCCTTCCGACTCCTTCAGCAGCACGCGTACATAGCGTCCTTTGACAGATTTGCCAAGGTCGATGGCATCGGTCTTCTCAGTTCCACCGGGTAGTGCGGCGATGTCTTTCCATGATTCGCTGTCGTCAGATGTCTGAATGCTACCTTTCACGGCTTTGTTTATCCAGTGAAGATTTACTTTGTCAAATGAAGCGGGAGCGCCGAAATCTACGTACACCCACTCATCGCCTGTTCCTGCACTTTGCCAAGCGCTGGTGAAGAATTGCGAGGGGAGTACAATCAGCAGTTCGTCTCCTTTAAAGAAATCCCAGTCGCTGAATGCCCAGTCTACGGCTGCAGAAACAGGGAGTTTCAGCCCTACCTTATAGTAGCTGTAGTTTACTGTTTGACCGAGGTCAAAGGTTATATTGAGCAGACGCATTTGTTTGGGTTGCGGCTGATTACTTGAAGGGCGGACTTGTCCGGGGCGCAAGGGAAAATCAGAGCCGATTGTTCCGGCGCTTTTGTCTTGTTTCAATACGTCCCATTGTTGTCCGTCATTCGAGGCAAAGAGCGTAATCTCATATCCGTTTCCTTTCCCGGTGTCGAAGACTACATTTCCGCGAAGGCTGATTTTATCAGTAGCCAGACTATGGTTGTAGAGGGATAGTTGCAGGTATGTATCGGGGCCTGAGAGACGGTAGCGCGAGTCGGGTTTTCCGTCGAACAGCCATTCGCGTTCATTCCTTAGCAAATCGCCTGCCTGGGTGGATACATTAATAGATTTAGGTTGTTCGGAGGTGATAATTCCGTCCGTCACTAATTGAGCCGTCAGATTATAGTCGTAACTCGAGGAATTGTAGGCAGTCCTCTGTTTGGCTATATTCCGGTAAACGTTGTCCACTACCAGGTCGGGAGTAAACTCTTCGGCGGGGCTTCCGGGGTAAACTCCAATGCCACGTGTGTAATAATTCGATTTTCCGGAATCTGCGCCAGACGAATCACAGCCGGAGAGAAAGGCAGTTAGTCCTATTATTCCCATCAGAGAGAATAGCATTTGCTTGTTCTTCATACTTGTATTGATTGATAATTTAAAAACACTATTACAAAGAACAGCAATAATTTGAAATTCTGCCTCTAAGGAAATGTTAATAAATCCGAAATAACCGCATATATTTTTAAACTTCTCACCTTGCTTCAAGTCTATTCTTTGCTAATTTATTGAAATACGACTTTTATCATGAGTGCAAAGAAAAACTTTTTGTTGATCATCTTATTACTAACAGCGCTTCCCATAGTAGCCCAAAGTGAAAGAACAAGTGTGGAAGTAAGGGGGGTCGTCTTAGAAAAAGACAGTAAAAATCCAATAGAACAGGCTACCGTAAGGTTGCTTAATAAAAAGGATAGTACGTTAATCACCGGTGTAGTAACTACTCGAACCGGCAGTTTCTCATTAAAGAATATCCGTTCAGGAAACTATATACTAAGCTTTAGTTTTGTGGGGTTCCAAACTTACGACCAGGATTTAAACGTTACCGGTCGCCCTAATCCTCTTAACGTGGGTAATATCTTACTTGCCGACGCATCTATCCTGCTGAGCGAGGCCATTGTAATGGGGAAGGCTCCCGAAGTGGTGGTACGCAACGACACGCTTGAATACAATGCCGACTCGTATAAGACAACGGAAGGCTCCGTGCTGGAAGACTTGCTGAAGAAAATGCCCGGTGCAGAGGTAGACAGTGATGGAAAAATAACAGTCAACGGAAAAGAAATAAAAAAGGTGATGGTAGACGGAAAAGAGTTTTTCTCTACCGACCCCAAAGTAGCTTCCAAAAACCTACCTGCCAACATGGTGGACAAGGTTCAGGTCTTAGATCGCAAAAGCGATATGACGATGATGACAGGCTTTGATGATGGTGATGAAGAAACAGTCATCAACCTCGTTGTCAAGCCGGGCATGAAGCAGGGCTGGTTCGGCAATGCCTTTGCCGGATATGGAAGCCGGGATCGCCACGAAGGAAACTTTATGGTAAATCGTTTTATCAACAGCGATCAGTTTACCCTCATGGGCGGGCTTAACAATACAAACAATATGGGCTTCTCCGACTTGGCCTCTACCATGTTCCAAGGGGGCGGTGGAGGTGGTATGCGCTTCGGAGGAGGAGGCGGTAATGGTATCACTCAATCAGCCAATGGAGGCTTCAACTTCAGCAAAGATTTCAACAAGAAATTAGTGATAACGGGGAATCTCCGTTATAATCATTCCGACAACGACGCCGAGAGCAAAGGCATCAGTGAAAACTATCTGCAGGGGGGTGTGAATCAATATAGCTCCAACCTTAACACAAGTAACCGGGTAAACGACAATTTCGGCGCTAACCTGCGCATGGAGTGGAAGCCTGATACGTTGACAAGCATCATCTTCCGTCCTGACTTCAGTTTAAGCAATAGCAATAGTTGGTCAAATGGAAATTCTACTACTCTGCAAGGCCTCGAATCGAATCCCGGGCAACGCGACTCGTTGAACACCGGCATCTCTCGCAGTTCGATGGATGGCAATGGCTACAACCTTAGCGGCACCTTGGAAGTGAGCCGTAAGCTCAACAACAAAGGTCGCGTATTGAGCGTTTCTTTGTCCGGGGGATACAACAATACCGAGGAAGACGGGCTGAACTACTCCAAGACACGTCGCTTTATCGACGGCATCGAGCCTTACGATTCAATTATCGACCAAAAATACCACAATGCAAATACCAGTTATAACTACCGTGCCTACCTGTCGTTTGTAGAACCCCTCGGTCATAGAAACTTCCTGCAAGCCACGTATAGCTTTAGCCAGCGTGCGCAGGAATCAGACAAGCCTACCTATACCCCCGATGCAACCGGTGCGTATTCAGTGCTTGATACGAACTATATCTCAAGCACTCGCTACGACTTTACCACTCAGCGAATCAGTCTTAGTTTTAAGGCTATGCGAGAAAAATACAATTTAACCTTGGGATTGAATGCCGACCCATACAACAGCAAAGGCAAGGTATATAAAGACAATAAACTGGTGGAAGAAATCTCGCGCTCGCAGCTCAACTTCTCGCCCATGGCACAGTTGAATTTCATCTTCAGCAAGCAGTCTAACCTCCGGCTCGATTATAACGGACGTACCAGCCAGCCCAGCATGTCACAACTGCAACTCGTACGCGACGTAACCGATCCCAACAATACCTACATTGGTAATCCGGGCTTGAAACCGCGCTATACAAACGACCTCAACCTACGCTTCCAGCGCTTCCTTCCCGAACAACAGACGGCTTTCATGTTGATGGCAGGCGGAAACTACATTCTGAACGACATTGTAAGCAATGTAACCAATCTACCCGGTGGAGCCAAACGAACGACGTATGCAAATATCAGCGGCAATTACAATGCAAACCTACGCTTCATGTTCAACACACCGCTTAAAAACCGCAAGTTTACAATCAACTCCATGTCAATGGGATCTTACAATAACAGCAACTCACTTGTAGATGCAGAGAAAAGCAATACAAAGAATCTCTCCCTCTCCGAACGTGCCGGAATTGACTATCGCTCGAATCTGTTCGACTTTGGCTTGAACGGGAATATACGCTATAACAACACCCAGTATTCCCTTCGTCCGGGCAATAACCAGAACACCTACAACTACGGAGGCGGCGCCACTACCACGATCTATCTCCCGCTGAATTTCAAGCTTGAGAGCGACATCACCTACTCCACCAACTCAGGTTATGCCGCCGGTTATCAGCAGAAAGAGATGATGTGGAATGCCTCAGCCTCGAAGTCTTTCCTAAAAGGCAATGCGGCCACGCTCCGCTTAAAGATATACGACATCCTGCAGCAACGCAGCAATATCTCTCACAACACAACGGCCTTTGGATTTACCGAATCTGAGTCGAACACGCTCACCAGCTATTTCATCGTCCACTTCATCTACCGCTTCCAAGCCTTCAAAGGCGGCGCCAGTGCTTCCGACGGCATGAGACGCCGTGGTCCCGGAGGCCCCGATGGTCCTCCTCCCGGTGGCGGACGTGGTCCCGGAGGCCCTCCCCGCTTCTAAATGAACTGAGAACAATAACGGAAATCAATAAATACGTACCACACCTCTACTACAATGGCGGAAAGGTTTTTTATAGTTTGAAAATCAAGCCGGCATAGCTTAGGCCTCCACCAAAGCCTATTAGGAATAGGGTGTTTCCTTTCTTTAATAGCTTGTCTTTATGGGCTTCATACAAAGCTAAGGGGATGGAATTTGACGAGGTGTTGCCGTTATACTCTAAACTTGATAACAGCTGACTTTCTGAGAAGCCGGTATTCTCACATAGCTTGTTTAGCATCCTCATATTGGCACTGTGAGGCACAAAAAAGTCTATTTTTTCTTTGCTTAGTTTATCATTATTTGCAAATAAATTGTTTATAATTTCAGCAATATTTCTTGTAACAAAGGTATATAACGTTCTTCCATTTTGAACCAATACATGTTTAGTTGCGATTTCATGATCTTTTATTGTAGGAGATATAGCCGAGCAATAAAGTTCCTTTCCAAGCACCCCATCCGTTCCTGAAAACGAAATACAATCCTGCTGTATATCTGTGTGTTGAACTAAAGTGGCAGTTGCAGCATCTCCAAATAAAACACATGTATTACGATCCTCATAATTAACTATTTTGCTAAGAACATCTGTTGTTACAAGTAATATTTTTCGATATTGCCCGGACGAAATCAAGGAGAAAGCCAATTGCAATCCATACACATAACCCGAACAAGCTCCATTTATATCTAAACTGCCGGTTTCCTTGATACTGAATGCTCCCTGAATAAGAGCTGCCATACTTGGCGTATAATAATCAGGAGAAATAGACGATACGATAATAAAATCCACGTCCTCCAGCATCACATTATTTTCAGATATCAAATTCTCTACTGCCTTAATTGCTAAATCACTTGAATATTCATCATCCCGACTAATTCTCCTTTCCTTTATACCTGTTCGAGAATAAATCCACTCATCATTCGTATCAACTATTTTTGATAAATCATCATTTGTCAATATCCTCTCCGGCACGTAAGCCCCCAAAGCGACTATTTCCGCATTCACCTTATATTCCATACATTATGTAATTAGTTTATATGTAATTTATTAATATCTATTTCTTCCATACATATAGAAATGTAAATGCAAATATACTAATTAATTTTAAAACACAATTTTTGGTGTTTCATGCGCATGTGCTGGAAACTATCGGCACTTTAAATCGCCCAAACATAGGGTTATGTGGGAAAATATGTGTATCTTTGTCTAATCATTAAGAGAAGAATATGTTACGAATAGCTGTACAATCGAAAGGTCGATTATTCGACGAAACGATGCTATTGCTCGAAGAGGCAGGCATCACGCTTAATAGGGGAAAACGCATTTTGCTGCTTTCTGCCAAGGGATTTCCGGTGGAAGTGCTCTTTCTGCGCGACGACGATATTCCGCAATCTGTAGCCAATGGCGTGGCCGATGTAGGTATCGTTGGCGAGAACGAGTATGTGGAAAAGGGCAGCCAGGCACGGCTGATAGAGCGTCTGGGCTTTAGCAAATGCCGTCTCTCGCTGGCTATCCCCAAAGAGGAGGATTACAACGGACTGAAATGGTTCGAGGGAAAAACCATCGCCACCTCGTATCCCGGAATACTGACCAAGTACCTATCGGGCCACGGCGTTAAAGCAGAGCTGCACGTCATCAGCGGATCGGTAGAGATAGCCCCCGGCATCGGATTGGCCGATGCTATCTTCGACATCGTCAGCTCCGGTAGCACCTTAGTGAGCAACCAACTGAAGGAGGTAGAGGTCGTGATGCAAAGCGAAGCCCTCTTGATAGCCCATAAGCAGTTGACGGAAGAGAAACAGGCCATCCTGGACGAGTTACTTTTCCGCTTCGCAGCCATTCAGGCGGCAGAAGGCAAGAAGTACGTACTCTTGAATGCCCCCAAAGCCCGATTAAACGAGATTATCAAGATACTCCCCGGCATGAGAAGCCCTACGATTACACCCTTGGCCGACAGCGAATGGGTATCCGTTCAGTCGGTGATCGCCGAGAAGCATTTCTGGGAGATTATCGGCAAACTGAAGGCATTCGGCGCCGAAGGTATCCTGGTTATCCCCATTGAAAAAATGATTGTATGATACATGTAATATTTGAGCCTCCCCGCTCTGAATGGGAGAAGTTAATCAAACGTCCCACCCTTGACGTATCCACCTTGTTCGATACCGTTCGCTCGGTATTGGATGATGTTCGGGTAAGGGGAGATGCAGCCGTGAAGCAGTTTGAAGAGCAGTTCGACCATGTAAGCCTCTCATCCATTTGTGTATCCGAGGTAGAGATACAGGAAGCCGAAACCCTCCTTCCCGAGAGCCTGAAGCAGGCCATCCGCACGGCTGCCTCGCATATTGAGACCTTCCACGCTGCCCAGCGCTTTACGGGTCGGAAGATAGAAACAGCTCCCGGAGTTACCTGCTGGCAGAAGGCCGTCCCCATCGAAAAGGTTGGCCTTTACATCCCCGGCGGAACGGCTCCCCTCTTCTCCACCGTACTGATGCTGGCTGTCCCGGCACGCATTGCAGGTTGTGGAGAGATCGTCCTTTGCTCGCCCCCCGACAAGGAGGGAAAGCTCAATCCTGCAATTCTCTATGCCGCACAAGTAGCCGGTGTTAACAAACTTTTCAAGGCAGGAGGCATCCAAGCCATTGCAGCCATGGCCTACGGGACGGAATCAGTCCCAAAAGTCTATAAGATATTCGGCCCCGGCAATCAGTACGTGACTGCCGCCAAGCAATTGGTCAGCCTAAAAGACGTTGCCATCGACATGCCTGCAGGCCCCTCGGAGGTAGAGGTGATTGCCGACGAAACAGCCAACCCTGTATTCATAGCCACTGACTTCCTCTCGCAGTCTGAGCACGGCATAGACAGCCAGTCGATATTAGTAACCCCCTCTGAGGAGATCGTCCCCAAGGTAATAAAGGCCATCGAAGAGCAATTAGAGCTTCTCCCTCGAAAGGAAATCACGGAAAAAGCACTGGATCACAGCCTCATCATAGTCCTTAAAGACCTTAAGGACGTGAAGGACTTCACCAACCTCTATGCCCCCGAGCACTTGATTATCCAAACAGCAGACTATGCAATACTGGCTGAAGAGATAACCAATGCCGGCAGCATCTTCCTTGGCCCACACACACCCGAAAGCGCAGGCGACTACGCCTCAGGCACCAACCATACCCTCCCCACCAACGGCTATGCTCGTGCCTACAGCGGCGTAAACCTCGACAGCTTCATCAAAAAGATAACCTTTCAGGAAATAACCCCCGAAGGCATCAAGCAATTAGGAGACACCATCCGCGAAATGGCCGCCCACGAACACCTGGACGCCCACCGCAATGCCGTAACCGTAAGAATGGAAACATTATGAAGACATTGAATGAATTATTGAGGGCTAATATTAGGGATTTGAAGCCTTATTCTTCGGCGAGGAATGAGTTTCATGGAGAGGCGTCTGTCTTTTTGGACGCCAACGAGAATCCTTATAAGGCGCCTTATAACCGCTATCCTGATCCCTTGCAATGGGAACTGAAGAAGAAGATATCCCGGCTGAAAGATATAGCTCCTGAGCATATATTTATCGGCAATGGTAGCGATGAAGCGATCGACCTGCTCATTCGCGCTTTTTGTGAGCAGGGAATTGATAACATTGTGTCCATCACCCCCTCATACGGCATGTATCAGGTTTCTGCGGATGTAAACAATGTGCCCTGCCGAAAAGTAAAACTTAGCAACAATTATCAATTGAGCGCCGATGCTCTTTTGGATACCGTTGATGAGCATACAAAGATCGTTTTCCTTTGTTCGCCCAATAATCCCTCGGGGAATCTACTCGATAAGGTGGAGATTTACAAGGTGCTGAAGTACTTCCCCTGCATCGTGGTAGTAGATGAAGCCTATATTGATTTTGCCTCCTCCCCTTCCTTCATCCAGGAATTGCTAAGCCACCCTAACTTGGTAGTCTTGCAAACCCTGTCTAAGGCATGGGGCGCAGCAGGTATCCGCCTCGGGATGGCCTTTGCCTCGGAAGAAATTATTGCCGTTCTCAATAAAATAAAATATCCGTATAATGTAGGTCAGCCTACACAGGAATATGCTCTCAAGGTGCTTGATAATGCAGCGCAGATGAAGGAACAGGTGAAGGAGATATTGGCCGAACGCAGCAAAGTAGCCATAGCCCTTCGGGACATTCCGTCCGTAAAGCATATCTACCCCTCGGATGCCAACTTTATCCTCGTAAAGTTTGAGGATGCCAATGCCACCTATCAATACTTGATAGAGAAAAAGGTAGTGGTTCGCAACCGCAACAGCATAACTTTATGCGAGGGATGTATCCGTATCACCATCGGCACACCTGTAGAGAACCAAACCTTACTATGCGCACTTAAAGAGATGCAATCATGAAACGAGCGCTTTTTATAGACCGAGACGGCACATTAGTGAAGGAACCACCCGTAGACTATCAGTTGGACAGTCTGGAGAAGTTGGAGTTCTATCCCAAGATATTCCGCAACCTCTACTTTATCCGCCAGCACTTAGACTTTGAATTCGTGATGGTAACGAATCAAGATGGATTGGGTACGCCCTCTTTCCCCGAAGAAACCTTCTGGCCGGCTCAGAATCTCATACTGAAAACCTTGGAAGGCGAAGGCATTGTCTTCGACGATATATTGATAGACCCTTCTTTCCCCGAAGATAACTCCCCCAATCGCAAGCCCCGGACGGGCATGCTGGATAAATATCTAAACAGCGATTACGACTTAACCAACAGCTACGTGATAGGCGACCGTCTGACGGATGTGGAGCTGGCAAAGAACCTCGGTGCTAAAGCCATCTGGCTCCATGACAATGTAGAGACGTGTATAAACGATTTCTCCCCTGTTCTTGTCACTGACGATTGGGATAAGATAATCGAATTCCTCTTTGCAGGCGAACGACGTGCCACTATCCAACGCACCACCAAGGAAACCGACATCTATGTGGAAGTAAACTTGGACGCCACCGGCCAAACGAGAATCTCTACCGGCCTCGGCTTCTTCGACCACATGCTTGACCAGATAGGCAAACATGCCGGGATAGACCTAACCATTACGGTAAAAGGAGATTTAGAGGTAGACGAGCACCATACCATAGAAGACACGGCTATTGCCTTGGGCGAAGCCCTGCTGAAAGCCTTAGGCGACAAACGGGGCATCGAACGCTACGGCTTTAGTCTCCCGATGGACGATTGCCTGTGCAGCGTAGCCCTCGACTTTGGCGGACGTCCTTGGTTGGTATGGAATGCATCGTTTAATCGCGAGAAGGTAGGCGATATGCCGACGGAGATGTTCCTCCACTTCTTCAAGAGCCTAAGCGACGCCGCTCGCATGAACCTCAACATCAAAGCCGAGGGAACAAACGAACATCATAAAATAGAAGGCATTTTCAAAGCTTTGGCCCGAAGCATCAAAATGGCCATCCGCCGCGATATCTACAAATATGAATTACCCAGCACCAAGGGAGTCATCTAAATGAGACAGAAATGAAACTCATTCACACGGCCGATTGGCATATAGGGCAAACGTTCTACGAGTACGAACGAAAAGGAGAACATGCCATATTCCTCTCCTGGTTGAAGCAACAGCTAAAGGAGCAGGCAGCGGATGTGCAACATGGGAGACTATTATAATGGTTATCTCTTCAATGAGGATAACCAACCATCACCGGATAAACTGTAAATTTTTAAATGCGTTTACCCTGCTTTTTATAAGTTCCCGGTTTACGATACTAAATAAATTGCCTATTTTTGCAGCAAAAATAAAAAATTATGATAACATCAGACCAGCTACGAAATGTGTTGGAGCGCGAGCAGGCGCTGAGGGGGTACCTTTGACATCGATGGGAAGACTATTCAATTAGAAGAAGAAGAACTTCGCACACAAGACCCCGCTTTTTGGGAAGACGCCAAACGGGCGGAAACTCAAATGAAGGTTGTAAAAGAACTGAAGAAGTGGATCGAACTCTATAACGAACTTCATGCTGCTACCGAAGAACTTGAATTGGCTTACGAATACGTGAAGGAGGACATCATCTCGGAAGAAGAGGTGGATGAGACCTACGTGAAAGCATCGGCTTTGTTGGAAAACTTAGAGTTTCGTAATATGCTACGGCAAGAGGCCGATCAAATGAGTTGTATCCTCAAGATTAATTCCGGAGCAGGAGGTACGGAAAGTCAAGACTGGGCTTCCATGCTGATGCGTATGTATATGCGCTGGGCAGAAGCCAACAACTACAAAATTACTATCAACAACTTGCAAGAAGGCGATGAGGCGGGTATCAAAACGGTCACCATGGAGATTGAGGGGGACTATGCCTATGGATACCTCAAAGGAGAGAATGGCGTGCACCGCTTGGTACGTGTTTCGCCTTATAATGCGCAGGGTAAACGTATGACTTCGTTCGCCTCCGTATTTGTCACTCCGCTGGTTGACGATACGATCGAGATTGAGATCAATCCGGCCGATTACACTTGGGATACATTCCGTTCGGGCGGAGCAGGTGGTCAGAACGTAAACAAGGTAGAGACGGGCGTACGCCTCCGCTACAATTACAAAGACCCCGATACCGGCGAGACGCGCGAGATCCTGATTGAGAACACCGAGAGCCGCTCACAGCTTGACAACCGCGAGAACGCCATGCGCTTACTACGCTCCATGCTATATGACTTTGCCCTTCAAAGGCGGATGGCCGAACAGCAAAAGGTAGAAGCAGGCAAAAAGAAGATTGAGTGGGGTTCGCAAATACGCAGCTACGTCTTCGACGACCGCCGCGTAAAAGACCACCGCACCAACTACCAAACCTCAGACGTAGGCGGTGTAATGGACGGCAAGATAGACGGCTTCATCAAAGCCTACCTCATGGAATTTGCCGGCACCGAAAAGCCTATTCAATAAGCGTAATTACCACCTCTCTCTCATACGCTTGCGGATAAACGCGGTATGAGGGGAAGATGGAACGCGCCGTACAGCCCACGCCCGATGTGGCATAATCGAGATTGAACGTAATGCCATCTTGCTCCTGCAACTGATAGGTATAAACGGCCTTTGTCAGAAGGGATGTGGAATAGGGGTAGGCATTGAAGTTAAAATGTTCGTTTACTTTGAACGCTATTCCTTTACCTTGCCCGTCAAGCATCTTCACCCATCGGTTCTCCGTTCTGAGGCCATAATCTTGTGGAATCAGATAAGGTTCGTACATATCCGCTACAGAGGACGTATAAATGCCAAGCCTGTACCCTGTCTTGCGGTCGGGATAATTCTCCTGTGGCCCGCGGCCATACCATTCCACCTTGTCAAAACTCTTATCTAAAGTCAGAGATAGGCCGATGCGCGGTAGCCAGAGGGGCATCTTTCCGGCAGGAAGGATTTGGTGTTGAAGACTTAGCTCGCCGGTTCCATCAATGGTATAATTGTATACTTCTTCAAATCCATTATAGGCTCTACCTCTGATATACTGGTCACGATTTTGCATGACTCCGCTTCCAACCATACAAATATCTCGTACATATATATGAACCTTTCCGTCTGCCTCAAGGGCTTCTACTGAAAGTGGCACATAGCTTAGGTCATCTAACCCAGCGGAATAAAACTCAGCCGCCACTTGTTGTCCATATCCTGTTTTCGGATCCCGTGATGCTACTGTATTTGAGTTCCAGGCATCCAACTCATTGGCTAAAGGAGCACGCCAAACATTCAGCTTCAAAGGCGACTTCAACAGTTCTTTCCCGTTTAAAAGAATGGAGAGCAATTGCCCTTCTTTCCGGTCAAACGTGTAGACAAAGCTTTTCCCTAACACCTTGATGGTGTTATCTGTCAGTTGCAAGGTAGCTTTTAGTCCTTCCGGGATTGGCGCAGGCTCCAGCGCTTTATACCAGGGCAGCTCCAACTGATCCCATGAAACTTCGTGGCCTTCCTTTGCCCATAGCTCATCCTTTTTCAAGAGCGAACGAACGGTTACCCGATACTCGACTCCCGGACGTATGGACGGTTGAGTATATGGGATATGAATTACCTGTTTCATTAAGGGCAGCACGTTCAGGCTCAAGACGCCTTGTTGCAGCACTTCCCCGTCTGCCTCGAGCGCCCAGAGGTTGTCATATTGGGAGGCTGTTGTGAAATGATTGCGGTTCCAAACCTCAACCGTTCCGTTCATAGCATCTAAAAGGCGGAAGGAAAGGGGTTGAACGGTCTTCTTCATCTGCCACACCTCCGGCTGCACCCTTCGGTCGGGCCATATACTGCCATACGTTCGAGCGCCAATACCGTAGCTGAAGAATGTTCCACGGTCGGTCTCCCCCTCAAAATCCAGCCAGAAAGCAGCCTTTTCAGATGATATAGTACCCGGCTCAACAGCCTCGGCAAAAATACCGACATGGTCAAACTGTGCATCACATATATATACAGACGTCTCCTGACCGTGAGCTTCCGCATTTCGCCCAATATTCACAGGGAAAGGGAAATTCTTTATCCGACCTGAAGCTTTTCTTTGTGCGGCCAACCGGCCATTAAGATAGAGCGACATGGTTTCTCCATTGTAAACGGCCGTCAACTGATGCCAATTATATTCCCAGTTGGTTGGCAAAGCCATCTTGATTTGGTAGGGCTTATCGGTGTAGATATAAAACTCCAGCGAATCTTTCCCCCTTTGTTGCAAGCCGAATTGATAATTCCCTTTCGTGATAAGCGAGCCGCAACTGCTGATGAGTTTACGGGGATATACTTCGCAGACAAGGGTTAGTTGGTCTCCGCTTATCTCTACATTTTCACTGCGATAGACTTCGACCCATTGGTCATGCCCATTCAAGTCAAGAACTTTTCTGTTTCCTTTTTTCACAAGGGACGCATTACCCATCAAGTGGGCAGGGGTATGAAAGGGCGAACTATCTGAAAGGAGGCGGATGTGTTCCGTCACGCCTGTACTGACAAAATCCCAAATAGCGCCACCCATGGTGCGGGGATGCGAATATATCACCCGCCAATAATCATCCATTGCTCCACCGCCATTACCTGCAACCGAGAGGTATTCATCCATAAACGACGGACGCAAGTCGGATGGATCCGGCGAAAGTCCTACCTGAGCTTCCAGTTCAATAGGTGTTGGGTAGCGTGGCCCGATGATATCCTCAGCCGGGTGAGCAAAGGCATTTCCTCCATACATCCAATAGCGCGTCGGGTCATATAGACGTCCCTCCTTCACAACTTCGCCAATATTAAAGCCTTCGCCACTTTCATTACCAGCACTCCAGAACAATACTGACGGATGATTTCGGTCGCGCAGCACCATCCGGCGTACCCGTTCCTGATACATAGCGGTAAATGCTTTATCCGTTGATACATATTCTGTAGCATGAGCCTCTACTCCGGCCTCGTCTATGATATAAAGACCATATTCATCGGCAAGTTCCAGGTATTTGTTCACAGGGGGATAGTGCGAGGTACGAACGGCATTGAAATTAAACTGCTTCAGAATGGCAAAGTCTTTGCGGATAGTCGCCTCATCCATTGTATGCCCTAGTTCCGGGTGTTGCATATGCGAGTTTTGCGCATTCACCTTAATCGGTACACCGTTGAGGTAAAACACACTGCCCCGAATCTCCGTTTTTTTAAAGCCGATGCGTGTTTGTGCCTTATCAACCAAAATGCCGTCGGCAGTATATAATTGCATCTTTAGTGTATACAAAGCGGGGGTTTCGGCTGTCCATTTATAGGGATGGGAGATCGTTTTTTCGAGTGTTGCAGTCTCCTTATCCGAGGCATTAAAAGATACCGGATTGCTCTCTAACTCCGCAACTATCTGATTCCAACTGTCCAGCAACTGAGCTTTTACTCGATAGGATGCAGCCGCTGTTGATACATACTTCTTCACATCGGCCTTCACTTGCAGGTGAGCATCGGTATAGGTATCATCCAAATCGGTGATAACCTGCCAGTCGAAGAGACGAACGGTCGGCGTGGCATAAAGCCATACATCATCGAAGATACCGGCTAATCGCCAATAATCCTGTCCTTCCAGATAGTATCCATCGGAATACTTTGTTACCAGAACGACCAACGTATTCGTTCCGGGTTTCAGGAAACGGGTGATATTGTATTCGGCAGGCTCCTGCCCCCCTTCGTTATAACCTGCTTCCTGTCCGTTAATCCACACGAAAGAAGCAGAGGAAACTTTCTCGAAACGAAGGAACACCTGTTCGCCTTTCCAGTCGGAAGGTACCGTAAACGTACGGCGGTAAGCTCCCGTCGGGTTGTATTCTTTGGGAACAAAAGGAGGATTCGGTTTGAAGGGGCTTGATACATTTCGGAAAAGCTTGTCTCCAAACCCCTTCATCTCCCAATTGGAAGGTACAGGCAGATTAACCCATTTCCGGTCGTTAAACCCTGCGGCAAAGAAGCTACCCGGAACCTCTTCCGGCGTATTGCTCCAAAAGAACTTCCAATCCCCATTGAGGGATATATGTTTATCGGGAATAAAGTATGCCCTACTCTCCTCCTGATTCCATTCAAATACTGAAGGATTCTCAATGAAACCGCCATACAAATTATCTAAAAACCCTTGCTGCCCATACAAGCCGGTAGCCAGCAAGCACCCCAACGTCGAAAGAAAAAAACCCCTGCTGAACATAATAGTATTTCCATTTAAAATCCAAGTAAACCCCGGATTATTGTTATTAATTAACTTTAATATTCTATCTTTGTATCAGGGTGTTAAGAGGAAACAGGCTCTGCTGGGGAGCAACCTGTCAGCAATAAGCACCC
>BNTS01000004.1 GCA_025996775.1 Bacteroidia bacterium | reverse complement strand
GTGTGGCAGCTCAAAGCAACTTCACAACCACCTTTGGAAGCGTTAATCAACCCCTTCAACTGGGAAAAGCCTTCAACCTGAGGGTTGTCACCACCTCCCTGTCCCGTGACAGTATTCTCAGATTCCCCGGAGAGACGGATACCTATAACGGCATCCCGCTCGGTTCACGTCCCAACAAGTATAAGTTTGTCACCCAGGGTGTCGCTCAAAATGCCCTTGGGCGTTTCAACCTCCCTGTTTACAGCGGCACAGGTCCGACTTATGACAATAACGGCTGGAAGCTGGTACAGGTGGTGAACCCCTATATGGCTTACCTGCGTGCCGATTCCTTCCTGCAATACAACCCCGCTTTGAAAAATGGTTATTACTACTGGAACGGGGAGCTGGACGGCAGCTTCAAAACAGTAGGTGTTGCCGGAACAGGCAATAGATTTGTTTATGAAGAGCAGTCTACGGATGGCCTGCCCAACCTTATAGCTCCTCTTCAATCCTTCTTTGTGGCAAAGGAAAATCCAAACTCTCAGGTGTCGGCGGTTGTCATGTCTCCCCGGTGGACGACTGCCTCGCCTCCGGCTTCATACACACTTCGCTCCGCGCAGGTGACAAGTGGCGGCGTATTGTATATACGAGCCATACAGGGCAGCAGGACAAGCTCTGCCGCCTTGGTTTATGACCCTGAAGCTACGTCGAAGGCAGATTTGCCGGTACTTGTATACAATGAAATCCCGCTTACGCTCTATGCTTTTTCTCCGGGGCGCGAGGCGCTTTCGATCCGTACCTCCAATGACTTCCAATCGCGGGCTACCGACTTGGGTCTGCGTGTGATGAATGCGGGGGAAATGAAGCTGGAGTTTAGCGGCCTGTCCACGTTCGGTCACGATGTATATCTGCAGGACAGGCAATTGGGAAAGACCATTGACTTGCAAAACAATCCCGTATATACCTTCACCGTAGCCAAACCGGGCGCTGATGCCATAGAGCTGAACGACCGTTTCTCGCTTGAGATGACCTATACAGGCAAGGGAATTGTCACAGGCAGCGAATCCGCACCGGCTCCTGCCGCTTTGCAGGTATCTTCAAAAGACGGATATCTGAATGTACAATCGCAAGGCGGGAAAATAGACCAACTCCAGGTATATAGCTTAACAGGTTCATTGATATATAGCAGTAATTCGTCCTCCGGCCATTTCAATATTCCTCTCCCAGGCGGAGTCTATATTGTAAAAGGTCAGACAGGAGCAACATATTATACCGAAAAAGCGGTAGTGCGTTAGTAAAGAATATTGATTTTAGACAAATCAATAATGTTGTATGTATAAAATCCGGAAGGCAAAGTCGTGAGACTGCACCCTTCCGGTACTTTTATATGCCATTCCCCAACCCGTCACAGTCATTTTGCTTTCTACCAAATTTTACCATTCTTTCTATTGTTCCGACCCATCGGGTCGTATGTTTATAGAAAAATGTCAAACCACACGATGTGCGACCCCTCCGGGGTCGAATGGCGGGGGACACAAATCATAGCTATAAATATGTGACCCATTTCGGGTCTCTAATAAATTTTTTAATAGATAACCGGTTGATTTTCAAATATAATTATTTTCAGGTGAAAAATGTGACGAAGACAGGAAAAAAGACCATTTTTTGACATTTTGCTATTTTTGTCCTTTTGTAAGGTATTTAACAGAAATTAATTGAAGACGATGCTGAGGCCGGCTTGCCATTTGTTTACGATAAGGGTGCTCCAGATGTCGTTTATGATTTGGGTGGGATAGGAGAGAGAGGAGTCGTTGGCTGGCAGGGTACGGGTTGAGCTGCCCTTTTCTTTGATGCGGAATTTATTCACTGTACTTAAGGGTAAATTGTAGCCGACATGCAACTTTATACCTAAGGCTTTGTTGATGTTTTGGGTGAAAGATATCTGGAGCATAAGGGCTATTTGGCGGATACCGTATGACAGGGATAGCTTACCGTGCGAGCTATCATAATCCCCCAAGTGTCAAAAAATTGGACACTACTGTCCAATTTTTTGACACTTGGGGGAAAGGGATAAAATGATAGGATGTTGATAGATAATAATTTGCATCTTTGGCACGTTATTTGTATGGATTTATGTGTAGGAATGAATTAATAACTATTAAATAGAATACAGTCATGATTAAAATTGAAGGTTTAAGTAAGTTCTTTCGTACGGAAGAGGTAGAGACAATCGCATTGAACAAGGTGTCGATGGAGGTGAAGGATGGCGAGTTTGTTGCCGTTATGGGGCCCTCGGGTTGTGGTAAATCTACCCTGTTAAATATTCTCGGACTGTTGGATAATCCTTCTGAAGGCAACTATTATCTGGGTGAGACGGAAGTAGGACATCTGAAGGAGAAGGAACGTACCCAGGTGCGCAAAGGGAATATTGGCTTTGTGTTCCAAAGTTTCAACCTGATAGACGAGCTGAATGTCTTTGAGAATGTAGAGCTTCCTCTTACCTACCTGAAGATTAAAGCGGCCGAGCGCAAGCAGATGGTGACGGAGATACTGAAGCGTATGAATATCAGCCACCGCTCCAAGCACTTCCCGCAACAGCTCTCCGGCGGTCAGCAACAACGCGTAGCCATTGCCCGTGCCGTAGTGTCTAATCCCAAGCTGATACTTGCCGATGAGCCTACCGGTAATCTGGACAGTAAGAACGGCCTCGAAGTCATGCAACTTCTCACCGAACTCAACAAAGAAGGAACCACCATCATCATGGTAACCCACTCCAAACATGACGCATCTTTCTCCCATCGCGTTGTAAGCCTCTTCGACGGCAGCATCGTATCCTCCGTAAGCGAATTTATTTAAAAGATATGATATATTACTTCGCAGCTATGGCGCATGTACGCAGTTCACTGCAATTCTTCGACAGTGAATATCCCTTCAATGTCCGTTTCTTCGACGAGGTAATAAATGGTCTCTACGAGAATGAGCAGAAGCTGAGCAGCCTCATCACCCTCTTCAGCCTCGTGGCTATCTTCATCTCCATCGTAGGCGTCTTCGGTCTGGTAGTATTCGATGGCGAGTATCGCAGGAAGGAAATTAGCATCCGTAAGGTTTTCGGCTCCACAACGACCGAGATACTGGTAGCGTTCAACAAGAGCTACGTCCGCATCCTCGGCATCTGCTTCGTGCCGGCAGCCCCCGTAGCCTGGTATGCCGTAGACAAATGGCTCGAAAACTTTGCCTACAAAACGCCGATGTACTGGTGGGTTTACTTGGTATCCTTCGCCACCGTCTTTATCCTAACCGTCTGCACTGTCACCTTCCAAAACTGGCGAGCCGCCAACACGAACCCGGCAGAAAGCCTCAAAAGCGAATGAAGAATCAGATTAAATTAAAATGAACTAAATTAATGTCTTTAGTCTTTCGCTATAAAAGCGATGCAACTTTCAACATGGCTCTTGATATGTACTAAATAATTGTGTAAAAAATCTGATGCTAATAAAATTAGTACTATTTTTGCTCCAAATACTTGTAACGGCACAACGTAAAATACTTGCGATAGCACAACTGGTAAAACTTGTACTCCGGCAAGTGATATTTGTATTAGAATAATAGCTGGTGTTGGAAGTCGTATAGCTGTAATGTCTGAGGTGGTATAAGAACTGATAATAGATACAATAAAATGATATGGCAACGATACAGGAAAAATTAGCCGATTCTCTGTCGATTTTGAAACAATTACAGAATGAAGCAGGATTAGCGATCGTCAAATCTTCTGAAATATCAAGGACTCATTTAGAGAGGCTTAAGGAGAATGGTTTCTTGCAAGAAGTGATGAAAGGTTGGTATATTTCTTCAAGGCCGGACAGCGTACCGGGCGACACAACAAACTGGTACACCTCGTATTGGTATTTTGTTTCCGAGTATGCAAATGCACGTTTTGCTCAGGAATGGTGTTTATCTGCCGATCAGTCGTTGTCTATTTATAGTGGCAATAGGGTAGTCCCGGCACAAATCATTGTACGTTCTCCCCAAGGATCCAACAATGTTGTGAAGTTGATGCATAACACTTCTTTATTCGATTTAAATGCAGCTATTGCAACACCCGTTTATAGGGAGCCTCAATTTGGTTTGAACTTGTATTCTCTTTCTGAAGCTTTGTTAGAGTGTAGTCCTGATTTTTTTAAGCTTGATAGCGTAGCTGCTCGAACGTGTTTGTCACTGGTGCAGACTGTGGGTGACATTTTAAAAATAGTGCTTGACAAAGGACAAACAGTAAAAGCCGGGCGATTGGCCGGAGCATTTCGTAATATAGGTAATACTACCGCTGCAGATGAGATTATAAGTACCATGAAGAGTTTGGGCTACGATATCAGGGAGGACGATCCCTTTTCGGATCAGAGTTCGATTTCCTACTTCCGGGCAACATCTCCTTATGTGATGAGGTTAAAGCTTATGTGGGATAAGATGCGTGATGTGGTTATTGCTAATTTCCCTGAAACAGAACAAAGGTATTCGGATGTTGAAACTTGCTTGCAAGGAATCGAGGCACAATATAAACTGGATGCATACCATTCACTTTCCATTGAAGGATATAAGGTTACTGACGAGTTGATAGAAAAAGTGAAAAGCGGTAATTGGAAACCTGATGAAGACTCTTCAGATGCAGAGCAAAGGAATGCAATGGCTGCACGTGGA
This sequence comes from Bacteroidia bacterium, assembly GCA_025996775.1. Classification (GTDB taxonomy): domain Bacteria; phylum Bacteroidota; class Bacteroidia; order Bacteroidales; family Tannerellaceae; genus DFXE01. Next base: position 74,851 of record BNTS01000004.1, on the reverse strand, counting down.
TACTGGCAGGCATTCCAGGCGGTTATAGAAAATGTAAAGAAAATACTTAATGGCGGCAACCCCGGTGACGTAGTCGAAAGTGACCACAGGGTATGGTATCGCGAACTGTTTGCACCGAGTGTTACGGTTGGCTTGCTGAAACCGTCTGATTTGGCGGGGTATCGTACCCACCAGGTCTATATCCGTGGCTCCATGCATACTCCGTTGAGTCCTGATGCTGTCAGAGATGCTGTGCCTGTATTGTTCGAGCTATTAAGAAACGAAACAGATGCAAGGGTACGAGCGGTTTTAGGTCACTTTGTATTCGTATATATCCATCCATATATGGATGGTAACGGTCGTATAGCCCGCTTTCTAATGAATACCATGCTTATTTCAGGAGGGTATAACTGGACGATTATTCCTGTAGAAAGGCGAAAGGAATATATGGCCGCTTTGGAAAGAGCCAGTGTAAGTGAGGATATTACAGACTTCGTGTTGTTTTTAGCATCATTGGTAGAAACTAAACCTACCATAAAAAAGAACAGTGACAAGTAAAATTCAGTAAAATAAAGCCGGGCAATCATCTACTAAAAATAAGTTTGTAAATATTACTTTGCTTGCAAATATAGCAAACTCCAACAAAATAAAATATATTTGCACTGAAATTATAATTTAAGATGAAAGCCAATCAGGATATGACTGAAACCGTTGCTTATATCAATCGTTCATTGCAGGATCTGTATCCAAAGGGCGAAGTCCAGAGTTTCACCCGATTAATCATGGAGCATGTGTGCCGTTTGCAGCCATATCAGTTGCTGATGGGTGGCGGCAGGCATTTATCCGATACGGAGAAGCACGAAATCCATCTGATTGTGGAACGCCTCAAGCAATTCGAGCCGATACAGTATATTTTAGGTGAAACATCCTTTTGCGGACTAAAATTCCGTGTAAACCCTTCTGTCCTGATCCCCCGCCCTGAGACGGAAGAATTGATAGAATGTATCCTGAATGACTATGACGGCAGAAAGATGCGGATCCTCGATATTGGAACAGGTAGCGGGTGTATCGCCATTTCAGTGGCTCACTTTCTTCCGACTATCGAGGTAATTGCCGTAGATATATCCGAAGAAGCCATTCAAACGGCTGAGGAGAATGCCCGCATAAACAACGCCTTCGTCTCTTTCATTCAGGCAGATATCTTATATCCCGACATCGACATACCCGGAACATTCGATATAATTGTAAGCAATCCTCCTTATGTAAAAGAAAACGAGCAAATCGGGATGGAAAAGAACGTCCTTCAGTATGAACCACGTCTGGCTTTGTTTGTACCGGACAATGACCCTCTCCTGTTTTATCGCGCCATAGCCCGTTTGGCGAAACAGAAACTGAATGTAGGTGGCGCCTTATACTTTGAGATCAACGCCATGCTTGGTAAGGAAACTGTTCAGACATTGAAAGAAGAGGAATTTACAAACGTGGAGCTTATCCGTGATTTATCGGGCAAAGACAGAATTATTAAAGCACAAATATGAAGCAAATAAGTGAACCCGATATGCTGCATCGCATGGCAGCCTATTGCTCAACCGCCGAACGCTGCATCCAGGATGTTCAGGCGAAGATCAAGGCAGCCGGATTGCCTGCTGAAGCTATCGCACGAATCATTACTCAACTTCAGAAAGAGAAGTTTATAGACGAAGCCCGCTTTGCACGCAGCTTTGTGAACGACAGATTGCGTTTCAACGGTTGGGGACGCATCAAAATAGCCTACGAACTAAATCGGAAAAACATCCCTCCGGCCATCCGTAGTGACGCCTTGGAAAACATAGACGAAACAACCTACCTTAACGGATTAATGGCTTTATTGAAAGGTAAGAAAAAGACCGTGCACGGACAAAACGAACAAGAAGTCTATATGAAGTTACTCCGTTTCGCCGTCGGCCGAGGCTTCGAGAGCCGTGAAACCAACCAATGCCTGCGCCAACTATTTAAAGAGAACAACTATGCTGACGATATGGAATGACTTTCTCAACCTATTCTTTCCCAATAATTGCGCCATTTGTAATGAACCTTTGTTTGAAGGCGAAAAGCAGATTTGCCTGAAATGTCTCGTCGACTTGCCGCAGACTAAGTACTGGTTGAAGGACAATAATCCCGTATTTCAACTATTTATAGGAAAGGCGTATATAATCAATGCTACTGCCTTCCTTCACTTTGAAAAGGGAGGCAAGGTACAGAAATTGGTGCATGCCTTCAAGTATCGTAATAATAGAGACCTTGCTTATCAGATGGGGCGTTTGGCAGCCAAAGCCTGTCAGGCAAATCCTGTTTACCGCCAGATAGACGTTTTAATACCCGTTCCTCTGCACTCAAAGCGTAAGCGGGAAAGGGGCTACAACCAGTCCGAGTGGATATGCCGCGGCATAGCTGCAGTCTGGAATCTCCCCATTTGTACAAACGTACTCTTACGTAAAAAAAGAACCGTCACCCAAACGCGCAAAACCATCTACGACCGTTGGCTTAACGTACAAGATATCTTCGTTTTAAAGAACTCCCAAACCCTGAAAGGAAAACACATCCTCCTTATAGACGATGTAATAACCTCCGGCTCCACACTTATTTTCTGTGCAAACATCCTCCTCTCCATCCCCGAAATAAAAGTAAGCATCCTCGCCCTCTCCGTCGCCGGAAAAAGCTGAAGCTAATTTGTCTTCCATAAAAACATGGTGGTTGCTTTTGTGTGCAAACATAACATTTTGTTATGTATATTTGGATTACTTAAAACTAAAGGATACTTTTGAGGGCTTTTAAATATCAAACAACATTCATTGTGTATGAGAATAATTACTAAGACCCTTTTAGTTTTCTTGTTGATTACCCTTCCTCTTGGGGTAAATTCACAAACGATCATGAACCGGGATACGCGGATTGCTGAGGCAGTGAACGGTATATCGGTTGTCAACCAGCGTGCTGTTGTACAGGATTTGGTAGGTTTTCACAATCGGAACAACCTCAGTAGTAAAACCGACCCCGCTAAAGGTGTCGGAGCAGCTGCAGAATACCTCTATCAAAAGGTTACTTCCTATATCCCTCAATCGAGCGGGAGGCTGAGTGTTGAGAAGGTATATTATAAGGTTGGAGGCCCCGACACGCGACTGAAGCGGGAGATTACCCTTGCCAATGTAGTGGCTACCATACAGGGAAGTGATAAAACCGACAATCGTGTCATCGCCGTTTTGGCGCATTACGATAGCCGCAATGGAGACGAAACCGATTCCGTAGCCTATGCACCCGGAGCTAACGACGACGGCAGTGGTATTGCCTGTTTAGCCGAGATGGCGAGGTTGATTTCGAAAACTGATATCCCAATCACCGTGAAACTCATGTTCCTTTCCGGTGAAGAGCACGGGTTGTACGGAGCTACCCACATGGCCGCGCTTGCCAAACAAGAGAACTGGAATCTGATAGCTGTTATCAACAACGATATGATAGGCAATTCCAATGCCAGCGAAACGAATACCGAGACCAATACCATCATCCGCGTTTTCTCTGAAAACATACCGGTCGTAGAAACGGAAGAGATGAAAAGGATTCGTGTCTATAATTCGGCAGAAAACGACAGCTATGCTCGCCAGTTGGCTCGTTATATCAAAGAAACCGGCGAGCGATATGTAGATAATATGACCGTGAAGCTTATCTATCGCAGCGACCGCTTCGGTCGGAGTGGCGACCATACTCCTTTCAGCCGTCAAGGCTTTGCCGCCGTACGGATGTGTGAGGTAAATGAAAACTACGACCGCACCCATCAGTACATTCGCGAAGAGAACGGCATTAAATACGGCGACGAAATCTGGGCTATCGACTTTGAATACGTGCGTAAGAATACGGGTGTCAATCTGGCAACGGTGATGAATCTGGCGCTTGCTCCGTCGGTTCCGGAGAACGTTAAGCTTATCACTTCCGGACTAACCAACTATGTCAACATCATTTGGGAAGCCCCTAAGCAGGGGAAAAAGCCCGACGCCTACTACGTATTAATCCGCGAAACAGACCAACCCGACTGGCAAAAGAAAATCCTTGTCCGCGATACCCAAGCCAAGCTCCCTTACAGCAAAGACAATTACTTCTTCGCTGTTCAGAGTGTAGATGAAGCCGGCCACGAGAGCTTAGCCTCATTTGCCTACGGCAGTAGATAAGGTTAATTCGTTCATTATTTCGGCTACGGACTGTTGGTGGCGGAAGAGGGAGGCTACCTGGCCAATCTCTAATTCGCCCTCAGCGAGGTCGCCTTCGAAGATACCTTTTTTTGCTCGGCCTTTGCCCAGCAGTTCGCGCAGTTCGTCGGGCGAGGCGCCACGTGCTTCGGCAGTTTCTACGGCTGAGGTGAAATCACTTTTTACCAGTCGGGTGGGGGAGAGTTTCTTCAGCAGCAACTTCGTGTCTCCCTCATTCAGGCTCAGGCAAAGGTTTTTGAAGTTCTCGTGGGCAGAGCTTTCTTTGGTCAGGGCAAAGCGAGTGCCTATTTGTACCCCTTCGGCTCCTAATATCTTGACGGCTGCTATGGCTTCGGCTGTTCCTATTCCTCCGGCAGCCAGCAGGGGTAGGGTAGTGGCGCGTCTTACAGCAGGGATAAGGCAGAGGGTGGTTGTTTCTTCCCGCCCGTTGTGTCCGCCGGCCTCAAAACCTTCGGCCACAATGGCATCGACGCCGGCTTCCTCGCATTTGCCTGCAAATTTGGAACTGCTTACCACATGGGCTACTTTAATACCCTGCTCCTTCAGATATCCTGTCCATGTTTTCGGGTTTCCGGCCGAAGTGAATACGACACCTACTTTTTCCTCCGTCAGTATCTTCATCAGAGTGTCTATATCGGGATACATAAGCGGCACATTCACCCCGAAAGGCTTATCTGTAGCAGCCTTGCACTTCTGGATATGCTCACGAAGCACTTCCGGATGCATCGACCCGGCTCCCAGTAGTCCCAAACCTCCGGCATTACTCACTGCGGAAGCCAGTCGCCATCCGCTACACCAAACCATACCCCCTTGTACGATAGGGTGCTCAATCCCAAATAATTCACATACTCTATTCATCGTCTACTATTATATATTACTGCAAATATAAGAAGATTACGCTGTCATTGGTTCATCTGTTATAAAAAAGAGGGAGCTTCTCTTGCGAGTTGCTCCCTCTTACACTTGTTTTTCATTGACCGGTTGGTATAAATAAGAACCGGCGTTTCGAGTAATATCTATTATGGATTTTGTACCATCAAAGGATTGGCATTTAATTCTTCTTGGGGAATCATGAATTGCCATTGTACATCGCCGGCAGGTACATCCATTACAAGGCAGAATGCTTGATCCCAATTGGAGCCTTCCCTATGCAGAGGCAAGTTCAAGCGTTTCAGGTCGAACCAACGGAAGCCTTCGCCCCAGAGTTCAATACGGCGATGGGTCATGATTTCTTCAATCAGGGCTTCGCCTTTTTTTGATGCTTTGTATTCCGGGTCGCGAGTGATTGCAAACGCTGTCAGTACTTCCTGTGCTTCCGCTTCTTTTCCAGAGCGAGCAAGGGCTTCTGCCTTCATGAGATATAGCTCGGCCAAACGCATATACGCATAATCGCTCACATGGTCGGAAGTAGATCTGGCTCTAAACTTTCTGACCTGACCGGGATATGGAATATAACTGGTAGCGGGAAGATCGTCTGATTTTCCTTCCGGATCCCACCATTGACGGCGAATGTCGGTAGACGACATCAGCTTGTAGGTTTCGAGGCTGATGGATTTCACACCCTGGCGGATGGCAGTCGTGTTGTCGTTCCAAGACATGTAAGCCATGAAATGATAGAAATAAACCGTTTGGTCCGCCTTGGTCATTGCAGCCCATAATACCTCTTTAGATGCCGTTGTAATGTCGGCGAAACCATTCAATAACTCATTGCCGGTCATCAAAGCATATCCTCTTTTGAGAGACAGTTGCAGCGCTTTATCCGTAGCATCTGCTGCTTTTGCATAATCTTGTTGTGCAAGGGCTACGCGTGCTTTCAAACCCCAAGCCGTTTCCTCGGTAAAATGATTTAAGCGAACAGCACTTGCTGCAGATTCAGGTTTGTATCCTTCCAAAAGCTGGATAGCTTCATCAAGGTCTTCATTGATGTACTGGTATACTTCGGCTACCGTATTACGTGCCATCGGTATGGCTTCAGAGCTTTTCCGGTAAGGAACTCCCGCTTGCGTGTTTGCGTCGCCTGCCTTGTATCGTTCAGCATACATCTGAACCACATTGAAATGGGCAAAGGCGCGGAAGCAAAGCGCTTCACCTTTTAAGCCGTGGTGCAAAGCCACGTTTTTGTCTTCGTATTTGTCAATATTTTCCAGTACAAAGTTGGCATTCAACACCCAGCGATAGTAAATGCGCCATGGAAGATAGTCAACCGAACTTTTGGCGTCCCTGTGTGCTTTCCATTGGTGAGTCGTCTTGTGCCAGGTGTTTGTTTGCCACGTCATGTCGTCGCCCAAGGTTTCACGGCTAACAATATAACCCGGTTCACCTCCCAAGCCTTGGCTGCTCCCGTCTTGAGATACCATTTTGCGGTGGATGCCGTTAATGGCGAGCCTCAGGTTTTCCAGAGAAGAATAAATTGTACCATCCGATACCTGGTTGGTGGGGTTGGTTTCCAAATAATCTGCCGAACATCCGGAGAAGAGACCTGATGCAGCCATTAATAAACTAATTGTGATATATTTAAACTGTTTCATACTTCTTATTCTTAAAGGTTATTTAGAATGAAAAATTCAAACTTGCCGTAAGAGAACGGGCAGGCACGTATGAATTATACTGCAAGCCGTTATATCCTGACATAGCATCCAAACCCTTGCGGGCATTGAACTGGTAGATGTTTTCTCCACTGAGAGAAATGCGAGTTGACTTAAAGCCAATTGGACGAAGGATAGACTTGGGCAAGGTGTACGACAAGGTAATGTTCTTGATGTTCAAATAATCAGAACTAATTAACCAACGGGAAGAGGTTCCGTCTGCATTGGCAGCAATACTTTGATCCAAGCGAGGAATGTTGGTATGTTCTCCCGGATTTTTCCATGCTTTCAATGCATCTGTATGCATGGCATATCCATATTTGTTTTCCATCAATGACTGATAGTTGCTATCCAGTATTTTACCACCTAATTGATACGATAATACAGCAGAAAGTTCAAATCCTTTGTAGTTGGCAGAGGCATTGAAGCCTCCAAATACTTTGGGAATGGCGCTGCCGCTATAAGCGTATTTGGCTTTTGTAATGTTGGTGGTCAGTTGCCGTCCGTCTTTCTCAAAAACATCAGAGCCTACAGCTTGATTCTCTGCATCAAAAATGTAGAGGGGAAGCCCGTTGTCGGGATCAACGCCTACATACTGGCGCAACCACCAATCATATCGGGAATGGCCTACTTCATATTGTTTCGTGCCATCTACGATTTTAGGCGTTTCTTCCGGCAAGCTCTTTATTTTATTCTTATAGAGCGTAGCATTGCCACCTACATTCACGCGCCAGTCTTTGTTTTTGAAGACCAGATAATTCAAATCAATCTCAACGCCATAATTGTCAATTCTTCCTATGTTTTTGCGAATTTTCTCAGCACCCGTAGAGGTGGCAACCGGTACATTGAATATTAAATCTTTGGAGTGTTTGTTGAAATATTCGATAGATCCCGTTAAACGGCCAAACAATCCAAATTCTACGGCAACATCCGATGAAACAACTGTTTCCCATTTCAAATCCTTGTTTCCATATATATCGAAGTACACACCAGCCTCATCGCGATTATTATCTCCTAAGCTATACAGGGTTTGATAGCCGAAAAAGGTTTCATAACCATCTGCATCTGTAATGAAGTCATTACCTGTTTCACCATACGATCCTCTTAATTTCAAGCTATTAATCCATGAAACATTTTTCAGGAAGTTTTCCTGATCCAGTCTCCACGAAGCGCCGATGGAATAAAAATTACCCCAACGGTTATCTTTGTAAAAACGGGAAGAGCCATCCCGGCGATACGAAACAGAAGCATAGTAGCGATCGTCATAATTATAGTTGCCACGAAACAAATAACTTTCTTTTGTATAGTTATTTGTATACGAACGTAGTGAGTTGATCGTCACAAAATTTTCAAATTCATGCAAGCCGTCAACAATCTCTCCCTGACGCATACCACGCATGTAGGAACGTTTGTATCCATAGCTTTCGTGTCCGGCCAATAGATCAATGGTATGCTTTCCAAACTGCTTGAAGTAGGTAGCCAATTGATTGTATTGCCAAGTTGTATAGGTGTTTCTCTCAATGGCAAAACGTCCTGCAGGAGAGCCGTCGCCTACCTCTTTATTTTCATACGTATTGGTTTTAAGATTGCGGTTTTCAAGATTACCACTCAGCTTCAGCTTCAATCCGTTGTATATGCTGAACTCCATGTAGGCGTTTGCCGAATATTGATCACGGTTGTAGATGCGGTCGTTCCATTCCGACTCGGCAATACCGTGCCTTCCCGGGTCTGTCATCCTGTTCCCGTTATAGTCATACACTTTGCTATCACCTTCTTTAAGGGGATTTCCTTCTATATCAACGTACTGTCCTGTAACAGGGTCATGTTTATACACTGGGTAGATAGGTGCCATAACACGGGTGAGGCGGAATATGTTGGTATATAAACCTGAATTACCCGTATCGTCGGAAGGATTTCTTTCGGATTCTATGTGCGAAGCAGATAGGTTTAATCCTGACTTGAACCATTTCGTTGGATAGATATTATAGTTTACACGTCCGGTAAAACGTTCCAATCCTGTTTTAAGGGCATATCCTTTATTATTCTGATAACCAAAGGAAGCATACGAGTCGCTCTTATCGGTCTTGGACGAATAAGAGAGGTTGTAATCTTGAAAATATCCTGTACGGTAGCCTTCTTTGCCCCAGTCTAAATCATCCCCATAAAGCAAATCAGTAGCTGCAGGGTTTAGTTTGCCGTCTGTACCAACAATCTGATCATTGGGAATACCTCTGAAGGGATTGTATTTTAATTGGTTGTAAATATTTTTCGAAGCATTGGCCGCGGCTGTAGCAGGGTCTTGTTTGCCATTGTATTGATTTACGTTTTTCAACATTTCCCATTGAACAGGATAGTAGCCAAATACATCTATACGGTCGTATTCGGGGATGCTACGATGAGAAAAACCTTGAGATATTGTTGCATTTACCTGATGCGCACCGCCTTCTCCTTTACCTTGCTTGGTAGTAACGAGGATCACGCCATTACCGGCGCTTGAACCATACAATGAAGTAGAAGCAGCATCTTTTAATACAGTCATAGATTCAATGTCGTTTGCATTGAGATCTTGGAAGCTTCCATTAAAGATAGCGCCATCAAGCACGATCAACGGGTCAGACTTTGAGTTGATAGAGCCAAATCCGCGGATTCGGAACGTAGGCTCGGCGCCCGGTTGTCCCATGGAAGACGTAGTCTGCAATCCGGCCACATGTCCTTCCAAAACGTTCGTTACGTTTGTTAAAACCCTCTTTTCAAGTTGTTGGCTCCCAACAGCAGTAGCTGAACCGGTAAACGAACTCTTCTTCGAGGTACCATAAGCTACAACAATTACTTCATCGATCGACTGAGAGTCTGTGCTCAGCATAATCCGTAAATTCTGTCCGGCCTTCACTTCTTTAGTCAATAGCCCCACGTAGGAAATCTCGAGGGTAGCATTAGCCGGTGCATCAAACGAGAATTTCCCGTCTACATCTGTTACCGCACCAATGGTGGTTCCTTTCACAATGATAGCAGCCCCAATAATAGGTTCTCCATCATCTTCACTAATCACAACACCGGACGTGCCGGTTTGTTGAGCAAACACATACTGTAGTCCTATAAAGGACATAAGCAATAGGTAAAATAATCGTTTTCTCATAAAACATCATTTAATTAATTAATTAATATTCAATATATCTATCTGCTATGATACATATTTAAAAATTAACTAACTTCACTACTTAGGTGGCGCTAATCCAAAAGAATAAGTAGACAAACACGCTTGGCATTTATATATCTGATGGTTAATAGGTCAAATAGCGGAGTTTAAGTCAGTCTTCATGTTGCAAATATAATAACATTTTTCAATTAATCACAACATTTCATGATTTATTTTATACATTATAAACATAATATTCTCTAAACAACCCATGCAAGCATGAATTTAGAGCTATTACCAGTAAATACAATACGGAACTTGTTAAATATACCTTTCCCTCGGCGTATGCTCCGCCTGCGTTATGTTAAAAACAAGGCTCCCACCGTAGAGGGCATTTGGGTCACCCTCTTATTAAATCAGGCCTCGTTCCTCAATGAAATAAGAAATCCCGTTTAGCGGGTGGTGAACCATGCTAAACGGGATTAATTATCTATGTATTGAGGTTATTTGCGGAAGGGGCCTTTGGTGACTTGGGCTTTTAGGGGTTTGTTGCGGACGAGGATGTTTATTTCGGTGCCAGCCTTGGCAAAATCGGGTTTTACGTAGCCCATACCGATGCCTTTCTTTAGTAAAGGGGAGATGGTGCCTGAGGTTACTGTACCTATTATATTGCCTTCGCTATCTGCTATTTCGTAGCCGTGGCGGGGGATGCCTTTGTCGGTTATCTCGAAGGAGACGAGTTTACGGGTTACGCCTTCTTTCTTTTGACGCTCCAGCTCGGCGCGGTTGGTGGAGTTTTTGCCATCTACGAACTTGGTAATCCAGCCTAAACCGGCTTCGATGGGCGAAGTGGTATCGTCTAAGTCGTTTCCATAGAGGCAGAAGCACATCTCTAAGCGGAGGGTGTCACGCGCTCCGAGGCCAATGGGCTTGATGCCTTCGGGCTTGCCTTCTTCAAAAAGGGCATTCCAGATTGTGAGCGCATCGGAGGGATAGAAGTATAGCTCGAAGCCTCCTGCACCGGTATAGCCTGTGTTGGAGATGATGACGTTTTTGCATCCGGCAAACTCGCCTACGGTGAAGGAGTAATACGGGATGGCGGAAAGGTCGACGGGTGTAAGGCGTTGCAACACCTCTATCGCTTTGGGACCTTGAACGGCCAACTGCCCCATCTTGTCGGAAGCATTCTCAAGCTCGGCGCCTACGGTATTGTGGCTTACGCACCAGTTCCAGTCCTTCTCGATGTTCGAGGCATTGACTACCAGCAGGTATTTCTCATCTTCGTAGCGATAAACCAAGAGGTCGTCTACAATACCCCCTTCTTCGTTGGGGAAGCAGGTGTATTGCGCTTTCCCAATAGTCAGCACAGAAGCGTCGTTGGATGTAACACTTTGGATAAAGGCCAGTGCGTTCGGACCTTTTACCCAGAACTCTCCCATGTGGGATACATCGAATACGCCCACAGCATTGCATACTGTGAGGTGTTCGTCAATAATACCGGTCGTGTACTCAATAGGCATATTATAACCGGCAAACTCGTGCATTTTTGCACCTAATGCGATGTGAACATCGGTAAATGGCGTGTTCTTCATATAGATTCTATAATTTTAATGATTGTTTGCATGCTTTTTTCTAATGACGCTATCGGCAGAAACTCGTAGCGTCCGTGGAAGTTGAGACCTCCGGCAAAGAGATTGGGACAAGGCAAGCCCATGAAAGAAAGGCGCGCCCCGTCGGTTCCTCCCCGGATAGGTTTGACCACAGGCGTAACACCCACTGCCTCCATAGCATCAAAGGCTAAGCGGATGATATGCTGCTTTGGTTCAACCATCTCGCGCATATTATAGTACTGGTCTGCTTGAAGCAAACAGGTACTTCCGGGATGTTTCCGGTTCATGCGTTCGGTAAGTGATTTAAGCAGCTCCTTCTTTTGTTCAAACAAGGTGCGGTCGTGATCGCGTATAATATAGGTAAGCGAAGCCTCTTCTACCTCCCCCTTCATGGAAGTGAGGTGAAAGAAACCTTCGTAATTGTCGGTGTGTTCAGGGCGTTGCTCGGACGGTAACCAGGAAGCGAACTCGATAGCCAGCAAAGAGGCATTCACCATCTTGTCTTTCGCCGTTCCGGGATGAACGTTCAGCCCTTTGAACAATATTCTGGCCGAGGCGGCATTAAAGTTCTCATACTCCAATTCACCAATAGCGCCTCCGTCAATGGTGTATGCCCATTTGCATCCGAAGCGGTTTACGTCGAAGAAGTTGGCGCCCTTGCCTATCTCCTCATCGGGAGTAAAGGCGATGCGCACCTTTCCGTGTTCAATTTCGGGATGCTCCTTTAGGTACTCCACGGCTGAAATAATGGCTGCTACACCGGCTTTATCATCGGCGCCCAGCAAAGTTGTGCCATCGGTAACGATAAGCTCCTGGCCTACATAGTCATTCAGTTCAGGGAACATGGTAGGAGATAATACAACACTCTCTTTTTCAGAGAGTACAATATCTCCTCCTTTATAAGATACAATACGTGGGTTCACGTCCTTGCCCGACAAGTCGGGGCTGGTGTCTAAATGGGCAATGAAGCCAATTACAGGGACTTCCCTTCCGGTAGTTGCCGGAAGGGTTGCCATCAGGTAGCTATTGGCATCCAATATAATATCTTCCAAACCAATCTCTTTCAACTCATGGGCGATAGCCTCGGCTAACCTGCGTTGTCCGGGGGTACTTGGCGTTGTTTCCGACATATCGCTCGATTGCGTATCAAACGAAGTATACTTTAAAAAGCGTTCTGTTAGATTCATATTCATATTCAATATGACACAAAGATATACTTTTTCACTGAAAACAACCAAATATCCATTATTTTAGTGCCGGGAGCAGGTATTGCCAAACAAAGTTTAGCTCGTCTTGCATATCACGCACATTGGCAGTGATGGCTATAACGGCATCTTTTTCAGGCAGGATAAGGATGTATTGGCCATTGGCTCCATCTGCGCGGAAGGAGTTATGGCGACTGCGCCACATCTGGTAGCCGTAACCTTGCAGCCAATCCTTCTCTTTCGTGTCGGGAGTTAGTTGTTCAGGTCTCCTGCCGGAAGGCATAGAGGCTATGTGCGAGGTGGTTGCTTCATCGAACCAAGCGGTGGGTAGCAGTTGTTTTCCCTCCCATTTGCCTTTTTGGAGGATGAAGAGACCCATCTTGGCGAGATCTTCCGTTTTGAGCGACAATCCCCATCCGCCGGTATTGATTCCCTGCGGGCTTTCATCCCAAGTTGCGCCAACGATTCCCAGAGGAGTAAAGAGGCGGGGCGTGATGTAGTCGAGTACCTTCTGCCCGGTTACTTTCTGTACAATAGCCGACAACACATAGGTTCCCATACTATTATATACAAAGAAGGTTCCCGGTTTATGCGTAAAAGGAGCAGCCAGGAAAGTCTGTACCCAGTCTGCATCATTCGACCGGCGTGGCTCCACATCATGTCCGCCTGACATAGTGAGCAGGTGTTGCACCTCCATTTCTTTTAGATTATCACTCACCTCAGCCGGTAGTTTATCGGGGAAGAAAGAGATCACTTTATCGGTTACTTTCAGCTTGCCCTCGGCAACGGCAAATCCTACTGCCGTTGCTGTAAAGGTCTTGCTTACAGACCATAGCTGGTGAGGTTTATCGGCGGCATTATTGCCAAGCCATTGCTCGGCAATAACTTTTCCGTGGCGGACAATCATCAGGCTATGCAGTTCCTGAGTCGGACCAGCCGCTTTTACGGCTGCCAGATATTGGATTACGGCATCGGCATCAAACTTCTCGGCAGCGGGAGTGCTACGGGGAAGCGACGTCTGAGCAAACAGAGGCAAACAGACAGCAATTAAGAAAAGGCTGCCAAAAATTCTTTTGAAATACGATGTGTTCATGGTATAAGTATTTATAGGATTAGTATTATTCGGATGTGAGACTTCCCAGTAAAACTTGCGGCTCGGCATTGGGCCGGAAGCTATTGCTACGGGCTATCTTCACCTTCTTGCCATCAAAGCGGCAGATATATGTTTCCTCCTGATAGTCTTCAATGTACAGCAGGCGGATGCGAAGTTCATTTTTATTTACCCAACTTCCATATCCGGCCACCACAAAAGGAGCCAAGCCTTCGGGATTTTTGCGCGGTGATAAGAAATATGGGCCGGGCTTCATGGTTGATACAAAATGCCAACCATCAAGGCCAAGGTCGAAGGTTTGTGTGGAATCCGCATCTTGCAAGGAGAAACTGATCTCGCCCTCAGCGCCAAACGTGAAAGTAACTTTTTGAAGTCCCGATGTGTTTGAGTCTAAATTATACGTGCGTGTAACTTCCTTCGGCACCACCAGATCCTCTTCCGTGCGGAAGGGGTCGGGAATTGATAGCGTACTTAGCTTGGAACCCAGTTGTTCCTTTCTGTCTTCTTTCACGGAATAGACTAAATCACCCATGGCCGGCTGCAGATAATCAAACACCAAGCGAAGCACCAATTGTGTATTCGCCGTATTTTCCGTAATGATTACAACGGCGTCTTGATCCGGCATTACGATGATAAACTGTCCGTCAGCGCCATCGGCCCGGTAAGCGTTGTTGATGCAACGCCATATCTGGTAGCCGTATCCCTGTGCCCAATTGTCGTGAAGTTCTTCCTCAAAGGTCAGGCTATCACGCTGAAATATTTGCAAAGATGTAGCCTCTTTAATCCAGGCGCTTGGAAGGAGTTGTTTGCCGTTCCAGCGACCTTTCTGCAGGTAGAATTGCCCCAGTTTGGCCATGTCTTCCGTTTTGATGCGCATCCCCCATCCGCCGGCGCTGATTCTTTCGGCACCATATTCCCAATTGACATCCTTTATTTTGAGAGGGTCTAAGAGGCGAGTTTTCAGATAATCAAAGGTTGTCTCGCCGCTCACCTTCTGAATAATGGCCGACAGTATATAGCTGGCATACGAACTGTAGAGGAAAACGCTGCCCGGCTCGTGCTCAATCGGAGTAGATAAAAAAGCCTTCACCCAACTATCGTCGCCCATATAAAAGGTAGGCGCAGGCTCCTGCCCCACACTCATGGTAAGCAGATGCTTGATGGTTAGCGCCTGGAGATAGGGAGATACCTCCGCCGGCAAGTCGTCGGGAAAGAAAGCGATGACTTTATCGTTCACCGTTAGCAGTCCTTCTTGTACAGCAAAACCGATAGCCGTAGAAGTAAAAGTCTTACTAACAGAATGCATAATATGCTTATAAGTTGGTTTATAGGGATACCACCACCCTTGTGTGATAATTTTTCCATGCCGCAAAATCATCAGGCTATGCATATCAATCCCATTCGCTTCCGCTTCGTCAATGAAATTCAAAATCCCATCCGTTTGCACCCCTTCCAATTCAGGCGCACTCCGCTGAAACGCCCCATCATCCTGCACAACACCCCTCGTACAAGCCGACAGCACAATGCCCAGAGCCATCACAAAAAATACTTTCCCTATATCCCTTTTCATATAATTCATGTTTTCCAATGTTACCCGCAAAGATAATTCTTTTCTCCCAGCAAGCCGTTCTTTCCCTCCTTTTAAATTGATATCGCCAAACATGGTATTAACTAATTCTTGATATGGAACCACTTTATCCTGATTGTTCCACAGCAAATCAAAGCATTGTCCTACTTGGGGGGGCAATTTATTAATTGTACCATTATAAAACATGCCTACCTTATGTCAATGTCAGAATAAATATTATAACTTTGCTATCAAACAAATAATAAGTTAGGACAAATGTAAAATAGAGACCATTATACATATCAATAAATGGATTAAAAATGATTTTATATTCTATATTTTATAGTAAAGTAACATTGATGATTTGAATAAAAATCTGTTGATATGCTAAATTAAACTGTAATTGTGCAGGGAGAGCAGAAACTCCTAAAAACGGGCTTATTTTTACCTATGAAGCCTTATGAGTAGGTATATTATTAAATAAAATCAATTTTATGTTTTACATTTCAGCTTTAGCAGGCGCAATTGTTTCTTTTTTAGTAGGTTGCCTTTGGTATTCAGTTTTCTTTGGAAAAACATGGCAACGTTTAATGAACTTTTCTGATGATAAGGTAAAAAGCATTTTCACTCCCCCTAAAATGATTTTAGCGTTATTAAGCGAGTGGTTTTATGCAGCATGCCTTACTGGACTCTTGTTTAATACTTCTGTTCCCTTCTATATTGGAGGTGTGATGACAGCAGTTGTAATTATTTTTTCGGGTATTAAACTTGCTATTTTTGACGGAAAGGGCTTGAAAATCATTTTAATAAATGAAGGCTACCGTTTATTGAGTGTTGCTATTTTGGTATTAAGTTTTTTTATTTTTTTGAAATAAATAAAATCGGGTAGGAGAAACGGGATTAATTCCCGTTTTGATCTCCCACGCCACCGTGCGTACCGTTCGGTACACGGCGGTTCTTTAATTTACGGGAGCTACTTTGAAATAATAATCGGTAAAGGATATATAGCCGACTCGTTTCAAGCGCTCGTTAGAGATAGAAGTACATAGTATCGGGCTGTTGTCAGTGTGCCAATAGCCTTTTCGGATGTGGTGGTAGATAACAGGGATTAGAAGTCTACGATTAGGCGGAGGTTTAGTTGGCGGCCGGTTAGGTAGTTGGGGACGGCGAAGGGGCGGTTTTGGATGTCGGTTATCCATAGGTAGGAGTTGACGTTTTGGATACCAAGGAGGTTAAAGCAGTCTACGCCGAGCCAGATGTTTTTAAGGTGGCGGAAGAAGCCACGATCCATGATGGCGTCTTTGCCTCCGGCTAATTGATAGGACAGGCCGATGTCTACACGACGGTAGGGGGAGGTTTCGTAGTAGCCGTTTTCGTATCCTTGATAAGGGGCTGTTACGGGGAGCCTGCCTGACAACATACCGCGCAGGTTTAGCTTCAGCCGTTCGTAGCCGGGGAAATAATCCTGGAAGAAAAGGGAGATGTTGTAGCCGGGGCTGTTGGGCAGCGGGGCTTTGGTGACGCCCCGGATGGTTTGTTCGGCCTTCATCAGCGATACACTGAGCCATGAATCGGTTCCGGGAACCAGCTCTCCGAATATCTTAAAGTCGATACCTGCTGCATAGCCGGTGGCGCAGTTCTCTCCATAGTAACGAATCTTTACGTTGTCTACCGTGTAAGGGTTCATATTATCCAATTTCTTATAATATAGCTCGGTTGTAATTTTGAAGTTACGGTTGTCGAGTTTGAAAGCATAGTCTCCTCCGGCGATGACGTGGAAGGAGTGTTGCGACTTTAAATCCTTGTTTAGTTCGATAACCCGGTTTCCGGATTCGTCTGTAACCATCCGCCGCAATTCCTTATAGAAAGGAGGCTGATAATAGAGACCGGTAGCCAGGCGGAAGGTTAGGTCTTGATTGAAGTTGGGGATGAAGCCCAAAGAGGCGCGGGGGCTGAAGATAAATTCCTTATTGAAGGACCAATAGCTTCCACGTACACCACCGATGAGCGTAAACAAGCCTTGGCGGGAACGAAATTTGAATATATCTTGCACATAGCCCGAAAGGCGGGTACTGGAAATATCGTTATTGGAGTAGAGATTGGAGACTACATACACGCCATCTTCGTGGTGCGGGAGCATATAGCCGGCCGAATCGCGCTTCTCCCATTCACTTATCCGGTCGCTAATCTTCTCTACCTGCGCGGTAGCTCCCCATTGGATGGTATTGCCTTTTGTACGATATGAACCATAGTGGCCTACGTTCATCACAGAAGCATGAAGGCGGTTTCGCGCATGTTCGTGATATCTACCGACGGTCAGAGGAGGTATTGTAGCTCCACCACTTTCCTGAGCTTCGTCTTCATTTACCCAATATTCGCCTGAAATATCGTAGGTTTCTTCCTCTTTGCTGTTGAAGGCCGAGGCTTGGATACCCAGTTCGGTCTTCTCATTGGGGTTATATTTTAAAGTAAGGGCGCCAAATTGGGTTTGGAAGTTATCCTTCTCTTGTCCGTCGAAAAACACTTGAAACTTCTGCACGTTGTTCATTGAGCCAAAAGAGGTTTCACGATCGTGGGGGATAAATTTGTAGCTATTGGAGGCTACGTTTCCCAGAAAATTTACCTCCCATTTGGGCGTCAGGCGATAGGTCATATACGTTTGGGCGTCCATGAAGACGGGGGCGTATTCGGCATTCGTCTCCATGGTACCAAGAAGGGAACGGGTTGTCTTGTAGCGTATACCTGTTACCTGTGTAAAATTACCGGAAGAGCTTCCCACATAAGCGTTTGCTCCGAGAAGACTCACCGAGGCAGAGCCTTCGAGGGCATTGGGTTTCTTATAGCTGATATCAAGCACGGAACTCATTTTGTCGCCATAGCGCGCCTCGAAACCTCCGGCGGCAAAGTTGACAGATTCCGTAAGGTCCGGGTTGACGAAACTCAGTCCTTCCTGCTGTCCGGAGCGGACAAGCAAGGGGCGGAATACCTCCAGTCCGTTTACATACACTATATTCTCGTCAAAACTTCCTCCCCTAACGGAGTATTGCGAACTAAGTTCGTTGGTAGTCGATACACCGGCGTATGTAACGACCAAGCTCTCAATGCTTCCACCTGCCGGGTCGGGTATCAGTTTGATTTTATCGGCATT
This sequence comes from Bacteroidia bacterium, assembly GCA_025996775.1. Lineage (GTDB taxonomy): Bacteria > Bacteroidota > Bacteroidia > Bacteroidales > Tannerellaceae > DFXE01. The sequence goes on along the minus strand of BNTS01000004.1, from coordinate 56,272 downwards.
GATTGTCTCCATTGAGGATACCTGGCGACGAGCAGCTGTAATCGACACCTCCCCCAAGCTCATCGACATATAGTTCATCTGTACATTCAGGCGCATATCCTGATTAGCCGAAGGGAGTATCCGTTCAGCTTTATTGTATCCAAGGCAGGAATATATCAGGGTAAGTGAATCGCCCGGAGCGGTAGACAGCGAGTAATATCCTTTTTCGTTCGTCATAGCTCCCACCATGGTATTCTTCACCTGGACCAAGACCAATTCGATAGGGTTACCATCTCCGTCGCGCACATAACCGGTTATCTTAATGCGGTTTTGCCCCGAAGCATGCAAAGAAACAAATATAATCAACAGTGCTACAATGGCACGAATCTTCATAAAATTTCCTTTATATATACGCTATTTATAACGGAGAAAAACCGAGAAGCGTATATATAAAGGAAAATATAGGAGCAAATTAGATACTTATCCGCTTGGTTTGGCGAATATCACCCGCCGATGAACCCACCAATACATCTAATTGGCTGCTTTCCAAAATCCATTTGTAAGAGGCTTCATCCCAATAACGAAGCTTGCTGACGGGGAAAGCCAGGGTGACGGATTTCGATTCTCCGGCTTTCAATTGAACGCGCCGGAAAGCTTTCAGCTCTTTAAGTGGCCATTCTGTCTTCGCGCCAATGCGGCTTACGTATAGTTGTACCACCTCGTCGGCGTCTCTGTTTCCGCTGTTTTTCAGGTCGAGGGTGATGCGGACACTATCATTCGCGCTGTATTTTTCTTTCGCCGAAGCCAGATCACCATACTCAAAGCTGGAGTAAGTAAGGCCATGGCCAAAGGGATATAAGGGCGCTATTTGCTTGGTATCGAACCAACGATAGCCAACAAGCAACTCTTCCGAATAAAATGCTTTATTATCACCTCTCGCCGCGGACTCCTGTCTCTGAACTAAATCTACAAACACATCGCTTTCGGCACGTTGCTGTGGATAATTAGCCAGTGCATAAGCCGGTGAATCTTCTAACTTTACAGGGAAAGTGAAGGGTAATTTACCGGAAGGAGATATGGTTCCAAGCAATACATCAGCCAAGGCATTTCCACCTTCGGAGCCATTAAACCAAGACACCAGGATGGAAGGAGAATAGGTATTCACTACACGCAGGTCGAGCGGACCGCCGGCAACAAGCACCGTTACGATATTGGGATTAGCTGCAGCAAGGGCTTCCATCAATTGGTCTTGTCCGGAGGGCAGGGTAATGGCAGTGCGGTCACTACCTTCCGTCTCCACCTCGCGGTTATCACCGGCTATAAAGAGAACTACGTCTGCACTTTTAGCAACTTTTACAGCTTCGGCAAGCAATTTGGGGTCTGCATCGCGGTAGGGCGAAGGGCGATTCTTCCTATCCCCGCGTTCTTGTGCTGTAAAGCCGTGATAGCCTTCTGCATATATTATCTCAGCTTTATCGCCTATCTTATTTTGTAGAGCAACCATTGGGGTTATTTCCTTATACGCTTTAACGCCTGCGCCTACGCCACCCAAGGCCATTGTGCGAACAGCATTCTCACCGATTACGGCTATTTTTTTGTATTTAGCGAGGTCGAGCGGAAGAAGCGATCCTTCATTCTTCAGTAATACAATTGATTTGGCGGCAATGTCGTAAGCTATCTTAGCCTGTTCCGGCTTAGCGGTAATACTTGTATTAGCCTTTTCGGGCGAAATCGGATCAATAACCAGACGTACGCGAAGGATGTTCTTCACTTTCTTATCAATCACTTCAACAGGAACGATGCCTGCCTGTACCGAGTCGAGCAGGGCTTGACCGAAGTAGCGGCTTCCCGGCATCTCTACATCCAAGCCATTGATTGCTGCCTTTACGGTACTATGCGTACCACCCCAATCAGAGATAATGATGCCTTTGAATCCCCATTCATCGCGCAGGATACGGTTTTGCAACAAGTCATTTTCCGAGCACCAAGTTCCGTCTACAAGATTATAGGCAGCCATCATACCATAGGCGTCTGCTTCCGTAACAGTCGCTTCGAAAGGAGGCAGATAGATTTCTCGTATCGTACGCGGGCTTGCTATCACATTGATACCGCCTCTGTTCAGTTCCTGATTATTGAGGGCATAGTGTTTCACGCAGGTAGCTACGCCGTTATCTTGAACCCCAAACGTATAGCCAACTGCCAGGCGTGCACTAAGATACGGATCTTCGCTCAGATATTCGTATGAACGTCCGCCTGTAGGCAATCTCTGGATATTGATTGCCGGACCTAATATCATGTCTTTCCCCCTCAGGCGCGCTTCTCGAGCCATTCCCGTTCCGTAGGCATACGCCAATTCCTCGCTCCAGGTAGCAGCCAGAGCCGAACCGGTCGGAAAGAAAGTAGACGAATCGGTAGCCCAACCTAAAGACCCCCATGAATTAGGCTCCATTTCTTCACGTATGCCGAAAGGACCGTCTGCATAAATTAATTCCGGAATACCCAAACGAGGAATTCCTTCAGAAGTAAACATGTGCTTACCATGAAGCATGGCAATCTTTTCTTCGAGAGACATACCGGCAATGATCTCATCTATTTGAGCATCGTTCACTACCAGCTTCGACTGGCGTGCTTTGTCGGGTTGCGTGCAGGCCGGCAAAAGTAAAATTGCAGCTAAAAACAAAGGAAGGGTTTTTCTAAGTCTCATAATACATAATGTTATAGATTTATTATAAATTGTTTTTCGAAGGGTAAAAATAAATCTTATTTTTTTTATCCTTAAGATTTGTTCATATTTTTTGTTCAGTTGAATTTTTTTTGGGAGATGTGTCGTTTAGAGGTAGGCGGCTACTTTATTGCGGTCGGTCTCTTCGCGTTCAAACTCGTTGATGTAGGGGTTGCCCATGGGGACGTTGGGGTTGCGGTATTCCATGAGGCTTTGTTTGGCGCTGCGGGCAGAGGTGTGGAATTCTTTGGCTCCGGTCTCGGCTTCTATTTGGGCGATGTTGTTTTCGCGGACGCCACAGCCGGGCATGATGATGATGCGGCCTGCTGCGCGTTCTACCAGGTCGCGTATGAGGGGGATGCCTTCTACGGCAGTGGGAGCCTGGCCTGAAGTGAGTATGCGGTCGCATCCGCCGGCTATTATTTGTTCAAGGGCAGTAAAGGGGTCGCGGCATACGTCAAACGCACGATGGAAGGTGACGGATAAGGGCTTTGCTGCGTCTACCAACAACTTCAACAACTTCAAATCTATATCTCCCTCTTTGGTAAGGCAACCAAAAACAACGCCATGCACTTTCAGTTTTTTCGCCAAGTCGATATCATAAAGCATGGACTCTACTTCGGCGGGCGAATAGAGGAAATCTCCTCCACGAGGGCGGATGATTACATTTATATCAATGACGGATGTTTGAGCTTGGGCTGCCCGTATTTCGCCATAGCTGGGCGTAGTTCCTCCTTCGGGGATAGCGGCGCATAGTTCAACGCGAGTTGCTCCGCCGGCTTCAGCTTCCACGCAACTCCGGGCGGAATTTGCACATATTTCTATTATTCGTTTTTGAAGCATGATTATTTATCTTTTATAGGTGCAAATATAGTATTTATTATTATATCAATTTGAAAAAAAATGGCGTCATTGATTGAATTTAAGAGAACGCCATTTTTCATTTGTCAATTAAAAACAGTTAAAATGGCCCCCTTTTGTCAGGAAAAGGGGCTTTTTTGTGTTACGAGAAATTCGGAGTTTCGACGAAATCGGCCAAAGTTAATGAATATGTAAAGCTTTTGTCAATATTTGGGAAAGATATTTTGAAAAGACGGCTTCTTTTGGGGAAATCATTTAGATGATTGCCGGACGTCATCAGCATAATTTGGAAATTTCATTTAGATCATTTTTAAAATCATCTAAATGATTTTCTGAAGAGATGAGGATGAATTGTGAATGACATTTAATATTAGTTATTATTTGGTTAATATTAAGATCTGTTAGGATTTAAAATGCCCTTAAATCCCTTGAGTGCCTAAATGACGTTATGGCAGCTATTGAAAGGAAAATACAAATAGTAGAGCATCATTCCCGCTCTCTACTTTCAATTTTCAATTTTCAACTCATCATTGCTGTCTTTTTGTATTTGCCAAACCCGCAAATCCTTGCGTTTTTCGTGTTAAAAGCCCAAATTCGTCTCAAAAATCGAAGAAAAAAAAGACCATTTTTTGACAATTTGACAATTCTGACCCTTAGTTTGCATTTTGATATTTTTATTCTAAAAAGCGATGTTGATTCTTTACTTTTGTTGTATAAAAGAAAGGAATTAACAGACCCTTAATCTCCCTTCCTTACGATATCATCACCGTCTTCCTATATCCGTAGGTCTGTCGGTACAGAAAAAAATATCCGATGCTTTTGCCGTGGGTACCGGACTGACATATACCTATCTGTTTTTTAAACTTGGTGCCTATCGGGCTGATAGCACTCAGGATAGATATTTGTCCGTCGGGGAATATACCTAACGTGTTGGTGTTATTACTTTGTGCCGGGTTGTCAGGGGTGAACAGGTGGAAGAATAAGTCTTCGGAGCCTGTTACTATCTTCAATGTGCCGTATCCTGTGATAAGGTCGGCAGCATACAGATTGGAGTGGAAGCCTTTGAACTCAGGGTAAACCCATGATTCGCCTGTTACGGTGTTGTTGTATTCCTTCTCCCAGATTCCGAAAGAAACACCTTTCATACGGTTTTTCCATACACGGTACGGGCCATTACCCAACCATTTTACGCTCTTTACGTTGTCTTCAGGGAAGTCGAATGTTACGCCTATCTGGTCATGCAAGCCACCTATATCGAACGAATACTCAAGCGCTACCCATTCAGAAGGAAGGAGGCTGATGCGAATGCTGTTGCGCGTAGGCCGCTGCTGGTTGGGATTCTGTCCGTTAGGATTAGGACGTCTGAACAAAAACTATAGGGAAGAACACTTTATTTCCCTCGAAATAGAGATGTGTACCCACGCCATACGACATATAATGGAAGGTTGTTGTATTTTTTTCTTCGAGCCACGGATGAATAACCGGTCGTTTCTGTATATCATATTGTCCATACAGAGGTAGTAAATCAAAATTAAAGCCGCCTTCGTTCCCATTATCCCAAATTACAATACAGGGATGATTTACATCGCAGGTAACCAATTCCTTTACTAACTTTGTTCCCACCTTCGTTTCGTATGGAGGATATTGCCATGCAGTCAGCTCATCCAAAACAAACAATCCTAAGGAATCACATATCTCAAGGAAGTGTTTATCGGGTGGATAGTGCGACATGCGGACTGAGTTCATATTCATCTCCTTGATGAGGAGAACATCATTCAGACTGATGGTGCGGTTGCTTGTTCTGCCCGAGGTAGGCCAATGGGTATGCCTGTCTACTCCCTTAAATCTGATTTTGACATTGTTCACATAGAATCCATCGCCGGGGCGAAGATCAACGGTGCGGAATCCGAAAATTTCGGTGATTTGGTGCTGTATCTTACCCTCTTTCTCTAAAGTTACATCCACCTTATAACGGTTGGGAAATTCAGACGACCATAAGGCAGGATTGGAGAACGAACCTGAGAGACGAACCGAATCGGCTTTGTCTACACTTAGGCGGATTGGTTCTCCGTACATTCGTATGCCCATACGTAAATTGGCCGAAACCGTGAAATTCCCAATTCGAGGGTACGGGTATCTGTGTCCACTTACCACTGTTAAGACCTGCTGTACAATAGAAATCCCATAGAACAGTATCGTCTGAACCGGTACCCGAAAGATAGGCCGTTGCGGTTTTCTGTGCCGATACTCCTAAAACAGTCATGCAAAGCATGAGTCCTGCTAAAATAACTTTTTTCATGGTAGACAAATTTAAGTGAACCGGATTCTGCTTCAAAAAGGTTTATATTTAGATTTTGTAAGTATATCCTGCGCATTGGTGTTCTGCATCAGCGTTGCAGGGGTTGCGCCCGTTTCTTCCACATACTTGCGTACGATTTGCCAGCCTATCCATGCGCCGGGATTAGCCGGAGCTTCTGAGGCTAAGAAGGTGGCGGGTATGTCTTCGAAGTATTTGCCGGTTGTTACCCGGTCGGGAGTATAGAGATGCTTGCGGTCGATAATCGCTTTCCAAAGCATACCCTCGTAATCCTTGCACCAATTGTAACTGCTTTCTGTATATCCCATCAAAACGTTGGGCGATACATCCGGCAAAGCCTGAGAAACCAGATACTTGATCTTCCCTTCGTAAACCATCCGTTCCAGCAAAACAGCCTCTTTTCCGGTAAAGGGAAATTCAGTCAGAAGCCAACCTGAAAGGTAGTCAGGAACGATAAGGGGACGTTGCATCTTTTCCCGTTCTGTCTCCGGGAAATAGCCCCGATAGAGCGGATAATCCTTCCCCATATATTTATCGATAGAAACCGAAAGCAGATTCTCGTCCACCAGCACATTCTGGTTAAGCCCTGATACATGCATATATACTACCGGTATCGGCATACTTGGAAAATTCATTTTCAGATAAGCAAATCCATTGCCCAGCCCTTGCTCAATATCCGGTATCGAGTCATAAAGCGCCAAAGCATCTCTGTAAAGCTTTTTCAGCGTGGGTTCGGAGTAGAAATTCACCAACTTGTCGAAGAATCCCTCCATCTCCGGCCTCGGCATATTCAAAACCCCCTTCCCGACAACCTCCAACATAGCCGGATAATCACACAACAGCTCTCCCTGAATCGCCACGTCATTATCCCCGTCAATCAACCGAAACAGCGCCTTGTCAAACCGGGAAACCTTCATCGGTTCCGCCTGGCTCTGTCCCTTACATCCCCCAAAGGATATAAGCAAAGCCATAGTAAAAAGTATTTTGGAATAAATTCGCATCATCAACCTCTTGTTTGGAAATCGGATTCTTGGAAGCGGGAGACTTCGATGTCCCAGCGCTCGGTTACGAACTTGGTGTGGCTGGGGTTGGCGGTATATGCCTCGAAGTCCTGTTGGCTCTTAAAGCGCATGAAGAAACAGTATTGGTAGTCGTTCTTTGGGCTACACTGGTTGAAGATCTGGAAGTCTTGTACTCCCGGTACTTTCGTCAGGATATCATATCCATCCGTTAAAAACTTTTCGGCCTCTGCCGACCCCACCGGGTATTTCAAATCAAAGATAACGGTATGCAATACCTCTCCGGCCTTCAATTCAGCCGAAGCTCCTTCTGACGCACATCCCGTCAATGCACCTGCTGCTATCGAAGTAGCCGCCACCGCAGTTGTCCCCATAATAAATTGCCTTCTCTTCATAATATGTTTTATTCTTTTATGGTAAATGTTTCTACAGCAAACATACAACATATATTTTGAACGGGAATGTTTTTTTCAATTTTTTATCTCGTTTGTGTATATTGCGAAAAAGGCTTACTTTTGGGGTACTTAATAAAAGGAGTGGAAGATGTATTTTAGAGATATTATAGGGCAAGAGAGTATAAAACGGCGGTTGATTGAGTCGGCACAGAAGAATGTTGTTCCACATGCGCAGTTGTTTAGTGGACAAGGGGGCGTCGGTACTTTTGCTTTGGCGCTGGCTTATGCCCAATACCTGAATTGCCATAACCGTTCGGATACCGACGCTTGTGGACATTGTCCCTCATGCTTGAAATACAATGAGCTGGCGCATCCCGACCTGCATTTTGTCTTCCCTATCGTCAGCAAGAAAGAGAAGAAGAAAGAGGTTTGCGACGACTATCTCCCCGAGTGGCGCTCCTTACTGAAGGAACATACCTACTTTAACTTTGAGCAATGGTATGAACGATTAGACGCCGGTAATACGCAAGCCATTATCTATTCAAAGGAAAGCGAGGAGATTATGCGCAAGCTAAGTCTTCGAATCTATGAAGCCGACTACCGCATCTTGTTGGTTTGGCTGCCCGAAAAGATGCACCCCACTTGTGCCAACAAACTGCTTAAAATCATAGAAGAACCTGCGCCTAACACCGTCATCCTGATGGTATCTGAGGATCCGGATATGGTTCTGGGTACTATCCAATCCCGTGCCCAACGCATTAACATCCGTGCCATTCAATCAGACGATATGGTAAATGCTCTCGTGACCAACGAACATCTGGAGCCTGAAGCTGCGCATGAGGTAGCCCACCTGGCCGACGGCAATTACATGAAGGCGCTGGAAGTAATCAGCGTAAGCAAAGAAAATGCCTATTACCTTGAGCAATTCAAACAGATGATGCGTAATTCGTGGGCAAGAAACGTAAAAGGGATGAGAGTTATGGCAGACGAGATGGCGGGCATCGGACGCGAACGGCAGAAGAACTACCTTGCCTATTGTCAACACCTCATCCGCGAGAACTTTATGTACCGTTTCCAGGCTCCCGAACTGAACTATATGAATAAGCCTGAAGCCGACTTCTCCGTCAAATTCGCGCCCTTTGTCAACGAGCGCAATGTGTTTGAACTTAGTGACGAATTAGCCAAAGCCGAATACCACATTGGGCAAAACGTAAATCCCAAGATGGTCTTCTTCGACCTATCCCTCCAAATCACCGTCCTCATCAAGCGGTAAACTTTCTGTCAACTATATATCTAAAATAATAGGATGAAAGCAGAAAGCAGCTTCAGCTATCATATTTTACTTTATACAATTTTCTTATTATTTACAAACTTTATATCTGGTTTTTACATTAAACATTTTGGGAAGTAATTATTTTTGTCACCGTAATTCTAATCACGTCCCCATCGACTGATGCAGTAATTTGCTAATTCTTCCATATCAGTTATTTGCCGCGAAGATGCTTCCCCTCTGACATAAAATTCTTTTCCATTCTGTGCATTAAGAAAAATAGGCCGCTGTTTACTTGGCATAACTTTAATTACAAAAATTATTTCATCTTTGAAAAGTCTGAAATCTCCGAATATTCTGTCTTTTACAGAAAAAGTCAGAAAATGTTCTATCATCTGGTCAAATTCTAATCTAAAAAAATCTTCTTCACTCTTACCTTCAGGTGATAGTTTAAAGTCATAGGATAGTCCTTGCGGCTCACCTTTATCTGTTACTCCAATAAATAGATAACCTCCATTTGAATTTAAAAATGCACATATTGCTTTAGCTATGATCTGCTTAATTCCTATGCCAGGTTTTCCTGAAGAAAAATTGTATAAAAGAGAAGGCTTAAATTCCACTAAATTGTTCTCACCTCCTCCAATGATATCCTCAATGGATATAGATTCAGGTTTGTAGTCTTCCTCAGATTCTCCCCACCAGTATGGTTTAGCATAGTTATTCCAATCGAATGGAGTCTTTAAAATTTGACATGTGGATGGTTCCTCATAGGATGATTTCCATTTACCATTTCCCAGATATCCTTCCTGCCATTCTGCGCTATTACAGAATACAACTTCAATAATATCATTAGAATACTCATAATATTTAAGCTCTTTTTCCAAATGCTCATAACATTCAAGCTCTGCTTCCAAATGAGCCATTATTCTATTTGGATCATTACAGGATGGGGTAATATTACCAATACCATGAATTAAATATTCTTGAGATGTATAAAAAAAATTATTAGTAGTAGGCGGAGTGTCAATAATCATAAAAACACCAACGCCATAATTATTTGTATCATCAAAAGTTGACTCTATTGTTCTAAATGTTGGTTTGAAGAAGGGTTTCAGATATTTCCTAGCCTCCTCATCAGTTGAATACTGGAGGTTAATTGATTCCAACAGAACATCTATGCAATTTTGGTAATCAGTAAATGCTTTACGTCGTGCTTGAATCGGATTTTCATCTTCAAATGGATGTTTGAATCCTATATAATCAATTTCGCCATAATCATTTTTACTTTTGATTATTTTTACTCTTACCTCATAATGGAATTCTGTCATATTAATATGATAATTTTTTGTTTAATATTTTTTCTATTTTATTGTAAGAATATTTATTAATGGAATAAATATCAATGACCTCAAATTCGTTTATTCTTAATGTTGGATTAAGACCTTGGATTTCGGGGAGAAAATCTCTAAAGCAGTCCATATAAGCTCTTTGTGCTGTTCGACCGCCTGGAAAATCAAAATCGGGTGTTGTTTTAGAATGCCTATATTTATCTGCTCTGTCTTTATGAACAGCACATAATTTTTCCCATTCTTCAAGACTAAAATTTAATTTTAGTTCGCTTGGATAACACTCAAAAGTTTTTAGCCTTGCAGAGCTAAAATGTTGAAACTCGTCAAATTCAAAAATGAAGTTCAGCTTTCCTCCAAAGAAAGCATCACACTTAAGAGGTACTAAACGCTTTGATTGATTCTTAATTGTATCACCATTTAAAGATTTGAATATATTGTCTATGGTAGCGAAATATTTTCCAAAATTTTCTTTAGTGTGTTTGTTAATGAACCACTCAAATTTTATCTTATCCTGTGCTTGTTCTCCTAATACTTCACTTACAATTTCTGTAATTAACTTTTGTTTGTCGCCTATTGCCATATATCTATTTTGAGGTTGTATTATTTGACTTACATTGTTTGTTTATTTTTTGTTGAATGACCGGCTTTTCGTCCTGCTTTGTCGTAATATTCTATATCAGAACCTCTTTTTTACCGCTTCCAATTTTTCGTCCTTCCTTGTCATAGTATGTTTCATAGCCAGTCTTTCGTCCGGCATCATCGTACGTTGTACTATTTCCTTGCTTGTCTATCTTTGTTGTTTCTACTTTTCTACCTGCTTTATCATATCGATTTTTTGTAGCTTGGGCTTGTGCTGATAACGATATAAGCACAAGTAGGAACACAATCCAAATAGTAAAGAACATTTTGATACCCTTTATCTTAAACATTATAGTAGTTTATTTTCTCAATATAAGTGTTATACAAAACAAAACTACATGAAAATCCTCAGATTTCCAAGCGCGTGCAATAAAAAACAAGACCGCCCTGTCACGCTTACCGCCTTACTCTTCGGTACAAATGTTATCTTTGTAGCGTGATTATTAACTGAATGTTAAACAGTTAAAATGTAAGTTTATGGACAGATGTTAGCGACATTGACGTGCACAAAGTTAGCATTATCCTTTGAATAATGAAAAACAAAAATAAAAAATAAAAAATGACTTTCTTATATAGAAGATATCATATTTGCTTGTTTTTTGGACGAACAGGGCAAAAAATTAGAAAAGTATTATGGAACACTTACTCCCGACCTTACGCAGTTGTGCAATACCCTGGTAGAACGTGGTTGCGACAGAGTGGCGATGGAGAGTACCAGTATCTATTGGAAGCCTGTATGGCAGGTATTGCAGTCGGACTTTTCGCTAAAATTAGCGAATCCTTATTTTATCAAGCAGTTGCCTGGGCGCAAGAGCGACGTAAAGGATGCGCAGTGGATAGCGGAATGTCTGCAAAAAGACCTGATACGGGGCAGTTTTGTGCCCGAAGAGGATACTCAGCAAATGCGTCAGTACACCCGTCAGTACCGACGTTTGACAAAAAGCAGGGTACGGCTGGAACAGCAGATGGACAATCAGTTTCAGCAATGCATGCAACATTCGTTTCAGCAATTTTGTATCCAGTCAAGGTAACAACTTGTCGCTGCACAAAATTAGAAATTGCGTGAAATGAGCGGACTATCTCTTTTGCTGAGTTCAACTCGTTTAGGCCAGCTCGCTGAGTTCGAGCCAGCGCATGGTTTTTTCGTCTATCTCGTTTAGTAGGTGGGCGATGCGTTCGGAGTGGCTTAGTAATTTGTCTGTGCTGAGGGCGCCGCTGCTCATTGCCGTCTCAAGCGATGACTTCTCGGCTTCTAATTGGGGTATTTCCTCTTCTAAGGCTTCGAACTCTTTGCGTTCCTTGAAGCTTAGCTTTTTCTTTGGGGTTTCGGGCTGGGGTCTGCGCTCGGTTGTGGGCATCGGTTTTTCCTGGCGGGCGGCTTCAATTTCCCTGTCCAACTGGTCTTGCACTTCTTTCCAATCGCGGTACTGGGTGTAATTGCCGGGGAAATCCTTGATGTCGGCATCTCCGCGAAATACCAAGAGATGATCTACTACCTTATCCATAAAATATCGGTCGTGTGAAACGACTATCACGCAGCCTTTGAAGCTTCGGAGATACTCTTCAAGCACATTCAGGGTTACGATGTCAAGATCGTTGGTAGGCTCGTCGAGCACGAGGAAGTTGGGATTCCGCATTAATACGGTGCATAGGTGGAGGCGTCGCTTTTCTCCTCCGCTCAGCTTGTAGACAAAACTGTGCTGCTTATCGGGCGGGAAAAGGAAATGATTCAGAAACTGTGATACGCCCAACTTTCGTCCGTCAATTTCCACATATTCGGCTATGTCTTGCACAACATCTATTACCTTCATTTGTTCATTGAATTGCAAACCGTCCTGACTGTAGTAGCCGAAGCGCACAGTCTCACCAATATCAAATCGGCCGCTGTCGGGTGCTATCTCGCCAATCAGCATCTTGATAAAGGTAGATTTGCCTGTTCCATTATTGCCAACAATGCCCATCTTCTCGTAGCGGGCAAAGGTGTAGTTGAAATCATCCACGATACGGATGTCGCCGAAATGTTTGCTTACGTGCTCAGCCTCAAATATCTTGGAACCTATGTAGGACGACTTGACGGCTAAGTTTACATCATTAGCCTCGCGTTTTTGTTGAGCCTTCTTCTCTAATTCGTAATAGGCATCTATGCGATATTTAGCTTTTGTACCGCGTGCTTGCGGTTGACGGCGCATCCAGTCCAGTTCCTTACGCAGTAAGTTGTTGGCACGCTCCACCTCGCTATTTAGTGCATCCACACGCTCTTGTCTTTTTTCCAGATAATAGCTGTAGTTTCCTTTGTACTGAAAGATTTGTTGACGGTCTATTTCAATAATCTGGTTGCATACACGGTCGAGGAAATAGCGGTCGTGCGTCACCATCAAGAGACTGATGGTTTGTCGGCTCAGGTAACCCTCCAACCAGTCGGTCATATCCAAGTCTAAGTGGTTGGTAGGCTCGTCAAGGATAATCAGTTCCGGGTCGGTAATCAGTACATTTGCCAGAGCAACACGTTTCAGTTGTCCGCCTGATAATTCCTCAACCTTTTGATCCAGGTCGGTAATTTTTAGCTGGGTAAGAAATTGTTTGGCTTTAAGCTCATTCTCTACTGTTGTATTCATGGCTTGCCATACGGTAAGTCCCGCCTGATATTGGGGTGTCTGTTCCAGATAACCTACGCGTAAGTCGTTACGAAAGACAACCGAACCACTGTCGTAATCCTCTTTCCCCGCAATAATATTCAAGAGGGTAGTTTTGCCCGAACCATTCTTAGCTATTAATCCAATTTTATCTCCCTGAGCCACTCCAAAAGTAATGTCCTCAAAAAGAATTAAATCTCCGAAACTTTTGCTTAGTCTATCAACTTGTAAAAAAGATGCCATACTTATTCTTAATATAGCTGCAAAAGTAATCCTTTTACCCGACAATCCAAGATTTTGCCATACCTTTGTATTAGAATAGCAATAGGATGAAAAGACTGATATTTATATTTGCTGCGCTGACGCTGGTCGTTGGGTTGCTGAGGGCACAGGGGACATTGAGTGAGGATGCAAAGATTAGCTTGCTTACTTGTTCGCCTTCGGAGGAGGCTTCGTTTACCGTGTATGGACATACGGCTATCAGGGTGCTCGACCCGGTGCGGAAGATTGACTATATCTTTAATTGGGGAATATTTGATTTCAATAAGCCTAATTTTACATACCGTTTTGCCAAAGGGGAGACGGATTATAAATTGGGAATAACGACCTATGATTATTTTCTGGCAGAATACCAAATGAGGGGGAGTGGCATGACAGAGCAGGTACTCAATCTGAACACCGACGAGAAAGCGCGGATATGGGATGCGCTGGTGGAGAATGCCCGACCCGAGAACGTGGAGTATCGTTACAATTTCTTTTTTGACAATTGCGCTACCCGACCGTTGGCCATCATTGAGAAGGTAGTAGACGGAACGCTTACCTATCATAACTCAGCCGAACCTCAAACTTTCCGCCAACTTATCAATTACTGTATGCGTAACAAGCCTTGGCTGATATTCGGGACAGAGCTTGCCCTTGGAAGCCCTACCGACCGGATCGCTACGCCTCATGAAGAACTTTTTCTTCCCTTATATCTGGAAGCTGCTTTCGATATGGCTACAATTGTGGATGCTGAAGGTCTTGAACGTCCCCTCGTAGTTCAAACAAATATACTGGCAGAGGACGCTCCCGATAGAATAGAGAAAACGCTCTTCACCCCCTTGGTGGCCAGCTTATTTTTTTTGGTTATTATCCTTGTAATTACCTGTTTGGAGTGGAGAAAGAAAAAGTATTTCCGTTTCTTTGACGGCATTTTGTTTTTTGTGACTGGCCTTGCAGGATGTACTATCTTCTTTCTGGCCTTTGTGTCGGTACATCCTGCTACCTGGCCTAATTGGCTCATATTATGGCTGCATCCCTTTCATCTGATAGGGGCAGTGTTGATTGCCGTAAAGAAACTTCATAAAGCAGCAACAGCCTATCATGGCATCAACTTCGTGTTACTTACATTGATGCTGATAGGCTGGTACTTTATTCCGCAAACGTTTAATTTGGCTTTCCTCCCACTTGTGGTAGCCCTTTGGCTTCGTTCCGGCTCGGCTTTATTTTGTGCCAAAGTAAACAAGCAGGCCTAAGCAGATAGCTACCAGGACGAAGAGTATCATGATCTGAGCCTCAAGCGAGAAGGCGCGGAGGATAGGGATATGGCTCGTCCAGCCTGTGACGGCTTTTATTTGGTCGGGCTGCTCGTCCTCTTCCGGGATGTCATATCCGGCGGCTATCATCACTTCCATCGTTTGGGGTACGTCGCTTTCCAAAACTTCTACCCGAACACCCCCTACGTCTATGATTCCCATCACCTGGGTCATGATTTCGTTGCGTTTACAACTGTTAATGCCTTCGCTTAAAAGCAGGTTAATCAGATTATTTGCCTCTTGAGCACGTGTAAACCTGGCTATTTCCACCATTTTTTCTGTATCGTTTTCCATAGAAGCTTATTATTAAATTGTTTATAATTCTTCCGCAAACATCGGATCCCAAGCCGGAAGGCGAATGGGCTTCTGTTTTAGGATTTCTTTTACTTTATCTGTAGCATATTTGTTTTCCACCACGATACGGAACATGTATTCGTTGAACCATTCGTCGGTGATGATGAGATGGCCGCTATTAGCTCCCGGTCCCCAACTGTTTTCAACCATCCATTTCTTGGCTTTGCCTTTTCCGTCCAGGTCTACGGCCATAAGGGTCATAGCGTGTGAAGAGCCACTGCTGAAAGTCTGTATCCGTTGTTTCTTATCCATGCCGAAGGGAGTTCCCATCAGGGACGAGTAGTCTAAGTAGTTTACATTTAATATACCATGTTCACGGTCTATAAACTTACCCACATCGCAAGAAAAATACAGCATTGTGCTGTCTTTAATGGATGCAATAGCCATTTCCTTGATATCATCAGCCGGGAGGTTCACGTACGTCCAATTCTTTCCGTCGTAGGAATGACGGTCGTAGTCTATCTCGTACAGCTTATAATATTCACGGCTGGGGTCGTTCATCAGCAAGACGTAGTTGTTTTTCAGATCTATTCCGATAAATTCCTGATAGAAGGAGAGGGGAGTATATTCTTTTTCCGAGATGAGGTTACCTTTCGCATCGCGAAGTGCATAGGTAAAGGTGGCGGAAGGTTCGCCTAATGAGAGCACAAGCATGCGATAAATTGTTCCCAGCATCTCTGTTTTCATGCTTTGTAATTTGTCTGCTTTCAGTGCCGGATCGCGTAGTTGCAACGCAAACTCTTTCAACTTCAAGCTTATTAGATTAGCCATCCGGCTGGTGTTTTCACTGCTATATGTCTCGGCCATGACGCTTGATGGTACCACGCCGTACTTGGTTAAGATATCCGATACACCGGTAAACTGGCCACCGTCGCTTAGCGGATTCTTGAACAACCATTCTACTGTCCGGTCGTCTATCGGTTTGCTGCGGGTATCTATAATTCCTTGCAAGAAGAGGTTGGACTTCTCAAGCTGATCGTAGAAAAAGGAGTAATTTTGAGAAAACTCAAAGTTGCTGAGGTTGTACTTAGCAATCACCTTTGAGCGAAATACGTTCAGGCCGGTAAACAACCAGCAGCGTCCGGACGACTTCTGATTAGTAATCCCCTTACTTTCTACCTTGTTGGAGAAATGTGTATCAATGTTGTTCCTACTATCCAGATTGATAGCCAACTTATTGATATCGTTACCAGTTATGGCGTTACGAATGGCGCGGTCGGAGGGTGTATCCTGGTATGCCCGCTTAATTTGTTGAAGCATTTCAGGAGAGATGCCACCTGTGGTCTGTTGAGCGTTTACAGACAGCGCCAGCCCACATGCCATAAGCGCTATCCAAAGTCTGTTGTTTTTCATACTTAATATTTTATATACATATTATTATCTCAGTGTATCAATGCAAACGTACAAAAAAATTCCGTACAATCCCCTAAAAAACACGATTTTACCCGAAAGAGAAGTATAAATGGGTAACGATATAGAAACGAGCGGGCTACCTTAGTTTGCTACGTTTTACTACTGTTTTCAAATAACTCATTTCGCCGACAAAAATAACAAAAATATGCAGACAAACAATAGTTTCTCACACCAGCTTCAACGCCTTGGCATTCTGCAACAGTTGCGCTGTGTTGTGGGCATTCAGTTTAATATTTAGTTTTTGACGGTATATTGGTTTACACGCAAAAAAGGCTTAAACAAACATCAATACAGAAATCCGAACAGCCAAAGCGGGATTTTATTGGCAAAGCCCGTTTCCATATCGTCGGCAGCGATATACGAATTTTCGATATTTTTTATTTGGGAATTTGATTTGTTTTTGCCGCCAATCTCAAACACAAACTTCCGGTCGATAGTGAAATCGCCGTTTGAAGCCGTATTTACGGTATGTTTTGTTCGCAGTTGATTGGCAAAAAACGTTTCGCGGACGTTGCCGGTATTTTGGTTGCCAACAGCAAGTGCAGAAATGATATTGGTATTTTCAAGATAAATTTTATCAGGTTTCGACAATTTTTCAAGTGAAATTTTATCATCTGAAATACAGTTGATTAACCCGGCTTTATCTAACAAATACAGGTATTTCACCAAAATATTCCGATTGATTTCCACGTTGCCGCTCAAACTTGCAATATTCGGCTGAAACGGCACCATTCCGGCAATTACAGCCAGCAGCTTTTTCAGTTTTGCGATTGTGGCGTATTCTACCGGTTCTATTGCAGGCAAATCCTCGTCGAAAGTTTTGTTTATCGACTTGGCGACCCGCACCGGATATGTCGGCATATCTTCCTGATAGTATGGATAATATCCGTATTCCAAATAATTTTTGAATTGAGGCAGAATTTTTATTTGTGTAACAATGTTGTTGGCAATCGTTCTATGATTTTTCAAAATTTCGTCAAGCGGAAAAACGGGCAAATCAATTTTCCCGTCAAACTTCAGAAACTCGCGGAGCGACAGCCCTTTCAATTCATAACTGATTGCGCGGCGGCTCAAATCGACGCTTGCCTGAAAAATTTCGAGCATCGACGAACCGGTAAAAACGATGTGCAGGGCAGGGTAGCTGTCGTAAATATTTTTGATTTCCCTTGCCCAGTCGGAATAACGGTGAACTTCGTCTAAAAAAAGGTGCGTACCGCCATAGGAATGAAACGTGTCGGCAAGTTCCAGCAATGAATGTTGCACAAACCAGATATTGTCCAAACTTGTGTAAAGCGCTTTGTTTGAATCAGGAAAGTTTTGTTTGATGTATTGCAGCATAAGCGTTGTTTTGCCTGTGCCTTTTGCTCCGACAATGCCGATTAACCGATTGTTCCACGCGATATTGCCGTAGAGATAGCGTGTGAAAGCACAATTTGCAACTTGCACTAATCTATCTGAAGTGGATATTAAAGATTGCATGATTGTATTGTTTTTGATGTTTCTAAAGTGCAAATGTAAGAGTAATTTTTTAATTCTCGAACATTTTAAAGGCGAAAAATACAGTAAACCAATATAAAAAGAATATTTTTTTTGAAGCGTAATTTTTAATTTTAAACATAATAAAAAAAATGAACAGATGTTTTAATTTCAAACTAATAGCTGTCCTTGCGACAGTATTTATGGCAGGTTTCGCCTCGTGCGACGGCGGAGAAGAAGACGATGCGGCCGGTATGGTTACCGTAACAATTGACAATCTTTCGGGAAGCGGCGCCTTATCGTTATATTCCACAAAGCCTGTGCAGTGGAAGGGACTGGACGGGAACGCCCCGCTTGCGTGGGGTACGCTTTCAGACTATAAGCCCGAAACCCAGTTGTACGCAGGCAGCGCGGGTAGCTTTTATACGGGCGGCAACGGCTATATTATTGCACAGATGGCTGCGCCGGGGCCGTATAATGCTTACGTCAGCAAGCAGAAACATTTATTACCTACGGCATCACGTTTGATATAAGCAAAAGCACCATCAAACCCGAATCAATGGGCGAAATCAACCGCATCGCCAAGCTGATGACGGACAATCCCGGTTTGAAATTTTCCGTCGAAGGCCATACCGACAACACCGGCTCGGCAGCTACCAACCAAACGCTTTCCGACGCACGCTCAAAAGCCGTTCTCGATAAATTGGTGGAAATGGGCGTCGCCAAAGACCGCCTCACAAGCGCAGGCAAAGGGCAAAATTCGCCTATCGCCGACAACAGTACCGACGAGGGCAGGGCGAAGAATCGTCGCGTGGAATTCGTGAAAAACAATTAAAAATTACGAATTACGAATTACGATGCTTTCAGTTTTCGTAATTCGTAATTTGAAATTCGTAATTCAAAAAAGATGGACGAGAAAAAAAAAGACCGGATAGATGAATGGCCGGACGACGACCAGGTCATTTATATTCCAGACGCGGAATATCACGCCTTTATGCAATCGCTCCGCAAGTTGGAAGAAGCGCAAAAGGAGTTTCATAAAATAAGGGATAGCCTGAAAGCAAATGGCAGCAACAGCAACAGTAATGACAACCAATCATCATAGTAATAACAATTTTAACAAGTAAGACAATGAAAAGTATTTTTAGAAAAGTAGCGGTTATGGCAATCGCGTTAGTAACAATGAGTGTGACGGTTAATGCGCAGGAAAAAGGCGACATGGCCGCGGGCGGCAACCTGGTATTGGGTTCGGGCGACAGCTTTACCAATATCGGTATCGGAGCCAAGTTCCAGTACAACGTAACGAATCCCCTCCGTCTGGAAGGTTCGTTTACGTACTTCCTGAAAAAAGACTACCTGACAATGTGGGATTTGAGCGTGAACGCCCACTGGCTTTTTCCGGTAGCCGACAAGGTTACGGTTTATCCGTTGGCGGGCTTGGGTATCCTGAACTACGGGTATGATTATTCGGTGGATTTGGGCGAATGGGGTAGCGTTGGCGGTAGCGGCTCCACGTCGGACATCGCCTTCAACCTCGGCGGCGGCATCGACTACAAGCTGACCGGCAAGCTCATCCTCAATGCCGAACTGAAATACAAAATCAGCGACACATGGGACAGGCTGCTGCTTTCGGCAGGGCTGGCCTATAAATTTTAATTGCATTTTTATCAACCCATATTATAAATCATTAAAATTAAAAGAAGATGAAAAGAATCATTCACAGAGAGTTGCTGAATATTTTCAGCCACACTGAATCGGCGGAGGACGACGCCAAAGACATCGCCCTCGGTGAGTTCGCCGACGAACTCCAGAGCTATTGCCGTCAGGAAAAAGACCTTGCGGAGCGCACCCGTACACTCCGGTTTGCCCGAAGCGAACTTGCCGTCGCACAGGAGCGGATTCATACCGGAGCGGGGAAAAAATGTGCTGTTGTAGGATATTGCAACCCAAGTTATTGGGTTAATCGACTGCGAACTGGAAATCGTCAAAATGGAACTGGAACATCCTGAACGCTTTGTAAAAGCTGACAATGCGCCCGCGTCGCTTGCTAAATGGAACGGAGCAATAGCGGAATTGCTGGAACTTTCCGTTTCCATAGGTTAAAACTACAATGATGCTACAAAATATCTAATGAAGTTGCAAACACCTTAAAGAACGGACAGGTGCGAGGTTAGCTTTTGAAGGGCTTGGTTTAATAGGGGGACTTTGGAGGGAGTGAAGAAACTGAAGTCTACGGGGCGGGATTTGGTTGCCGATTTCTTCCAGAGGCCTATTACTTGGCCATCTTGTAGAATCACCGGGCGGAAGATACCGTTGCTCGAAATAGCCTGACTCTGATGGTCTAAAGGGAGAACGGCGCTACGATCGCGGTAGCTGATGATGTACTCGTCGAAAGCCGGGAGTAAATGGACGGATGATGCAACCGGCGCAACGTTGCTGAATTGAGGCGCTATCCAATAGGTTTGTCCCTCAATTACCTCTGGGATAAAACTGTATTTCACTGCTTCGAGTCCCTCTTTTGCTTCAGTCTGTGAGAGACCTGACCACCAGGCAAAATCTTGTAAGGTAGCCGGACAATGACTTGTGAAATAAATTTGCGCAAGCTTGGCAAGAGACTCTACCCTGTTTATTGATTTGGCTTGTGGAACCCGCTCTTCCAGCAAGGCATAGGTATGAGCTTTGCCCTGCTGGGGGCCGCTGCAAATGATACCTTCCACCTCGGCTCGCATCATGAAATGAGTCATTCGAGCATTGTCTACAGGAATCCCTGCTCCTTTCAATTCCTTGGCCATTGCCTCACGGGTAAGGTGGTTATTGCCTTCTAATATCTTTTCAATAAGGCGGTTGGTGTGGGTGTAAAGTTCTTCCGTAATTTCCAGGTCTCTATCTCTTGACTTGGATGATGCTTTAATCTTCTCTGCCGACAGCATCAGCATCCAGCGGATATTTTCGGGAGATACAAGATGCCAGGTAGGGCGCATGACATGGGTACGAAGGATATCGCCCCGGTTAAACGCCTCTTCAACACTTTTATCTGTATATCCCGGAAGACGGATACCAATAGCCCATTTCGACATATTGTAATCTTGAGCCTGCATAGCTCCCATCCACAAAACAAGGTCTTTAGGTGTCTGGATTTGCGTACCCGAAAGTTGGTGGCTCGCCAGCCGTATGTCAGAAATATAAGTATTCATTGCTTTAAGATTTTCACAAAGTTAGCATTATCCTTTTGAATAATGAAAAAACGAAAAAACAAAAAACAAAAATAAAAAATGGATTTCTTATATAGGATGGATTTCTTGTAATAGCTGTTGGATGGAGGTAGTTTCGCGATGGGCGCCGTTGGGGAAGGTGATGATGAAATGGCGGTTGGGATTGCAGATTATGTTGATGTTGTCGGGGGTGGAGGGGGTAGGCATCCAGCCGTTTCGGATGAGGGCATTACTTACCCAGTAGACCATGAGGGGGTCACCTTCAATACCGATGGGAGTTGTGGGGGCTTTGGCGGTTAGTTTGCCGGTGGACAGGTCGAAATCCATGTTCTTTTTCCTGAAAAAGGAAGCGAAGGAGCCATCGAGAATCAGATCTTCGGGCGTGCCGCTAAGCAGCGGGCGGTTCTTGCCGAGTAGCCAGAGGAAGTCGCCCATCTGGATGGCTTGCTCTATATCGTGGGTGGAAAGGAGGATGGCTTTTCCTTGTTCAATAGCGAGCTTTCTGAGCAGAATCATGGTTTCAATGCGGCTGGCAATGTCGAGGAAGGCGGTTGGTTCATCGAGCAGGATGATGGGACTTTCCTGAGCAAGTGTTTTGGCAATCATTATTTTCTGACGCTCGCCGTCGCTCATCTCGGCTACAAGCTGTTGGGCTTTCTGTGTCATGCCTACAGCTTCGATGGATTGTTCTATCACCTCGCGATCGTGTGTCTTCAGTGTACCGAAGAAGCCTGTATAGGGATGGCGGCCGAGGGATACTAAATCGTAGGCCGTCAGATCACCGGCATTCGTCTTTTCTGTTAGTACAACGCCAATGGCGAGGGATAGCTCCGATTGATAATATGCCTGCAACGGCTTGCCCATCACAAGGATATCGCCACTGAGGGAAAGCTGAAAACCTGCAAGCGTACGCAGTAAAGTGGATTTACCTACCCCGTTCATCCCCAGCAAACAAGTCACTTGGCCTGATAATAACTCCAATGAGAGGCCATCGTGTACCCGTTTCCGTTTGCCACCCTTACCGGCATAGCCGATACTGAGGTCTGAGGTTTGTATGACGGGCGCCGGATTCATCTCAATTGAAATAATGAATATTCTTACGATTTACAATCACATAGATAATGACAGGCGCACCAATCAGAGGCGTCACAGCATTGAGTGGCAGGACGGTATTCGTTCCCGGTACCACCATCAGCATATTGCAAAGCAAAGCTACACAAGCTCCGGTAAGCAAAGTAACCGGAAGCAGCATCTTATGATTGGACGAACCCAAGGCTAAACGGGCAATATGCGGCACAGCCAGCCCGATAAAGGAGATAGGGCCGCAAAAGGCAGTAGTAACAGCTGTCAACAATCCCGTACATAATAAGATATACAGGCGCACACGGTTCACCCGTATTCCAAGATTGGCGGCATACATCTCGCCCAGCAAAAGGGCGTTGAGAGGCTTAATAAGCAGGATGGAAAGAAACAATCCCCCCAGCGTACAAACTGTAAAGAGAGGTAGTTGTTCAAGGGAAACGGCGGCGAAATTACCCATCCCCCACATCACATAGGAGTGTACTCTGTCCGCCGTAGCATAGAAATTCAGGATAGAGATACACGAAGAGGCCAGATAGCCAATCATAATCCCGATGATAAGCAGCATCACGCTATTACGTACTTTCGTAGAAAAATATAGGATGATGACAAGTATAACACAAGCCCCGGCAAAGGCAGCCAGGATAATAGCCGGATAACCACTGATAGGCCAATCGGCCAGTCGGCCCAGTGATCCGCCGAAATAAAGCATCACAGCTGCCACACCCAGATTAGCGCCATCGCTAATCCCCAGAATGGAAGGTCCGGCCAACGGATTGCGGAAAAGTGTTTGCAACAATAATCCGCTTACCGCCAGCGAAGAACCGGCCATAATAGCTGTCACCGCTTGCGGAAGGCGCGATTGAAGCACAATATTCACCCAAGATTGTCGCTCAGCTCCCTTCCCCAACAATATATCCACCACACTACTCGGCGGAATAAAAACAGCGCCATAAACCAGACTGCCCACAAACAGCAGCGCCAACAACGCAGTAAGTATAGGAAAAAGCCAGTTTTTCAACTAAATAGATGTTATTCTCAGGGTGTTTAATAAGTCACGATTGATGGGTTTATCGTTTTTGATAGCCTTTGAGAAGGGTACATAAACGATTTGTTCGTTCTGGATACCGATCATTACGTTTCGCTGGTCTTCCAGCAAGGCGTCAATAGCTGCCACACCCATGCGGGTAGCCATGATACGGTCTTGTGCCGAAGGAGAACCTCCGCGCTGTAAATGCCCTAAGATAGTGACACGTACATCAAATTCGGGATATTCCTTCTTAACTCTTTCAGCCACACCAATAGCGCCGCCGGTCACTTCGCTCTCGGCAACCAATACGATACTACTGTTCTTCGACTTGCGAAGTCCAAACTCAATCATATCCGAAAGCTGATCTTTCTCCAATGAAATCTCAGGGATAATGGCAGCCTCGGCTCCTGAAGCCAAAGCGCCGTTCAGCGCCAGAAATCCGGCATCGCGTCCCATTACTTCAATAAAGAAGAGGCGGTCGTGAGAAGAGGCGGTGTCGCGAATCTTATCCACACATTCCATAATGGTGTTCAGCGCCGTATCGTAGCCGATGGTTACATCGGTTCCAAACAAGTCGTTGTCGATAGTTCCCGGCAGACCCACTACGGGGTAATTAAATTCTTGGGCAAAGATGCGTGCGCCGGTCAGCGTACCGTCTCCTCCGATAGTAACGAGGGCGTCAATCCCCTCCCTCACTAAAGTATTGTGAGCCTCTTGTCTTCCCTCGGGTGTTTTAAATTCCATACAGCGAGCCGTTTTGAGAATCGTTCCTCCACGCTGAATAATGTTACTCACATTTTGCGTTTTAAATTCTTCAATTTCTCCTGTAATCAACCCTTTGTATCCCCTATAAATTCCCTTTACGGTCATACCGTTGTAGATAGCAGAGCGTGTAACGGCCCTGATAGCGGCGTTCATTCCGGGAGCATCTCCTCCCGAAGTCAAAATTCCAATGCACTTAATTGTTGACATAATACCATTGATTAATAATCACTGCAAAAGTAGTAATTATTATATTACGAAAACAAAAAAATAGAGGATTTACTTAAATTCCCCTCTTATGACAAGGAAGAGACAAAAAGTTTTAAGGAAAATCCTTTTCTCTCGTGGAACATTATCGGGTCGCAAATATCCCCCCCCAATCAGGGTGCCACTTTTTGCTCAGCCCCGAATGGTGGTGGGGCAAATCATTGCTATAAGTATGTGACCCATTCCGGGTCTCTAATAGATTTTTCGGGTGTCCCAATGACGAAAACACGATAATGTTTTTATTTCGTCATTCGTCATTGATTCGTATCTTTGTAGCAAAATGTCAAAAATAGCAAAATGTCAAAAAATGGTCTTTTTTTTCTTCGATATTTGAGGCGAATTTGGGCTTTTAACACGAAAAACGCAAGGATTTGAGGGTTTGGCAAATACAAAAAGACAGCAATGATGAGTTGAAAATTAAAAATTGAAAGTATAGAGCGGGAATGATGCTCTACTATTTGCATTTTCCTTTCAAGGACTGCCATAACGTCATTAAGGTGCTTAAGGGATTTAAGGGCATTATAGATCTTAACAAATATTAATATTAACCAAATAATAACTAATATTAAATGCTATTCACAATTCATCCTCATCTCTTCGGGAAATCATTTAGATGATTTTAAAAATGATCTAAATGAAATTTCCAAATTATGCTGATGACGTCCGGCAATCATCTAAATGATTTCCCAAAAAGAAGCCGTCTTTTCAAAATAATTTTCCCAAATATTAACAAAAGCTTTACATATCCGTTAGTTTTGGCCGTTTTGTTCGAAACTCCGAATTTCTCGTAACACAAAAAAGTCCCTTTTCCTGACAAAAGCATGGCTTTTTAACAGAAATTAGTTGACAAATGACAAATAGCTCTTTCGCTCAACGCTACCTGTACCAAGCGGAAGTATATACTTGAATGCCCTTAATATAAATTAGTTAAAGAGTACAAAAGATTTTACCAGAAAAAAACAGCGGGGGAAGTGGTATGGTTTTATGCATTGCATAGAAAGGTATTGATAAATTGAACCTTCTTCTTATATAGAAGATAATCGAAAAAAACAACTATCTTTGTAGATAATTATTAATATTGAAAAGTATGCTGATTACCATTAAGAAAGAAACCGATAGGCAAGAGGTAGATAAAATAGTATCTAATCTTAAGCCCCGTAAAGCATTCAATTCAGATCGGTTTTTAGGTAAACTGAAATGGAACGAAGATGCTTGCCAATACCAAAAAAAACTGAGAGATGAGTGGAATTAGGATTTTATGTGATACCAACCCCTTGATATATCTTCTTGATGGTAATAGGGATATTGCTGATTTTTTAAACAATAAACAAATCTATGTTTCTGTTATTACCGAATTGGAACTATTCGGAAAGAAAAATCTCTCAAAACAAGATAGCAAAATTATTGAGGCCTTGCTTGAAAGTTGTTTTATTATCAACATCAATCAAGAAATTAAGCAAACATACAAAGAACTTAAGCAAAAGTATAGTGTAAAACTACCGGATGCAATTGTAGCTGCAACTTCAATTTATTTGGATATGCCTTTATTAACTTTCGACCAAGGCTTTAAAGATATATCGGAACTTCAATTGATACTATGGGAAGGATAGCGACCAGTTGTTTACTATGTTTTAACAGGCTGAAATATGAAATACATAAGTATACAGTTTGTTTGCATGGAAAAAAAAGTGTAATTTTGTGCCGATGAGAAAGATACTTACATCTCTGATTGCCTTGATGGCTATTGCGAGCATGGATGCGCAGCAGCGTGCTCCTAAGCTTGTGGTTTGCATTACTGTAGATCAGTTAAGGGGGGATTATATTGAATATTTCTATAATACGTTTGGGGAGCATGGATTCAAGCGGCTGATGAATGAAGGTGTTGTTTTCAATAGTATCAGCTTTGAATTCTCAAATATTGATCAAGCCAGCGCTTTTGCTACCTTGTTTACAGGCAGTAATCCCAGCTTCAATGGAATTAGCGGGGAGAAACGGTATGACTTCAACGAAAACAAGGAAATATCTATATTACACGACGCTGAGTTTCTTGGAAATTATACGCGCGATAACTATTCGCCCCGACGCTTATTGGCCTCTACCATTGGCGACGAGCTGAAGTTAGCATCGCAGGGACAGAGCGACGTGTATGCCATTGCCCCGGATGCGGAAAGCGCTATTCTTTCGGCCGGACATGCTGCCAACTGTGCTTTCTGGATAGATAATATCAACGGTAAATGGGCCACAACTACCTATTACAAAGGGATTCCCTGGTATGTGGATAGGTTTAACGGCAGTACGGAATCGCTTACTACGCGAGTGGACAAGATGACTTGGACGCCCTCTCTGCCGGTTGATCGCTATGCGGCCTTTCCCTATGTACAAGACAACCGTCCGTTCCGATATCTCTTTGACTCCAGATTGCAGGATAGTTATCCCGACTTGAAGACTTCGGCATTAGTTAATGCAGAGGTAAACCGCCTGGCGTTTCAGTTTCTGGAGTATGCGGCCTTTGGTACTCGCTCGTGCCCCGATATGCTGGCGCTCACATACTATGCCGGTAACTTCAATCGCCAGAAAGATAAGGAATACACCCTCGAGATACAGGATACATACACTCAGCTTGACCGTAACCTTGAGCAACTGCTCAATGCGATTGATAAAAAGATAGGGTTGAACAATACCCTGATTGTTTTCACTGGTTCGGGTTACTACAAAAGCTTCGAAACCAATCCCTCAAACCTGCAATTAGGCGGGGGAGATTTCTTCCCCAAACGCTGTGTGGCTCTTCTGAACATGTATCTCATGCAGTTGTATGGCCAAAAAAACTGGGTAACGGGGTATTACAACGGACAGATTTATCTGAATCGCAAGGCGATAGAGGATGGTCGTCTGGCTATCGAAGAAATTGAAAAGAAGGCTGCCGACTTTGTAGCCGAGTTTTCGGGTGTACA
Organism: Bacteroidia bacterium; assembly: GCA_025996775.1. Classification (GTDB taxonomy): domain Bacteria; phylum Bacteroidota; class Bacteroidia; order Bacteroidales; family Tannerellaceae; genus DFXE01. The sequence goes on along the minus strand of BNTS01000004.1, from coordinate 28,969 downwards.
AAATGTGATTACCGACTGTGCCCTGCGCAGCGGAAACTGGAACGATGGTAACGTTCAGCTACAGAACGGCACCCACCATATAGGACGTGGAGACTTGATTATTGAATTGCAGCCGGGATGGAAAATCAACCTCGAAATACCCGGTGAGAAAGTGAAAGTAGTACGTAACAATGCCGTTATTACTCCTTTGGTATTTATGGGCAACGGACTGAAACCCAAACATATTTACAGGGAAGTAAAAGCAACGGAAATAGCTCCCACCGTAACGCATATTCTCAGGATACGACCACCAAACGCCTCTCAAAAAACCCCGCTTTATGAGTTAACTAATTAATTAAAAACAAATCAAGAATAAATATATGGGATTTAATGAGTTTATGACTAAGCTGCTCGGCAATAAGTCGCAGCGAGACCTGAAGGATATCCTCCCTTACGTGGATAAAATAAAGGCTATATACCCTGAGATAGAGAAACTGTCTAATGACGAACTACGTGCCCGTACAACTGCTATCCGCCAACGGATTCAGGATGCGGTAACTACCGAAAAACAGCAAATTGCTGATTTAAAGGTTTCGATAGAAAACATGGAATTGGAAGATCGAGAAAGGGTTTGGGCTGAAATAGACGAGATAGATAAAGAAGTATTGCAGAAAGAGGAACGGGTGCTCGACGAGTCGCTGCCTGAGGCTTTTGCAATTGTAAAAGATACGGCTCGCCGCTTTAAGGAGAACGAGCTGATTGAAGTGACTGCAACGGATTTTGACCGTGAACTTGCGACGAAACATGACTTCGTTTCTATTGACGGTGACAAGGCTATCTACCAGAATCACTGGCTTGCAGGCGGTAACGAGATAACCTGGGATATGGTTCATTTCGATGTACAGTTAATGGGTGGCGTGGTGCTTCACAACCCCAGCCCCAAGAAATACGATAAAGATTCGGAAGATTTTAAACTAAGTAAACGCGTAAAAGGATACATCGCGGAAATGGCTACCGGTGAAGGAAAAACCTTGGTGGCTACCCTGCCGGTATTCCTCAATGCGCTGACGGGTAACGGTGTACATCTGGTAACCGTGAACGACTACCTTGCCAAGCGTGACTCTGAATGGATGGGACCGCTCTATATGTTCCACGGTCTTTCAGTGGATTGTATCGACAAACATCAACCTAACTCAGATGCCCGCCGCAATGCCTACAATGCCGATATTACTTTCGGAACAAACAATGAGTTTGGTTTTGATTACCTGCGTGATAATATGGCCATCAGCTCCAATGACTTGGTACAGCGCAAGCATAACTATGCCATTGTGGATGAGGTTGACTCGGTATTGATTGATGATGCCCGTACGCCTTTGATTATATCAGGTCCGATTCCCCGTGGTGAGGAACAGTTGTTTGAACAGTTTCGCCCCAATGTGGAAATCGTGGTAAAAGCACAGAAAGACCTGGCAACCAAACTGCTTACCGAGGCCAAACAAAAGATGGCCGGTGACGACTCGAAGGTGATGGAAGAAGGCAGCCTGCTTTTGTTTCGCTCCTGGAAGGGAAATCCTCGCAACAAGGCGCTGACAAAATTCCTGAGCGAGCCGGGCGTCAAGTCGTCTATGCTGAAAACAGAAGCTTTTTATCTGGCCGACAATCAGCGCAACATGCACATTGTAACCGAAGAGCTTTATTATGTGATAGACGAAAAGAACAACAGCATCGAACTGACGGATAAAGGTATCGACCTGTTGACCGGTAAATCGGACGACCCGCAGTTCTTCGTGCTCCCCGACATTGCTTCCGAGCTTTCGCAAATAGATAATCTTTCCGGTACAGACGAGGAACGTCAAGCCAAAAAGGATGAGATACTGGCCAACTACTCCGTAAAGAGCGAGCGGGTGCATACCATCAACCAGTTGCTGAAGGCTTATACCTTGTTTGAAAAGGATGATGAATATGTGGTTATAGATAATAAGGTAATGATTGTGGACGAACAAACCGGCCGTATCATGGAAGGCCGTCGCTACTCTGACGGCTTGCATCAAGCCATCGAAGCCAAGGAGCGTGTGAAGGTAGAAGCTGCCACACAAACATTTGCCACCATCACTTTGCAGAACTATTTCCGTATGTACCATAAGCTGGCCGGTATGACTGGTACGGCTGAAACGGAAGCAGGCGAGTTCTGGGACATCTATAAATTAGATGTAGTGGTAATACCCACCAACCGCCCTATCTCACGTACAGATATGAACGACCGCATCTTCAAAACCAAGCGTGAGAAGTACAATGCGGTAATTGATGAGATTAATGAGTTAGTGAAAGCCGGTCGCCCCGTATTGGTAGGTACAACTTCCGTAGAAATATCCGAATTGCTGAGTCGAATGCTCAACATCCGCAGGATACCCCATAATGTATTGAATGCAAAGCTTCACCAGCGTGAGGCCGAGATTGTAGCCCAAGCCGGGCAGACAGGTACGGTAACGATTGCCACCAATATGGCAGGTCGTGGTACCGACATCAAGCTATCACCCGAAGTAAAGGCAGCCGGTGGTTTGGCTATTATCGGTACCGAGCGTCACGAAAGTCGCCGGGTAGACCGCCAGCTTCGCGGACGTGCCGGACGCCAGGGAGACCCCGGTTCATCAGTCTTCTACGTTTCACTGGAAGACGACCTGATGCGCCTCTTTGCCTCCGACCGAATTGCAGGCCTGATGGACAAGATGGGATTCAAGGAAGGCGAGATGCTGGAGCACAATATGCTCAGTAAATCCGTAGAGCGTGCGCAGAAGAAGGTGGAAGAAAACAACTTCGGTATACGTAAGCGCCTGTTGGAATTCGACGACGTGATGAATATACAGCGTAAGGTGATCTACACCCGCCGCCACCATGCTCTGATAGGCGAACGTATCGGCTTGGATGTATTACATACCATATACGACAATGCAAATGCTATCGTTGAGCAATATGCCGACAACAGAGACTTCGAAGGCTTTAAGCTGGAACTGTTCCGTACCTTTGCAATGGAAAGCCCCTTCGACGCAGAAACTTTCAGCGGTACGAAACCCGATAAACTGACTGAGGACTTGTTTGAAGAAGCCCTGAAACTTTTCAAACGCCGTATGGACAGGATGATACAGGTAGCCAATCCGGTCATCAAACAGGTGTACGAGAAGCAAGGCGCCCAGTTTGAAAACATACTGATACCTATCACCGACGGTAAACGCATGTACAATATACAATGCAACCTGAAGGAAGCTTACGAATCGGATAGTAAGGTGATTTCCAAAACGTTTCAGAAGTCTATCCTGCTGCATACCATTGACGAGTCTTGGAAAGAACACCTCCGCGAAATGGATGAACTGCGACACTCGGTTCAGAATGCCAGCTACGAGAACAAAGACCCCTTGCTGATATACAAGCTTGAGTCATACAACCTTTTCAAGACAATGGTAGATGTGATGAACCGTAAAACAGCCAGTGTATTGATGCGTGGTCAAATCCCCGTAAGAGAAGATGCTCCCGGTCAGGAAGGCGGAGGTCGTCGTGTAGCAGTCCAACAAACCTCTGCCTCGCAGGAACGTCGTCAGGACATGAGTCGCTACCGTGCCGAGAAAACCGATATACTCGGTAATGCCGGTAACCCCAACTCAGGCTCCGAAAACCCTCGTCCACCGGTAGGCCCCACGGCTCCCCAACCTCAAATGCCGGTACGTGCCGAGAAGCATGTTGGCAGAAATGACCCCTGTCCCTGCGGTAGCGGCAAGAAATACAAGAATTGCCACGGCAAGGGATTGTAATATATAAGCGAGCCCTTTCCTGTCAAAGTGACGGGGAAGGGCTTTTTTAAAGGTTTGCCCTGCTGTGAGGCTGCACTCTTCCAGTTTTAGTTATTAAGCAAAAGTTTCAGAATGGTGACAGAGTTTGGGGGAAACTTATAAGTGATATTGCGACCTATAGGGAAAGAGATGGTTTCCTCGTTAGGGATTACCATATTGGGTGATTCAAGTGTATTTTTCCATTCCGGCGAGCCTTTTAGTTGCACGATGGTTGCCAGGCTGTTGGCGTTGGCTCCGTGGATGATTATCTCGGTTATTTCGTCATGTAACGTGGTGTTTACCACTTTCAGCAGAAGAGTACGGGTATTCTTATCTAAGGTAGCATTGGAAACAATGGACGGGAGTGGAGGAAGCGATTCATCGACTACCAGCGAATCGGGCGGTAATCCGGGAACGATTTGTGGACGTGAATAAGTGTTGACCTCCGTTTTTAATACTACATCACCTTGATTATGAGCAAACATTTGCAGCAGATAGTAAGAGGGAGATACTACAGCTTCGCTGTTGCTAAACGAGATCAGGGGAGGATAGGGGCTATCGGAATCAATATTGGAAGCTATGGGTGTAAAGGCTATGCGGCTAATCAGGCGAGAAGCACTCTCCGCACGAATAAGAAAACAAGCTCCGGCAACGGCTGCTCCGAGTGTTCCCCTACTTTTGGAGTCGGTAACGGCCATCCCTTCAATCCACAAACCGGGCGAAGTGGGTGTGTAATCGGATTGGAAAAGCGAATTATCGGATATAAAAAAAGCCTCGCTTGCAAATACATGCTTTTCTACCAATCTGCTGCTGTCAATAGCATAGATAGCTTCGGTATTCAAATCTTTACATATCTGTTCAAAGTCTGAGAATCCCTCGTCGTCTACAGTTCCTTTGTATCTAATAAATGCCGGCGAGAGGGCTGCTATTTTTTCCATCACATCAAGGCGGAAACCGTTGGGACGATTTTTCCATGTTTTGTCGGGTGTAAGCGATACCAAGTCAAGCCAAAAGAAAGAGGTACTGTTGATAGAGAAGGTCAATACAGCTTTAGGCTCATCTTCCGTTGCGATGAAAGTATGTGTGTAGCGCGTCCATTCATAAGTGGGTGATGCTACAAAAACATCACTTATTCGTCTCGACCTCAGCGAATCTTCCAGCGCTATTTGTATGGGAACGGGTGTTACGGAAGTAGCTGTACGCATAAAGAAAGACAGATGATACTTCTCTCCTCTGACGAGGGGGATACCACGGTAGCCCCCGGCTATCACGCCTCCGCGACGGTTGGGGTCGGAAGTGCTTACAGATACCATGAGTGAATATGGATTATCGGAGCTTATAGGCCTAACCGTACTTCTCTGAAGATAGGTATTGGCTGATAGTGTACGCCAACCGGGGAGTGCGTCAGTTCGGTCGAAGCTGAGGTTTTGTATATATTCAGCATGAAGACCACTTTCATCCTTACGGTTTGCTTCATTCATGCTCAACCCATATAGCCCTTTCGTTACCGGCAGAGTAGCACTTTCCATATCCACAGTGATGGTAGATGTGACGGGTAACTCAGGTCGGCAGCCAACTATTAGTACCGAAAACAGCATAATTATGGGGGTAGTATATTTCATTGTGCAAATTTATTGAAAAACATCTAATTATTTGAAGGAATTTAATACATTTGTGTGCCATAGAAAAGCGGTTGATTTATATGAAAAGCTATGTTTCGGATTATATAGTTTTGGTTGTTGATGATGTTTCTACAAATATCATGCTTGTCAACGTTATTCTAAAAAATGAAGGATATACTATCTTGACTGCTGATTGTGGAACCAAAGCATTGGAGATGGCTCGGACATCGCACCCCAATATTATTTTATTAAATACTCAGTTACCCGATTTGGATGGGTTTGAAGTGCTTAGGCAGTTGAAAAGCTCTCCGGAAACGAATCATATCAACGTGATAATGATGTCGTCGCTCGATGACATAGTTACAATTATCAAAGGCTATCACTTAGGGGTTAACGAATATATAACCAAGCCCTTCCAGAAGGACGAGCTTATCAAACGCATCGCTCATTACTTTCAGCAGTATGCGCTTGAGCGGATGAGACAGGAGCTGGAGTCAAATATAGAGTTGCATAATATGCTCTATGCCATTATCTCGCATGACCTTCGCCAGCCTGTTGGCTTGCAAAAGATAATGAATAACTCCGTACTCCAAATGGTTAAGAAAGAAACGGTAGGAGAGCCTGTTTATGAGATGCTGCTCACGATGAATAAAATATCGGAAGAAGCTTTTCAAATTTTGGATAACCTGTCGAAATTGGCGAAAGTGAACCGAAACCAAATTCAACCCTATAAGCAAAGGACAGACATCGTTAGCCTTGTTGAAGGCCTTATTGCCGTATACGAACCCATAGCTCTACTGAAAAGGATAACAATCTCCCTCCAAAGTGATGTCATTCCCCAGGGAATGATTGATATCGATATGATAAAAACCGTTATTCGCAATCTTTTGTCGAATGCCATTAATTACAGCTACGAGGGGGAAACCGTTCTGATTACGTTAAACATGAAAGACGAAAATCTGTGTTTCAAAATAAAAGATAAGGGTATAGGTATAAAAGATGAAGATAAAGAGCTATTATTCTCAAGGCCTTTTTATATGAATCTGGGTAATAAGGTACACCAAGCCTCAGGTTTTGGCGTGTATATAGTAAAGAGTTTCATCGAACTACATGGAGGCACTATCGGTTACGAATCAGAAGTAGGAAAAGGATCCACCTTTTTCTTCACCCTCAACCTCGAAGAAAATCAATAATCAGGACGCGACAATATTGTTCTAAAAAATATATATATGCACGCATATATATAGGGTTATGCGTGTTAGGGGGTATAAGCTACTTCTTATTTCCTTCCATGCACAGTTCGGTAAGAACTCCGCCTGTATATTTCGGATGCAGAAAAGCAATGCTTAAGCCTTCAGCGCCGCCACGTGGAACTTTGTCAATCAGTTGAATGCCCTTCGATGATGCTTCGTCTAAGGCTGTTTGTACGCAAGGAACTGCAAACGCCAAATGGTGGATGCCTTCTCCTCTTTTCTCAATAAACTTAGCGATGGTGCTATCCTCGCTGGTAGGTTCCAGCAATTCGATTTTCGTTTGACCCACTTTAAAGAAAGCAGTCTTCACTTTTTGGTCTTCCACCACTTCAATGTTGTAACACTTCAAGCCCAAAATACCTTCATAATAGGGCAAACTGGCTTCAATGCTCTTTACTGCAATACCAAGATGTTCAATATGCGTGATATCCATTTTGTTGTTAATTATATTATAGATACTCTTTTGTGAAATTTTTTGCAAAGGTACATACTTTGTTGAGATAAAGAAATATTTCTTTAATTAAGAATAAAAAAATAAGAATTAAAAATGGAGGAACTATGCATATCCATTTTTAATTCTTATTTTTTAATATTTAATTGAATATCAACCCAGGAATCCAAGGAGGATACCGGCTGCAACAGCCGAACCAATCACACCGGCTACATTCGGACCCATAGCGTGCATCAGCAGATAGTTGGTTGGATCGTATTCCAATCCCAGCACCTGAGAGATACGTGCTGAGTCGGGAACGGCGGATACGCCGGCATTACCGATAAGCGGATTGATTTTATTCCCATTCTTTAGGAAGAGATTAAAGAATTTCACAAACAAAACACCGGCCGATGTAGCAATTACAAAGGAAATGGCGCCGAGGATGAATATCTTTATCGAGTTAAAAGTGAGGAACTGAGTAGCTTGCGTAGAAGCGCCTACCGTTACCCCCAATAATATGGTGATGGTATCGATTAGCGGTCCGCGTGCCGTCTCAGCCAAGCGACGGGTTACACCACTTTCTTTCAGCAGATTTCCAAAGAATAACATACCCAGCAATGGCAAGCCTGATGGTACCAGGAAGCACGTCAGCAGTAAACCAATGATAGGGAATACAATCTTCTCAGTAGAGGAAACAACACGGGGCGGTTTCATGCGAATTAAGCGTTCTTTCTTCGTCGTGAAGAGCCTCATGAATGGTGGTTGAATAATCGGCACCAAAGCCATATACGAATAGGCCGAGATGGCCACAGCTCCCATCAATTCAGGTGCCAGTTTGGACGAAAGGAAGATAGCCGTAGGACCATCAGCTCCGCCGATAATACCGATAGCACCCGCTTGGTTTGGCTCAAAGCCCACTTGAAGCGCAAGGGTATAAGCGCCGAAGATACCAAACTGGGCAGCTGCCCCAATCAACAATAATTTGGGATTGGATATCAAGGCGGAAAAGTCGGTCATAGCCCCAATCCCCAAGAATATCAAAGGCGGATACCACCCGGAAGTGACCCCCTGATAGAGTATGTTCAACACGGAACCCTGCTCGTATATACCTATCTGAAGTCCGGCATCCTTGAATGGTATATTTCCAATCAGGATACCCATTCCGATAGGAATAAGGAGCATCGGCTCGAACTCATATTTAATGGCCAGGAATATAAATATCAAGCCTATCGCGATCATTATGAAATGGCCGGGGGTTGCATTATAAAACCCGGTATAGGTAAGGAATAACTGAAGATTCTCACCTAAGAATGATAAAAAACTTTCGTGCATATCCTTATCCGATTACAACGAGTTCCGCATTTTCAAGTACGGAATCGCCTTTGTTTACTTTCACTTCTTTTATGACGCCGTCGCGGTCTGCATTGATGTTGTTCTCCATTTTCATGGCTTCCAGGATGATTAGCGTATCTCCTCTTTTTACTGTTGCACCTACGCTGGTTTTTACATCTAAGATGACACCGGGTAGGGGTGATCTCAATGCACCGGGTGCAGAGGTGCTGGAGGGGCGGGATACTACGGGAGCACCGGTTGAAGTAGTCGGAGCCTGAGCAGGTCGATTGATGGTAACTACTTGCTTTTTGGTCGGCTTTTCCAACTTTACTTTATAAGGTGTTCCATTTACTTCCACTTCCACCTCATTATCTATAGAGGAATTGATGTGTACCTTATAAATATTGCCATTGATTGTATATTTAAAACTTTTCATGCTTATTTATTATTAGATATTTACTTTCTTGGATATTCACGCAAGCTGTATATTTTTGAACTCCATGGAGAATAAGTACGTTTTACTTTCTGAATTGTCAGAATGGTACGTTCTATATCGTGTACATCCTCATCCAGTTCAAACAGCGCTGTACTGATAGCGGCCAGAACATCTCCGGATATCTCTCCCGGTTCGTGATTTTCATCCCCGGCAGCTTTTTTAGCTCTTCTCTTACCAGCCGCAATGGATATTATACCTATTTCTTTGAAGATAAGATATAACAAGATTAATCCAAGGAACACAACGGACATGGCTGTAAGCGTCATACCTATACCAATGGAATCGTTTGTCTTGAAGTTGTCTATCTTTTCGTTGGTATCCAGAGTCAGGTTGTTTGTACTGGGTGTTACTTTAGGCAAGATACCCCATTTGTCCTTTCCGTCTATTAAGCGTCCGTAGCTTACATCCGGCTTCTGACCTGCGGATATTACGATTTCGTCAATAAGAGTCTTACCGTCGGAATCATAGAAAGCAATATAGTTTTCCTTATTCGGATCAAGTGTAAAATTCACATGGAAGGTACCGTGTGAAGCAATCCCATCTGCCCAGAACAAAGCATGTTGATAAGGGCTTATCTTTGTAAGCACATCACCCTTGGGGATGGGGTATTTCTTGGGGTTGTTGGGATCGTCCGTCAAGAAGCAGCCAGCAACGTTGACGGTTCCAGCCGACGTGTTAAACACTTCTATCCAGCCGTTTCGCTTGCCGTATTCATCCACAAAGTTGTCTTCATTGATGACCAGCACTTCATTTATTCGTATGGAGGTTGTTCGTTGTGCTTGTATGCCTGTAGAGAGCAACAAAGCGAACAACAGCAGCCAACCGGTTTTCTTATTTATCATATTCATACGTTTATAGAGGAAGATTATCATGTTTCTTAGGTGGATTCGTCAGTTTTTTAGTTTGCAACTGTTGCAAAGCCCGAATTACGCGGAAACGTGTGTTACGCGGCTCTATTATATCGTCTATATAGCCATACTGAGCAGCATTGTACGGATTGGCAAAAGCCTTCCGGTATTCATCTTCCTTCTCCGTGGCTGTTTTGGCCGGGTCAGGTGAAGCAGCTACTTCTTTGGCAAAGATTACTTCTACGGCTCCGGAAGGTCCCATAACAGCGATTTCGGCTGTTGGCCAGGCGTAGTTCATATCGCCGCGCAGGTGTTTGGAACTCATCACGCAGTAAGCGCCACCATAAGATTTACGCAGGGTAACGGTTACTTTTGGAACGGTGGCTTCTCCATAAGCATACAGCAGCTTGGCTCCGTGCAGAATCACACCGTTGTATTCCTGGCCTGTACCCGGAAGGAATCCTGGAACATCCACCAGCGTTACCAAAGGGATATTGAAGGCGTCGCAGAAACGAACGAAGCGTCCGGCCTTGCGAGATGCGTTACTGTCAAGGCAACCGGCCATTATCTTGGGTTGGTTGGCAACAATACCTACAGACTGTCCGTTGAAGCGGGCAAAACCAACGATAATATTCTTGGCATAGTCGGCATGTACTTCCAGAAATTCGCCGTTATCTATAATAGTGCCGATTACATCATACATATCATACGACTGAGAGGTGCTGTCGGGGATAATTTCGTTCAACAAGTCGTCTAAACGGTCGATCGGGTCTTTACAAGCCAATATATGAGGTTCTTCCAAATTGTTTTGCGGGAGAAAACTGAGTAGTTTACGAATCAGCAGGAAACCGTCTTCCTCTGTATCAACAGCAAAATGAGCAACGCCGGACTTGGTAGTGTGTACGCTTGCTCCCCCCAACTGTTCCTGTGTTACATCTTCGCCTGTTACCGATTTCACCACTTTGGGGCCGGTAAGGAACATATAGCTGGTACCGCGAGTCATGATATTAAAGTCTGTGAGGGCAGGAGAGTAAACGGCTCCACCAGCGCAGGGGCCGAAGATGCCAGAGATCTGAGGAACTACGCCCGAAGCAAGGATATTGCGCTGGAATATTTCAGCATAACCGGCGAGTGCGTTCACGCCTTCCTGAATACGTGCACCCCCCGAGTCGTTCAAACCGATGACAGGAGCGCCCACCTTCATGGCCTGATCCATCACCTTGCAAATCTTTTGCGCTAAGGTTTCAGACAAGGCTCCTCCAAATACGGTGAAGTCTTGTGCATAGATATAAACCAAACGTCCACTGATTGTACCATAACCGGTTACTACGCCATCCCCTAAGTATTTTGTTTTCTCAATACCGAAGTTGTGGCTACGGTGTTGTACAAACATATCAAATTCCTCAAAGCTACCCTCATCAAGTAGCATGGCAATACGTTCGCGAGCGGTGTATTTACCTTTGCTGTGCTGGGCCTCAATACGTTTCTCTCCACCACCAAGGCGAGCCTTCTCACGAAGAGAGATAAGTTCTTTTACTTTTTCAAGTTGATTACTCATTGTTGTTTTATATTATAAGATGTATACTATTACTTGTTCCCTTCCATGCAAAGCTCAGTTAGGACTCCGCCTGTGTATTTAGGATGCATGAAAGCAATGTTTAAACCTTCGGCGCCGCCACGCGGAGCTTTGTCAATCAGTTGAACGCCTTTGGAGGCTGCTTCATCTAAAGCAGATTGAACATCAGGAACGGCAAACGCCAAGTGGTGGATGCCTTCTCCTCTTTTTTCAATAAACTTAGCGATAGTACTATCTTCGCTGGTCGGTTCCAGCAATTCGATTTTAGTTTGGCCTACTTTGAAGAAAGCTGTTTTAACCTTTTGGTCTTCCACTACTTCAATGTTGTAACACTTTAAACCTAATACCCCTTCATAATACGGCAGGCTGGCTTCAATGCTCTTAACAGCGATACCAAGGTGCTCGATGTGCGAAATGTTCATGATGCTAAAAATTGTTTTAATAATATATATATACGAAAAATGCTGTAAAGTTATAAACTTTGCAGATATGAGGAAAATTTCTTGAATAAAAATAACTCATTAATATTTTCAAGGAATATTATAGATTATCAAAATGCAAACTAAGGGTCAAAAATATCAAAATGTCAAAAAATGGTCTTTTTTTTCTTCGATTTTTGAGGCGAATTTGGGCTTTTAACACGAAAAACGCAAGGATTTGCGGGTTTGGTAAATACAAAAAGATAGAAGATACGAGTTAAAAGTTGAAAATTAAAAGTTGAAAGCGGAAATAATGCTATATTATTTATATTTTCCTTTCAATGGCTGCCATAACGTCATTCAGGCACTCAAGGGATTTAAGGGCCTTATAAATCTTAACAGATATTAATATTAACCAAATAATAACTAATATTAAATGTTATTCACATTTTATCCTCATCTCTTTGAAAAATCATTTAGATGATTTTAAAAATGATCTGCATGAAATTTCCAAATTATGCTGATGACGTCCGGCAATCATCTAAATGATTTCCCCAAAAGAAGCCGTCTTTTCAAAATATCTTTCCCAAATATTGACAAAAGCTTTACATATCCATTAACTTTGGCCGATTTCGTCGAAACTCCGAATTTCTCGTAACACAAAAAAGGCCTTTTCTCTGACAATTTGTTCGGTTTTTAACAAAAATTTGTAGAGATGCGATTAATCGCGTCTCTACAATAAAAACCGTCATGTCTCGACTTCTAATAAACAAAAAAGTTATACCTTTGCATCATAAAACAATGAAGTATGATGAATGGACAGAATGCGGGTTTCTTTAGTTCTATCCCGGTAGTGACGAGAAACTTACTGATTATTAATGTGATTTTCTGGTTGGCAAGTATTACTTTGCCAAGGATAGGTATAGATTTGGTAGAGTTTTTGGGACTGCATATTCCAGGCGCAGTGCATTTCAATCCGATACAGTTTGTATCGTATATGTTTATGCATGATACACATTCTATTACTCATCTATTCTTCAATATGTTTGCCATTTACATGTTCGGACGTATTCTGGAAATGGAATGGGGATCCAAACGGTTTCTCATTTTTTATTTGATAACCGGCGTTGGTGCGGGACTTGTACAGGAGCTTACCTGGCTGTGGAGTCTGCGCGACGTTATTATTGCGCCCATTGAGATGGTAAATACCGGTGCAGAAGTTATCAGTAAAAAAGAATTTCTGGATTATTTCGTAACGATAGGAGCCTCGGGGGCAGTATTTGGCATCTTGCTCGCTTTTGGCATGAAGTTCCCGAATATACCTTTATATATAATGTTTATCCCAATACCGGTAAAGGCCAAATATGTGGTAATAGGCTATGGCTTGATAGAGTTGTTTGCCGGGATAATTCAGGTTAACGGTGATTCGGTAGCCCATTTTGCTCACTTGGGCGGTATGCTATTCGGATACCTATTGATGCTTTATTGGAAGAAGAAAGATGGAAGAGTTTTTCATTAAGCTGAAACAGCTATTCTGCTATGGGGATATTCTTACGAAATTGATATGCATTAATGTAGGGGTATTTTTGGTGATACATTTGCTGGAGGTATGTCTCATTTTATTTAATCTTGATTTTTCGTTACTTCCCTGGTTGGAGTTGCCTTCGTCTCCGGTTGCGCTTATGTATAAGCCATGGACGATCATTACCTATATGTTCACGCATTACGGTTTTTGGCATATTCTATTCAATGTGCTTGTGCTGTATTGGTTTGGCAAGATATTCCTTGAATTTTTTACGCCCCGGCAGTTGGGGGGACTTTATATCTTGGGCGGTATTGCCGGCGGGTTTCTGTTTATGGTAGCCTATAATGTTTTTCCGTATTTCAGGGCTTTAACTGCCGACAGTGTGCTGATAGGCGCCTCTGCCTCAGTGATGGCTATTGTTTTTGCTGTCTCGTTCTATCAGAAAGACTATGAAATAGGCCTGCTCTTTATCGGCCGTATCAAGCTAATCTACTTAGCATTGGGCGTGTTTGTGCTCGACTTGTTAGCTATTACTTCAACCAATGCGGGAGGTCATATTGCCCACATTGGAGGCGCCCTTCTGGGGTTATGGTTTGCTTCACGAATACGGATGGGGAAAGACCTGACAGCTCCCTTGAACCGGGTGATAGACAAAATTGCTAATCTGGGAAAGCGAAAACCCAAGATGCGTGTTACTTATAAGCGAGCCGAGACGAAATATGACTTCAATGCCCGCAAAAATGCTGAAAATGCCGAGATTGATGCGATATTGGATAAACTGAAACAGTCCGGTTACACCAGTCTGTCGGGCGATGAAAAGAAAAAACTGTTTGACGCCAGTAAGAAATGAGCAGGAAAGGAACGAAAATAGCTAAGAATGTATTCCTGTATTTCGTTGTTACGGCGAATATCTTGGCAGCGTTGCTTCTACTTGTATCTGCCTATTCAGACAGAGTTCCGCCTGAGACGGCGATGATCTTTTCCTACTTAGGCCTTATCTTCCCTTTTATCTGTTTGCTAAACCTTCTTTTTTTCATCTATTGGATGTTTATACGCAAAAGGGTCTTTATGCTTATAGGCTTAGTCGCACTGGTTCTTTGCTGGAATCCTGTAAGTAATTATTTCCCCATCCATTTCCGAACCTCCGTGCCCAAAGAAAATGTAATCAAGGTACTTACATATAATGTAATGAGCTTTGCCTATACTGATCATACCAAAGAAGAGCCTAATCAGATTGTGCAGTATATTGCTGAGTCGGGAGCAGATATCGTATGTATGCAGGAATACTTGGTTTTTGCTCGGGGCGAAAACCGCCTGACTGCTAAAAAGCTGGATAAGGCGTTGAGTATGTATCCCTACTCTTCGGTGGTAAGACAAAAGAAGCTTGAATATGGAGTGGCAGTCTATTCCAAATACCCCATAATTACCTCGAGAAAAATAAAATACCCCAGTGAATATAATGGATCGGCCATCTTCAGCTTAGATGTAAATGGAAAAACACTGACACTTATAAACAATCATCTGGAATCGTTTAAGCTGACGATGGAAGACAAAGGTCACTATTCCGACTTTGTCACAGGAGCAGACCTTGAAACTTTTGACGGATTGAGGGGAACGATTCAACAAAAACTGGGTCCGGCCTTCCTTATACGTGCCAGACAGGCTCGTGTGGTAGCCGACGAAATAAGTAAAAACAAAAGCGATTATCTGTTGGTATGCGGAGATTTTAACGATACCCCCATCTCGTATGCGCATCGTAAGATACAAGGCTCGTTGCTCGACGCATTTGCCGAAACAGGTAATGGACCCGGTACCACCTATAATCAAAATTATTTCTGGTTCAGGATAGATAAAATTCTGCACTCAACCAATATGGAGGCTTATAATTGCACTGTAGACAAGGTGAAATATTCCGACCACTACCCTGTTTGGTGCTATCTGAGGTTAAATTAGATACTTTATGGTTCGTTTTTCTTTTTCTCAAAGAAAAAAAGTCTATATTTGCACCCTGTGAAAAATAAAATAATAATAATGTAATAAATATAAATACAAGAACAAATGCAAAACAAAGGATTTGTGAAGGTTTTCTCGGTATTGCTAACACTTGTGTGTCTGTTTTATCTGTCGTTCTCGTTTGTAACGGCTCATTATAACAGCAAAGCAGCCAAGTATGCCCAAGGAGACCCCGTGAAAGAGAGTTTTTATTTAGACTCCTTATCTATTAAGAAAGTTTGGCCTGGTATATCATTCTGGCCTAACTTAGGTTATACCTTAAAAGAATGCCGTGAGCAGGAAGTCACCTTAGGCCTTGACCTTAAGGGTGGTATGAATGTTATTTTGGAATTGAACGTGGCCGATGTGATTCGTTCGCTTTCAGACAACAACCAAGATGAAAACTTCAACAAGGCGTTAGAGTTGGCACATGCTCGTCAGGCAACCAGTCAAAGCGATTACATTGACCTATTCGCCGATGAGTATAAGAAATTAGATCCCGGCGCTCGCTTGTCCGCTATTTTCAGTACTATCGAGTTAAGAGAAAAAATAAATACGCAAAGCACGGATGCGCAAGTTATAGCTGTTCTTAAGAGTGAATTAAAGAGCGCAATCGACAATTCATTTAATGTATTGCGTACGCGTATCGACCGTTTCGGTGTTGTTTCGCCCAATATTCAACGTTTGGAGACAACAGGCCGCATCCTGGTGGAACTTCCGGGTGTGAAAGAGCCGGAACGTGTTCGCCGCTTGCTGCAAGGAAGCGCTAACCTGGAATTTTGGGAAACCTACGATCTGGCAGATATCTACCAGCAACTGATAGCTGTAGACAATCTGCTGGCAAGCATGGGAAACAAGTTGTCGGTTGTTGAGGAACCGGGCGATTCGCTTTATATGGATCATCCTGCCCCGGCAAATGCCGAGACTGCAGACCAATTGGCTGCTGCTCTTGAAAATCCGGTTGCCAATCAAGCTGATTCGCTATTAGCCCAATTAGGAGACACCACCGCACTTGACCAGACTCAGACTTTAGAAGAGTTTACAAAAGAACATCCTTTGTTTGGACGCCTCAATATTAATCAGTATAACGGACAACTCGCACCTGGCGCTGTAGTCGGTTATGCTCGCTCTATTGATATGGCAAGATTGGACGAGTTCTTTAGCCTAAAGGCTGTAAAAGATCTGTTACCACGTAATTTATCGCTCAAATGGGGTGTGAAACCTTCAGATGAGGAAAATCAATTATACGAGCTATATGCTATCAAGGTAACCAACCGCGACGGATCTCCGGCGCTGGGAGGCGATGTGGTAACCGATGCTTCGGCTGACTTTGCCCAACAGCAAATGGGTCGCCAAAATGAACAGGAAGTCAGTATGACGATGAATGCTGAAGGTGCAAAAGCATGGGCGCGTTTGACCAAAGACAATATTGGCAAATCTGTAGCAATCGTATTGGATAATATGGTGTATTCTGCTCCTCGTGTGAATGATGAAATCACCGGTGGACGTTCGCAAATCACCGGTCACTTTACGCCTGAAGAGGCAAAAGACTTAGCCAACGTGTTGAAATCAGGTAAGATGGCCGCTTCTATCAATATCGTTCAAGAAGATGTGGTAGGTCCTTCTCTGGGACAAGAGGCTATCACTGCAGGTGTGCTTTCCTTTATATTAGCCCTTGTGGTGTTGATGGTTTATATGTGCGTAGTTTACGGATTCCTTCCGGGTATGATTGCCAACAGCGCCTTGGTTATTAATATATTTTTCACAATGGGTGTATTGGCGTCGTTTCAGGCGGTACTTACACTGCCTGGTATTGCCGGTATGGTGTTGACGCTGGCTATGGCCATCGACGCAAATGTGCTTATCTATGAACGTATAAAGGAGGAACTCAGAGCCGGAAAGGGTCTGTCGAAAGCTATTTCCGATGGATATAGCCGGGCCTTCTCCGCGATCTTCGACTCCAACCTTACCTCTATTATTACAGGTATCGTATTGTTCTGGTTCGGAACAGGACCTATCCGTGGTTTTGCCACGACGATGATTATCGGTTTGTTGGCTTCATTCCTTACGGCTGTATTCTTAACCCGTATTGTTTACGAAGCACTTCTGGCTAAAGACAAGATTAAACATCTGACATTTACTACATCGCTTACCAAGAATTTCTTGGTTGATCCGAAATTTAATTTCCTTGGAGCTCGCAAGGTAGGTTATCTCATACCGGTAGTTGTTATTGTCTTGGGCGCAGTAGCCTTGTTTACAGTAGGCCTGAACACGGGTATCGATTTTACCGGTGGACGTAACTATATCGTTCGTTTCCAACAGCCTGTTAGTACCGAAGATGTAACAAATCTATTGGATGAACATTTAGATGGAGCCGTTAGTGTAATTACCATCGGTGCCTCTAACCAGGTGCGTATCTCTACCAACTATAAGATAGAAAGCAACGACCCGGGTGTGGATCAAGAAATTGAAGGCAAACTGTATGACGGTTTGCAGACACTGCTTCCCGCCGGAACTTCACTGGAACAATTCTCCTCGCAGTTTGTTCAAAGCTCGCAGAAGGTGGGACCCAGTATGGCAGACGATATCAAAAACAGCGCTTATATAGCCGTGGTTGTCGCCATGATATTTATGGCCCTCTACATATTGTTGCGGTTTAGGGATATTGCATTCTCTATCGGTACATTCATGTCGGTTCTCACGGTTGCTGTGTGCGTTATCGCCTTCTATGCGTTGTTATGGAAAATCTTGCCATTCTCCATGGAGGTTGACCAGACGTTTATAGCGGCAATATTGACGGTCATCGGGTACTCTATTAACGATACCGTTGTGGTGTTCGACCGTATTCGAGAGACCATCGGACTGTATCCCAAACGAGACAGATACCAGGTTATCAATGATGCCTTGAACTCTACCTTGTCGCGTACCTTTAATACCTCTTTCTCTACCTTGTTGGTTGTGCTTTGTATCTTTGCACTTGGTGGAAGCACCATCCGCAGCTTTACGTTTGCCATCCTGTTAGGTGTGATTGTGGGTACCTATTCTTCTTTGTTTGTAGCTGCTCCTATCGCATACGAAATACAAAAGAGAAGAATAGTAAAGAAAGCTGCTTTGCAAACTGCAAAATAATCTTTTTTGAATGAATAAATTGATGGAATGCGTCCCAAACTTCAGTGAAGGACGTAACTCTGAAATAATAGAACAAATAGCGAACGCCTTCCGTAATAAGGGAGGCGTTACGCTTTTAGACTACAGCGGTGATGTTGATCACAACCGGATGGTAATCACTGCCATCGGTGAACCGCAGGCCTTGAAGGCTGCTGTTGTAGAGGCCATCGGTGTAGCTGTTAACCTGATAGACCTTAACCAACATTCCGGCGTGCATCCACGTATGGGTGCTGTCGATGTAGTTCCCTTTATCCCTATCAAAGACTGTACGATGGACGAGGCTGTCGCACTATCGAAAGAAGTAGCCGAAGAGGTTGCCAATCTCTATGACCTGCCTGTCTTCCTTTATGAAAAATCTGCTTCCGCTTCCCATCGAGAGAACTTGGCAAGTGTTCGTAAAGGTGGTTTTGAAGGTTTAGAGGCAAAGTTTCTCTTACCTGAATGGAAGCCCGACTACGGCCCCCTACACAAGCATCCCACGGCCGGCGCCGTTACTATTGGCGCTCGCAATCCCTTGATTGCCTTTAATGTCAATCTGGGAACAAACAATCTGGCCATTGCCGGCAGCATTGCCCGCAAGGTGCGGTTCATAGGCGGAGGCCTTCGCTATTGCAAGGCGATGGGCGTTGCCTTGGAAAAACAAGGCATCGTACAAGTATCCATGAACCTGACCGATTATACCCAAACCTCTGTTTACCGCGTTTTCGAATTGGTAAAAGTAGAAGCCCTACGTTATGGCGTCCCTATTGTAGGCAGCGAACTAATCGGCCTCATCCCTTTAGCCGCTATTGCCGACACTGCCGCTTACTACCTCCGTCTCGATAATTTCTCCGTCAATCAAATACTGGAAAATCATTTAATGGAATAACGATATGATAGACACAACAACATTAAACAAGGCTAACAAGGAGTATACCAACCCGGCGATGCATACGGCGGAGCATATACTGAACCAAACGATGGTACGCACCTTCGGATGCGGACGTTCACGTAACGCTCACATCGAGCGCAAAAAGAGTAAATGCGATTATTTCTTGCCCGAAGAACCCACAGCAGAGCAATTAGCAGAGGTAGAGCGGAAAGTGAATGAGGTCATAAACCTCCACCTGCCCGTAACGATAGACTTCCTGACCCGCGATGAAGCCGCCGGCATAGTAGACCTGAGCAAACTCCCCGACCATGCCAGCGAAACCACGCGCATCGTGCGCGTAGGCGACTACGACGCTTGTGCCTGCATAGGCGACCACGTAAGCAACACCTCTGAAATCGGCACCTTCCAACTCCTAAACTGCGACTACGAAGCCGGCCGACTGAGAGTTCGCTTCAAGGTAGCCGACTAATCTCTGTTTTAAAACAAAAACAAATACGTTACCGCCTCATTACTACCCTGTACATCCGCACAAAAGTAGGTATGGGCATTCCTATATGTTTTTTGAAACGCGATGCAGCAATGGCAATTAAAGTAATCGCACCCAAAATCACGCTGTATCCAAACAATTCTTGCAAGGTATTTACCATTGGCAAATTGGATTGTGCAGCATTTTCGCCGAGCAAAGCCAAATTTTTCGATAACACGCCACTCATGGCGCGGGAATAAATCGCATCTCCGATAGGTGAAGCTATGCCCGTGCGGATAAAGCCCAATATGCAAATGACTTGAAAATAGTTCCTGAAACGAGCGGTAGCTTGCGCATAGACTGTTAGCGTAATAAAAATAACGACCTGCCCGAAACCGCAGCAAACAAGCGGCAGGTAAAGTTTTTCGATATTGGTGGCGGGCGACATCAAAAAATACATCATCACGGTGTAGTACACGATAAACGACATACCGATAAATGTAACGAGTTTTTTATGCCATTTCAAACGGGAAATTGCAAACCACGAGAAGATGGCGCCCAACGCCATTCCGATAAATTCAAACCATTTGAGTGAAACCGTATTCAGCGCGTCGAAATGAAGGATTGCGCCCGTAAACGTATTCTGCAAGACCGTTTTTGTCGTAAGCAGAATACCCATCAGCAAAAATATCACAAGTAAATTAAGCAGATTTTTTGTTTTGAATGCATCCACTTCCAAAAATGGGTGTCGCACGTTGAACATTCTCCAAACACTGAACGCCAATGCCAGCGTAGCCGATCCGAGCGCCACGCGAATGTACGCCGAATCCAACCAATTCAGTTGATTGCCGTATTGCACCACGAAAATCAGCGAAAGGATAAACGTACTACACAGCACCATTCCCAGCCAATCAACGCCGTAGAGCGGCATTTTCGGCATCGGACGGAAAGGGCGCATCAGCATGTATGCGCACAGAATGACGAGCAACAACAAGCCAATGGCTAAAAGATGCACGTAACGCCAATTATAGAAGTAAATAATGTAAGTACTTGCAATATCAAAAAGATGAATCACGCCAAGTACCACGAAAAACACTAACGAGAGAAATACCGCGTAATTGTACGTGGGTGCCACCTTGGGCAAAACGGACGAAAAACACTCGAAAGTGCCGAACAATCGTGCAAATCCGGCTATAAAACAAAGCAACACAAGCAAAGGCGTTGAATGAACGTATGGCACAATAAGATTGCATCCAATCAGCACAAGTGCAGCCGTTATAAGGCAAGTGCGGTTGGTAAAGCGGAATTTCAGACGGAACGCCACCGGAAAATACATCGTTAAGCCAATCAGCATGGCGTGGCTCATCATTTTTACATCATTCGGCGTAATGGCGAGGCTGCCCTCCATTTGGCTCATGGCGGTAAAATACATGCCGTTGGAAAATTGGAAACACGCCAAAAACAGCATGTAAATCCAAAAGCGAATGCCGTCAGGTACCCATTCCTTGAACGACATAAAACGAAACGGTGCGTTTTGTTCGTATGCCATAATCAGTATTTCACCTTACATTCAACATTCATTCCCGAAGTCAATTGTGTAAGAATAGCCGCATCGTTATTTTCCGTAAAAAGAATTTTTACCGGAATGCGCTGTTCGACTTTTACAAAATTACCTACGGAATGGTCGGGCGAAGCGGGCGAATACTGTGCACCCGAAGCATTGGAAATAGAAGCGACAACGCCTTCAAATTTGCACGAGGGAAAGGCATCTATTTCAATCGAAACTTTACTGCCCACCTGAATGTGCTGCATTTGCGTTTCCCTGAAATTCGCAATGACCCATTTGTTTTCGTCGCTGACCACTGCAAGCAGGTGCTTGCCCGGCATTACCAATTCGCCCTCCTGAATGGTTTTACGCCCTGTCTTTCCGTCGCAAGGCGTAAGGATAACCGTATAGGACAGATTCAGTTTGGCTAATTCCAAAGCGGCTTCGGCTATTTTTATACCCGATTCCGTTTGGTCTAAACGTTGTGTCTGTTCAGCTTTGACAAGATTGGTCGATTGTTTTTGGCGTACCAACATTTCATATTTGGCACGCATCGCATCGTAATTTGTTTTGACGCCATCGTATTGTTGTTGGGTAACAGCCGCTTCTGCCAATAATTTTTGATAACGCAAATAATCTTTTTCCGCATTTTGAAGTAAAATCCGCATTTCTTCAATCCCTGCATCGGATACGGAAAGATTGTTTTGAGTGGTGTGAATAGTGGTTGTCATCGCCGATTTTCCCGACAAGGCATTTTGATAATCGGCTTCGGCTTGCGCCACACGCAGACGAAATTCGGCATCTTCAATTACTGCCAATGTGTCGCCTTTGTGCACTTGCTGAAATTCATCAAAGTAAATCTTTTTCACAAAACCTTGCACGCGGCTTGACATGACCACCATGTCACGGTTGACATAAGCATTATTGGTGTATTCACCGCCCACGTGCACAAAGAGTGAGGCAATCCACGCTATTCCGCAAAGGATAAGCGCAATAACAATAATATTGATGACGAGTTTTTTATTTTTCCTGTTCATGATAATATTTTAATTAATAATTGACAATTCGTATTTTTTAATTCGTAATTGATTAAAGTGTTCCTGAAATATAAAGAAGTTTGAAATAATTGAATATGATATTTATTTGAGCATTAGAAAGTTGAGTTTCAGCCGACAGCTTGGCATTGCTTGCATCAAGCATGTCGGTAATCAGCGCCATATCGTTTTTGTAGCGGTTGCTGACTACGGCATAATTTTGATTGGCAAGTTCAACGCTTTTTTGCTGTGTATTCAGCTGTTCGTAAGTTTCCAAATACTTGATATAGTCCGCTTTTATTGCCAGTTCGGTTTGCTCTTTGGCATCGTCGTATTGTTCTTTGGTGCGTTGAATCGTGAATTTGCTGCGGTTGAGGGATTTTTTTGTTTCGTACAACGAAGACACTTTATACCTCACCCCAATTCCGGCATACCAATAATTCAGATTCTTATTGATGGGCGGAACTTCTATTGTAATTGGTCCGTCCAAATGGTTTCCGGCAAGCAAAGCCAATTTCGGTAATCGCTCCGATTTAATGATTTTATCCTGATGCTGATTGATTTCCATCGCCAAAGACAAGCGTTTCAAATCAGGCGAATTTAAGTCGGCTGTATTTGTCCAATACGTTTCATTTTCAATTGGTAAAACCTGCGAAAGAAGTTCTTTATCCGGCGATATTCTTACATTTGCCGGTAATCCCAGCGTAGTTATCAGGTTGTTATTCAAGATGGTCAGCGTATTTTGGATTTGAGTACGGGCAAGTTCGAGATTTGCCAATAACAATTCGTATCTCGTAATGTCGTTTTTCAGAACAATGCCTTCGTTGCCTTTTGCCTGAATATCTTTCAAGACTTGCTTGGTTTGTTCGATATTCTTTTCATACACTTGAAGTAAGTTTTGCTGTTTGAATAAATCAAGATAATAGCCCACTAATTGAAAGCGAATATTATTACGACTTGCATCCAAACCCAACCGGGCATTTTCTTCCTGCAACTTGGCGATTTCAATTCCGGAAGAGATAGCGCCACCGGAATAAATCACTTGCGATACTTCCAAGGCGAAATTATTTCCATAGTGAGGTATCGGGGCATTCATTCCATTGGAAAAATCACGGTCGGTCAGATAGCCATCGCCCAAATAGCTGAACGACAAAGAGGCGTCAATATTGGGCAGACGTGCATTTTTAGCGACATTTACGGCCTCGTGCGCTTCATTGATACCGGTAGAATGATGACGCAACGATTTACTGTTTTGGTCGGCAAGCGCAAACATTTCGTCAATAGACAGGACTTGCCGAACCGTTTCTTGGGCATACGCGCCCATCGAACATAATGCCGTACACAACGACATTATGAACATAAAAAATTTGTTCATTTAATACGTTTTTAGAAATTAAAAATAATGCGAACTTTAAGGGGATTGCGGGTCAAGCCCGCAATGATAGGTTGGCTGAAACTTCAATCGGGAATTTCCCATTCCCCAGCCCAATGGCTAAAAATAGTGTTTCTACTTATTATAACGCTGAAAAGCGCTGCATTTTGCTTTCTCATTTAATACGTGAGGCTAAATGACCTCATTCAAGGTGCAAAGGTAGAAAAATTTCGATAAAATGCAACGTTGTATAGTTACATGTTACGATAGATGCCATGGGGGACACAAACCGCTATTGCCGCGAAGATTATCGGCAGGGAAGCGGATTATATCCTGGTGGTAAAAGACAATCAAAAGGCTTTGAGGGAAGAAGTAGAAGCTACTTGTAGCCGTAACCAGCCTGCATTCGATTATACCGAAATGGATAAAGAGCACGGACGTATAGAAACACGCCGTTGCGAAGTCTTTGAGAAAGGGCTGGTAGTAGATTTTGAGAATCGTTGGAAAGGTTTGCAATCCGTAATAAAAATTACAGCTACAAGGGAAATTGGAGAAAAAGTAACTGCCGAAGAACGTTTTTACATTAGCAGCTTAGATACATCCCAGCCTTTTAATCAATACATCAGAAGCCATTGGGGAGTAGAAAATTCTTTGCATTGGACTTTAGACATGGTTTTCAGGGAAGACGAACAACGAAAACGAACGAAACATGCAGCTGAAAATTTTGCTATCATACGTAAAATCGTCTTAAATCTCTTAAAAAAAGGAGCCCTGAAAAGAAAGCCTCCGCTCAAAACGTCTCAAAGCCGGATGGAACAAAGAGTATTTAATTCAATTACTCAAATTTTAATGCGTTGACCCTGGATTTACGGGATGTCTTATACTGATTTTGTGCAAAATGTCATATCTTTACACTTCATTAATTTGAAATATTGCAATATGAAGTCAAGAATTAGAAACGGGATAACAGCAAACCGTCCCCGGAGTAAAGAGTTTGCAGGCAAGGCGCAGATGGCGGATGTTCTGTGCGGATTTACGGTACATTCAGGAGCTATTGGGACACAAGAGTTGCAAAACTACTGAAATTTATACGCATGTAAGCACAAAAAACATTCAAAATATCGTTTCGCCATTTGATACGTTATGAAACCGTTAAAAAAATAGAACCTCATTTTATGGCGTATATACCACCAACTCGGAAGGATATAGGCAGTTTTATGGCGAGTATAAGCAAGTTATACGCCATATTTTTTGAAATTTGTGTGAATATTATATAAAATAATGGTTGACAAATATAATGAATAATTGTATAAGCAATAAATGGAGGAAAAAATGAACGAATATAAGAAAAATGCAATATAAAGCAAAAAATACGGCGCATAAACTGGTTGGTAAAATAATGGAATAAAAAATTTACTGGAAAAAGGCTTAACAATATAAAAATTATGGACAAAAATGAACAAAATGGTTAAAAGGAAATCAAAATGGACAATAAAAACAAACAAAAGACGGAATATGATGATGTAAAATTAAATACCCGGACGATATTAATTGGTTTATGGACGGCTTTAATGTTATTATATATTTATTGTGATATCTTTACTTTTTTTAGACCAAATCACATAAAAGAAGTGATGGATGGTTTTATGGGGCCGTTTCCCGTTAATCAAATTTCCTTAATGGTTGCTGGCATATTAATGGCTTTACCGGCATTAATGATTATGGCAAATTTATTTATAAAAATGATAATAATAAAATGGATAAACATTATTGGAGGAATACTATTTACATTGGTAAATATTGGAAACATGGTAGGGGAAAAATGGGCATATTATATAATATATGGTGTTATTGAATTAATAATAACTGTATTAATAATAATAAAATCAATAAAATGGCCTAAAAAAATATAAGGAAATAAAATAATGGTGTTCGGCACAACTGCACATAACAGGACTGTATATGCTGCGCCCGCAGTAGCGGGCATCATATACAGGCGGAACGTTATTGCGGGCATTCTCTGGTTTGTAATTTATGAGTTTTATCGATAATAAAATTTAAAACTATCAACCGCCCGAAAGGGTGAAAAAATAGAAACAGAATTATGGATAAATTTTCCTTTTTAATCATAGTGCATATCGTTCTTTCTATGTTGATAATCAGAATGATGATGATTGAAAAAGGAATATTGTGCCCCGATTTTGAGAAGATTAACAAAAGTGCAGGAGGTATTTTCAGGACGTATTTTAACTGGAATACAACTTATGGTAGATTTGTGTATTACTCTGGTCTGATATACTGGTTTTTATGTACGGTCGCGCTACTTTTTATTGCGAACGGATGTAGCAATCAGTCAGACAATGATGGAATTACGACGATATCGTATCACTGCAGTCCTGATGGGGAAACTGAAAAAAGTTTGGTAATTGAGCCGGACTCAATACATTTTGCCGTTTCGATTTATAGTGACGCCGACCATTATACAACAAACGAAGTTTCGGAAAAAACACCCACCGGCTTATGGGACAGATTGATAACAATGTGTGATATAAGCACATTCCGGAAAATAAAACCGGGCAACCTGCGCGATGACGAAGCAGACGAAGAATTTATGCTTACCACCAAAGAGAGGGTAATGTTTTTTACAAACGGCGATGATTCAAGATATTACAAAAAACAGAAAAACTACTTTGATACGCTGAAAATTATTTCCGCTCGGATGGAAAGCAAATTGAATGAAAAGGAGGACAGGGAAACAGATTGAATGATACCCCCCGCTGGTTGCCTTACAAAAGGACATAAAAGCAAATATATGGAACAAAAAAATAAAACGGTAAAAACAGGGTTGATATTGCTCACAGCCCTCCTGTTTACAGGATGTATAACAACAGGCAGGCACAGGCAGACGGCAGCAATCCCTGTCCGGTGGGCAAGCCATTTGGACGGCGATTTTTCATTCAGTGAAAAATGGAGTTACGGCGAATGGATTTTCAAGAACCAATTCGGGCAGTTGGTTTGCGACGGCTGGTGTCCTCCTGGAACCGAAGCCATGCACGACACCGACGGGCGGATTATCGAAGACTCCCTGACCGCCTATTACCAATTAGTCGATACCACGCATTATTACTACACAATGACCACCAACGACCCGCAAACGCCCGACACGCTCTGGCATACTCAAGCCGAGCGTTCGGGACACGACACCGTAACCTGCTACACCGATATGTACGGCGGAGCTTATACAACGATGCATATCCAAATAATCAAAAACCGTTGCTTCCCGCTTATACAGTTGATAAGTCCCGAGCCTGACGGCGACCGCGTGTTTCCCTGTACGGGCGGCAGTTTCGCCATAGACCAGACTTGCTGGCAACAAGGCATTCTGAAAGCCGCTTATCAATTTACTTTTCTCGATTCGGCAATCAATCAGGCATTTACCCGCAAAGGCAAAATTTACGCTAAAATAGAAGATAAAAGTTCATAACTACCCAATCTTCGTTACGCAAAATATTGTATTCCGGTACATTTGAATCCGATTTGCGGATTTTTTGCCGTTACAGCCGGAAATGATTATCTTTGCCGGATGAAAAACGGGAAAAGTAACGTCGGAATCAGGCTGTTACAGGCATCCGGGATAAACATTCAAACAAGCCGCACGGTTACGGACATGGTTACACTTCAACATATCACATACATACACTCCGACAAGGATTTATTGTTCGACAACATAAATCTCACTGTCAATGCACAAAATAAAATTGCTCTGATTGGCAATAACGGCTCAGGAAAATCCACGCTGCTGAAAATCATTGCAGGCGTTTTGCAACCTTCCGGCGGACTTGTTTCAACCGATTCAAAGCCCTATTATATCCCACAAATTTTCGGGCAGTTTAACGACCTCACCATTGCACAGGCGCTTCGGATTGAGGATAAATTGAAAGCCTTAATCGAAATTCTTGCCGGCAACGTAACGGAAACCAACTTGACGGTGCTGAATGATGACTGGACTATCGAAGAGCGTTGCCATGACGCATTGTCTTATTGGAAACTCGATGGTTTTGCTTTGACACAGCCCATGACAACCCTGAGTGGTGGAGAAAAAACGAAAGTTTTCCTTGCCGGAATTTCCATTCACCAACCCGGAATAGTGCTGTTGGACGAGCCAAGCAATCATTTGGATACATGGGCAAGACAACGGCTGTATGATTTTATTCACTCAAATTCAAGCACAATGATAGCGGTGAGCCATGACCGTACATTGCTTAATCAATTTGATTCCATTTATGAATTAAGTAAACGCGGAATAACCCTGTATGGCGGAAATTACGATTTTTATGCCTCGCAAAAACAGATTGAAAGCAATGCCTTGAATCAAGACGTGCGTAACAAAGAAAAAGCCTTACGGAAAGCCAAAGAAGTGGCACGTGAAGCCGCCGAACGAAAACAAAAACAGGAGACGCGGGGAAAACAGCAGCAGAAGAAAGAAGGTACAGGAAAGGCGATGATGGATAAGTTGAAAAACGATGCCGAGAACAGCGCTTCCCGCATGAAAGGGGTTCATGCCGAAAAAATGGGTGCGATTACACAAGAGCTAAGCGAATTGCGAAAAGAGTTGCCAAGTATGGACAAAATGAAGTTCGGCTTCGACAACTCAATGCTCCACAAAGGCAAAATACTAATCTCTGCAATGAATCTGAATCATGGATATGGCGAAAATCGGCTTTGGAAACAGGCTCTGAATTTTCAAATTACCAGTGGAGAACGAATTGCATTGAAAGGACAGAACGGTTCCGGAAAAACAACGTTAATAAAACTGATTTTAGGGGATATTCCGTCAAAATCCGGCATGGTAAGTAGTACAAACAACAAAGCGGTATATATTGACCAAAATTATTCATTGATAAATAATCAATTGAATGTTTATGAGCAGGCGCAGCAATTTAATCATTCCGAATTGCAGGAACACGAAGTAAAGATTCGGCTGAATCGCTTCCTATTCACAATGGGGTATTGGGACAAGCCCTGCCATACCCTCAGCGGCGGTGAGAAAATGCGCTTAATGCTTTGTTGCCTGACAATAAGCAACCATGCGCCCGACATGATTATTTTAGACGAGCCAACCAACAATCTCGACATTCAGAACATAGAGATTTTAACCGCTGCGATGAATGAATATCATGGCACGCTCATAGTTGTGTCGCATGACCGCTATTTTC